>NZ_JBJQLJ010000031.1:0-53104 GCF_046486385.1 Escherichia sp. WS33 | reverse complement strand
TCTGAGGCAGCACCTGGCACGGCTGGGACGGAAGTCGCTGTCGTTCTCAAAATCGGTGGAGCTGCATGACAAAGTCATCGGGCATTATCTGAACATAAAACACTATCAATAAGTTGGAGTCATTACCAGTTGTTCTTTCTGTCATTATGTAAAATGACCGGCAGTCATGAGATTACCTGTGATTGAAATGAGGCGTTCCACTCTTCCCCTTTTCTGAGCATGGTATTCAGAATGGTGATGAGTTTGCGCATGCAGGCGACCAGAGCAAGTTTTTTGGGTTTTCCGGCGGCAAGCAAACGCTGGTAGAACAGCTTTATGGCAGGATTAAACTGCGTAGCCACCAGAGCTGCCATGTTCAACGTTGCTCTCACTCCGGCTCTGCCACCAAACGTGGTCCGTTTCCCTCGCATTTTCCCGGAGTCTCTGTTTAGAGGAGCGACGCCAGTTAGAGCACTAATCTCCCGTCGATTGAGTTTCCCCTGTTCCGGTAGTTCGGCAATCAGCGACGCGACGGTGATATCGCCGACGCCTTTCACGCTGCCTATCAGTCTGGCCTGCTCCTGGAAGAATGCTGTCATGTGTTGTTTCATTTGCTCATTGATCCGGTCGAGCTCGTTTTGAAGCGCATCAATAATGTTATCGATACTCTTCCTGCTTTGGGGATGAGAAGGATAGAGACGATTACGCTCAGCGACCAGCATATGGTTCAACTGACGACGACGGACGACCATTGCGGCAAGTACTGCTCGTGCCTCATCTGGCAGATGCCGTATATAACGACTGCGGTCCGGATGGCGATCAATGACCAGGGCCAGTTGTGCTAGCATGGCGGCGTCAAGTTTATCTGTTTTAGCCAGATATCCCATTGAACGGGCAAAATCCCTAGCCTGTCGTGGGTTGATCACAACCACATCGTATCCTTCTGACTGAAGCTTACAGGCAATGGCTGCTTCAAGGCCACCGGTAGCTTCCATGAGAATCAGGTTAATTTTGGTGTGCTTCAGTTTATCTGTGATAACAGCGAAACCATCCTCATCGTTACCCACAGTGAATGGCTCAATCGTGTCGGTGGTGGCGATGTCCAGCGATAGTTTGGCAACATCAATACCCATGCATTGCAGATTTGGTTGACTCATATGACCCTTCCTTACGATACGAATTTGGTTTCAATCAACTGTACGGATTTGTGATGAGTGACTCAGCTCATGCGCGGGACGCTTGCATGCGGGCTTAATACCCTCGGGTTCGCACGTGCTGCATGAGCTTTGCCAGACCTACAGATTCAGTTTATGCCATCTTCAAGATATAAGGATACGCTTCGCCGCTGCGGTCACCCGGTCCCTCCTTCCCGTCTGCCGTGATTTTCCGGTCGTTTACCCGCTCAGATTTCGCGGTCTCACCCTCCAACTCCCGCCAGCCGTGTGTGTCAGGCTGCGGCTTCCCTTGCGCCCTATGCATCCCCGCCTTATCGCCCGGCTTTTATGGAGGCACGGCACAGCCCGGTGTCGCGGAATATGTGAACAACGGAGGAAATCCCATGCAGTATGCGAAACCTGTCACTCTGAATGTTGAAGAGTGCGACCGTCTGTCTTTTCTGCCTTACCTGTTTGGCAACGATTTTCTGTATGCCGAAGCATATGTGTACGCGCTGGCGCAAAAAATGATGCCGGAATATCAGGGAGGCTTCTGGCACTTCATCCGCCTGCCGGACGGTGGCGGTTACATGATGCCGGATGGCGACCGTTTTCATCTGGTTAACGGTGAAAACTGGTTTGACCGCACGGTCAGTGCCGATGCCGCAGGCATCATTCTGACTTCCCTTGTGATTAACCGCCAGTTGTGGCTGTACCACGACAGCGGTAACGCAGGGCTGACACACCTGTACCGGATGCGTGATGCGCAGTTGTGGAGCCACATCGAATTTCACCCCGAATGTAACGCGATTTACGCGGCGCTGGACTGATTAACGGACGGGGCGGCAATGCCGCCCCTGTAAAGGAGACGAGAACATGTACTGTTAAAGAAATTATCCGCGATGTACTGGATACAGACGTGCCGGACAGTGAATGCGTTTTTGCCGTGGTGCTGACCCGTGGGAATGTGCGCCATATGGCTCAGGACTGGAACCTGTCAGACGATGAGCTGGAAACCGTCATGCAGCGGCTGGACGATGCTTTTGTATATGGCGCATGTGACAGAGTTGTTTCCGATATTGTCAATGAACTGATGGAGGAAAAGCGCGTAAACCGCCTTGTAACAGTCCCTGCGGTGCTGCTGGAAAAAGTGATGGTGATGGCTGGTAGTGAAATTTATCGCCTCCATGCTGTCGGGAGCGAGAACGGGGGCGACGGTGACGCATTTGTCAGGGAAGAACGTGAGATTATGCGGGTGATGCGTCAGGCGCTGGACGGGGAGAACGGGTAATGAATATCAGCACGGAAACCCGCGAAATTCTGCGTAATTACAAAACCGTGATTAATGCGCGGCGTCGTGAGATGGGGCAGAAACCGCTCACCACCGCGCAGATTGTTGATGAAATCTGCGATTTTGTGACGAATCAGCAGGCGGTTTTCCTCGGTGGTCACTATATCCTTCAGGGCAGCTGAAACAGGTGATACAGGGCAGGCGGTGGAGGCCGCCTGTCAGCCCGCGCGAACCCCCCTGGCAGGCTGACGCCTGCCGGAAGGGAAGCGGGCCACGCTGACGCGTCGCCCGTTACCCTTCCCGTTAGTGATGTGTCCGGAATGTTTTTTCTGATGCTATTTTTCTGTGGTTACCGTGTTTGTTATTGTTCTTCTTCTTTTTCCTCTTCCTCTTCTTTCCGTTCCTCTCCTGTTTATGGCTTTTCCGGGCGTCCCCCTGGCGGGGCGGGCTGTCGTGAACGGAGCCAGCGGAGCTGTCTCCGCCCTGGCGGGCTTCCATCCCTGACGCGAAACCATGGCTTGCAGCGACCGTTCCGGTCGCGCCGCCTCTGTCGCGCCGTGGCCTGCGCTCCCGGCATCCCGGCAAAAGGCGCCGGAATGTAAGGAGCAACGCCGTTTCGCAAACCGCGCTTCACGTCGTTGCGGCGGGTCCCTGCTCATTGCCTGCCAAGTGCCACACACCCGTATGAGTCCCTGTCGCCGGGGGCTGAGACAGCCACAACCTGCCGCACTGACTGTCCAGGGTAAATGAACAGCCCACAAAATTTTTTACCCAGAACCCGGTAAAAAATTTTGCGTTCTGCCCAGGACAGGTGCGTCAGGCCGTGGCAGTGATGCCCCTTGCGGCGAAGGTTCTCAAACGGGTGAAGTTCATACCACAGGGAATACAGCAGCAGGTTCCCGCGAAACGTCAAAACCGCGGCTCCCGAAACTCAACGGGTGATGTTCTTTAAAAATCAGGATTTATTTCAGGCTCCGGCAATACGCATTTATTTGTTCTGTCAGTCATCCGGCTGGCAGGTAATGAGAACGCAGGAACAGAAGGAGGAAAACACCGGAAAGCGTCAGATGCAGATATGAAAAAAGCAGGTCAGGGACCTGCTTAATCCACGCCGTAGAAATCGCCGCAATCGATTTTCACGGCTTCACTAACCTGTGTCATAAGGAGTTTCATTTATGACAGTAAGTATTGTTTCACCTTCCGCAGCGGCTGTAAAGCCCCGCCGTCATCCCCGTTTCAGACGCGAAGACATCCCCGCGCCGGAAATTGACCCCGTGCTGAAAGCATTCGGGCGACACATAGCCCGGAGTTTTCACCGGGGACGTGGTGTACACATCCCCGCCATGAAAAACACGGCTTTCGGGCAGGTGCTCCGCACACTTGAACTGAAACGCGCTTTTAACTGATGAGGTGAGCCGCCCCGCGAGGGGCGGCAACAGACGGAAGGAGAACATTTTATGACATTAGCAGCAATCACCATGACCGCCCCGGAAGCCGCCAGCCCTGTGCAGATGTACCGCGCGACCTACTCACCGGATGACAACAAACTGCGCCTGTATGCTGCGTCACGTCTTGACCCGGAGACGTATAAAAAAGTGCATGATGCCGGTTTTCGCTGGGCACCAAAACAGGCGCTGTTTGTGGCTCCAGCCTGGACACCGGGCCGGGAAGACGTGCTCCTCTCACTTGCCGGAGAGATTGAGGATGAAGACAGCACGCTCGCTGAACGTCAGGAAGCACGGGCGGAGCGGTTTACCGGATACAGCGGAAAGCGGGCCAGTGAATCCGCACAGGCACTTGATGAAGTGGAAAGACTGGCCGCGATGATCCCGCCCGGTCAGCCCATTCTTGTGGGGCATCACAGCGAACGCCGCGCCCGTCGTGATGCGCAGCGTATTGAAAACGGCATGAAACGTGCCGTGATGCTCGTTGAACGTGCGGAATACTGGGAAGAGCGGGCGCGGTCGGCACTGCTTCACGCGAAGTATAAAGAACGTCCGGACGTTCGCTGGCGTCGTATCAAAAAAATCGAAGCTGATTTGCGCAAGGCTGAAAAGACCATCGCGCAGTCGCAGAAATATCTGACGATGTGGCGGGCTGAATCGCTGGATCTGAATATGGCAAAACTCATCAGCAGTCATGACCATATCAGCGCCTGTTTCCCGCTGGATACGTATCCGCGCCCGGCAGAAAAAAGCCAGTATGAAGGGAGCCGGTCGTTATGGTCGGCCCTGGATGATGACATCATCACCACGGAGCAGGCCCGCGAAATTGCGATCCGCTATCATGAACGGCAGATTCAGCATCAGCAACGCTGGGTTAACCACTATCAGAACCGCCTGATCTATGAGCGTGCCATGCTGGACGAAAGCGGCGGCGTGGTTACCCGGACACAGGATTTTGAGCCGGGCGGACAGGTTTTCAGCCGGGGCGAGTGGCTGACCATCATCCGCGTGAACAAAAGCAACGGGGCGGTGAGTTCAGTCACAACGCCGAATTACAGTTTTCTCGGGTACAGCGGCACGATGAAAGTGACACCCGATCGCATCACGGACTACAAAGCACCATCGGCAGAAGAGGCTGCCATCGCCAGCCAGGCCGCGAAGCGTCCGCCGGTAGTCAACTATCCGGGGGAAGGTTTCCGGGAAATGACAAAGGCACAGTGGGCCGCCCTGCCCCGGGACTGTAAGGCCGTGCGCAGTGTGGCAGAAGCAGAAGACCACGGGGCATACCGCTACCGCCGCACAATGGACAATAATTTCCGTCTGGTGAATGTGTATATCACCGACATGAAAATTACGGAAATCCCACAGAAATAAGGTATATCCCCCCGGGAAATCCCCGGGGATGACGGAGATAATGGCATGCACAGTCAGTTAAGAGAACGTATCCGGCTGATGCGCGCAAGGCTGGATAACGCCGCGCCGGTTGCTGAAATCCGGGCTGAATCTCAGCTTTTTGTGACTCCTGCCCCGGTCTGTGATCGCCTGGTGACGCTGGCGGAAATCAGCAACCGTGATCACATTCTGGAACCCTCTGCCGGCACCGGGGCCATACTGCGGGCGATTCGGGATACCGCGCCGGAGGCCATGTGTGATGCGGTGGAGATTAACAGCGGGCTGGTCCGGTATCTGCGGGAAAATTTTAACGGTGTCAGGGTACAGTGTGGCGACTTCATGGAATGGCAGCCGGTGCAGTATTACAGCCGGATCATTATGAATCCGCCGTTCAGTCACGGACAGGATATCCGGCATATCCTGCGGGCTTTTTCCCTGTTGCGTCCGGGGGGCGTTCTGGTTGCCGTCTGTCTCAACGGGCCGCGCCAGCAGGAGAAGCTGTTACCGTTTTCTGACGTCCGCGAGGAGCTGCCGCGCGGCACGTTTGCTTATACCGATGTCCCGACGATGATTATTCGTTTGCGTGCCTGATGACACAGGGCTGGCGGGAGGATAAATGCCCGTCTGTCCGCGCCGGGAAAAGACCGCGCGCCGGTGGCGCTGAAAGGGGCCGCGCTCACGCGCCGCCCCTTTCATTACGCGGACGTTCTGATGGGGGCTTCTGTCTTTTCAGACCTGTCATTTGTCTGTTACTGATGATGTTGTTGTTCCTGCTACTGCTACTGCTACTGCTACTGCTACTGCTACTGCTACTGCTCTTCTTTTTCCTGCCGCTCTGATTCTGACTACTGCAGTGTTGTCCTGTCTGCCGGGCGCACCTTCGGCTCCCGGCTGCCTGGCGGCATCCGGTCGTCAGGCCCGACTCCGACAGGCAGTTGCTGGCGCACCCGCCAGTCTCCGCCGAACCCGCTGGCGCGGTTTCGGGCTGTCGCTACGGTCCGATGCGTGAAAACCCCGGGCTTGCAGCGACCGTTCCGGTCGCGCCGCCTCTGTCGCGCCGTGGCCTGCGCTCCAGGCATCCCGGCAAAAAGACGCCGGGATGTAAGGCGCAACGCCGTTTCGCAAACCGCGCTTCACGTCGTTGCGGCGGGTCCCTGCCCGTTGTTGTGTCCGGTGCCATTCACCTGTTTAAGCCCCTGTCGCCGGGGGCTGATACAGCCACAACCTGCCGCACTGACTGTCCAGGGTAAATGAACAGCCCACAAAATTTTTTACCCAAAACCCGGTAAAAAATTTTGCGTTCTGCCCAGGACAGGTGCGTCAGGCCGTGGCAGTGATGCCCCATGCGGCGAAGGTTCTCAAACAGGTGATGGTGAATACCGGAGGGAACAAAGAGCAGGTCCCCGCAAAACGTCAAAACCGCGGCTCCCGAAACTCAACAGATGATGGGGGCTGAAAACATCAACAGAAGGAGACACATCATGGCAGTTCGTGGCATTAACAAGGTCATTCTTGTCGGTCGTCTGGGAAAAGATCCGGAAGTCCGTTACATCCCAAACGGGGGCGCAGTGGCAAACCTGCAGGTGGCCACGTCAGAAAGCTGGCGCGACAAACAGACGGGGGAGATACGGGAGCAGACAGAATGGCATCGCGTGGTGCTGTTCGGCAAGCTCGCGGAAGTGGCTGGTGAGTATCTGCGCAAGGGCGCGCAGGTCTACATCGAAGGTCAGCTTCGCACCCGTAGCTGGGAGGATAACGGTATCACCCGTTACGTCACCGAAATTCTTGTTAAGACCACGGGCACCATGCAGATGCTGGGACGTGCCGCAGGTACTCAGACTCAGCCGGAAGAGGCGCAACAGTTCAGCGGTCAGCCTCAGCCGGAATCACAGCCGGAACCGAAAAAAGGAGGCGCGAAAACGAAAGGCCGTGGACGTAAGGCCGCGCAGCCGGAGCCTCAGCAGCCGTCTGAACCCGCGTATGACTTCGATGACGACATTCCGTTCTAACGAAAGACAGTGACAACCGCCCCGTCCAGTGCGGGGCATCACCGGAGAGATGAGGATGAGCGAATATTTCAGAATACTTCAGGGACTGCCGGACGGTCCTTTTACCCGCAAACAGGCCGAAGCCGTTGCCGCACAGTACCGGAATGTCTTTATCGAGGATGATCAGGGAACACATTTTCGCCTGGTTGTCCGTCAGGATGGCACGTTGATCTGGCGCTCCTGGAATTTTGAGGACTGTGCCGGGTACTGGATGAACCGGTACATCAGGGATTTCGGGATTCTTAAGTAAGAGAGGTGCCGGACGCGCGAACGTCCGGCAGGACATAAGCAATTATAAGGGGATGATTATGCCTGTAACGAAGTGTGAACCAGAAACCACCCGCAAAGCAAGCCGTAAATCTGTAAAAACGCAGGAAACTGCACTGTCTGCCCTGCTGGCGCAGACGGAGGAAGTGAGCGTGCCGCTGGATTCACTGATTAAATCACCGCTGAATGTGCGCACGGTGCCGTATTCTGCGGAGTCCGTCAGTGAACTGGCTGATTCCATTAAGGGAGTCGGCCTGCTGCAGAATCTGGTTGTTCATGCCCTGCCAGGTGACCGTTACGGTGTCGCCGCAGGTGGTCGCCGACTGGCAGCACTCAACATGCTGGCAGAGCGTGACATCATTCCGGCTGACTGGCCTGTCCGCGTAAAAATTATTCCGCAGGAGCTGGCGACTGCCGCATCAATGACCGAGAACGGTCATCGTCGGGATATGCACCCTGCCGAACAGATTGCCGGATTCCGCGCAATGGCGCAGGAAGGCAAAACACCTGCACACATCGGTGATTTGCTGGGCTATTCACCCCGCCACGTTCAGCGAATGCTGAAACTGGCTGACCTTGCGCCTGTCATCCTCGATGCGCTGGCAGAAGACCGCATCACCACCGAACACTGTCAGGCGCTGGCGCTGGAGAACGACACCGCGCGTCAGGTGCAGGTGTTTGAAGCCGCCTGTCAGTCGGGATGGGGCGGTAAACCGGAAGTACAGACCATTCGTCGTCTGGTGACCGAAAGTGAAGTGGCGGTGGCTGGGAACAGTAAATTCCGCTTCGTGGGGGCTGATGCCTTCTCGCCAGACGAACTGCGCACCGATTTGTTCAGCGATGACGGGGACGGTTATGTCGACCGCGTGGCGCTCGATGCCGCCCTGCTGGAAAAACTCCAGGCTGTCGCTGAACACCTTCGGGAAGCCGAAGGCTGGGAATGGTGCGCCGGGCGCATGGAGCCTGTCGGTGAGTGCCGTGAGGATGCCGGAACATACCGCTGTCTGCCGGAGCCGGAAGCGGTGCTGACGGAGGCGGAAGACGAACGCCTGAACGAACTGATGACGCGTTACGACGCGCTGGAAAACCAGTGTGAGGAATCCGACCTGCTGGAAGCAGAAATGAAGCTGATGCGCTGCATGGCGAAGGTCAGAGCGTGGACGCCGGAGATACGTGCCGGAAGCGGTGTGGTGGTGTCCTGGCGTTATGGCAACGTATGTGTCCAGCGTGGTGTGCAGTTGCGCAGTGAAGATGACGCGACTGACGACGCTGACCGCACGGAACAGGTGCAGGAGAAAGCGTCAGTGGAGGAAATCAGCCTGCCGTTGCTGACGAAAATGTCCTCAGAGCGCACGCTGGCAGTCCAGGCGGCACTCATGCAGCAGCCGGACAAATCTCTGGCACTGCTGGCATGGACGCTCTGCCTGAATGTGTTTGGCAGCGGGGCGTACAGTAAACCAGCACAAATCAGCCTGGAATGTGAACATTATTCGCTGACCAGCGATGCGCCATCGGGGAAGGAAGGTGCCGCATTCATGGCGCTGATGGCAGAAAAATCCCGTCTTGCAGCCCTGCTGCCGGAGGGATGGTCACGGGACATGACGACATTCCTGTCCCTCAGTCAGGAGGTGCTGTTATCCCTGCTCAGTTTCTGCACCGCATGCAGCCTTAACGGTGTCCAGACCCGTGAGTGTGGTCACACGTCACGCAGTCCGCTTGACTCGCTGGAAAGCGCTATCGGATTCCACATGCGCGACTGGTGGCAGCCGACAAAAGCAAACTTCTTCGGACACCTGAAAAAGCCGCAGATTATCGCAGCCCTGAATGAGGCCGGACTGTCCGGTGCCGCACGGGACGCGGAGAAGATGAAGAAAGGTGATGCGGCTGAACATGCAGAGCACCATATGAAAGACAACCGCTGGGTTCCAGGCTGGATGTGTGCACCACATCCACAGACAGATGCCACTGAACGCACCGATAACCTGGCTGATGCCGCCTGATGAACAACCACACCGCCCCGCCGGAGACGGGGCGGCAGCAAGGGAGATACCGTGATGAAAACTGAACTGACCCTGAATGCCCTGCAGTCCATGAACGCACAGGAATATGAAGATATCCGTGCTGCGGGAAGCGATATGCGCCGTAATCTCACTCACGAGGTGATGCGTGAAGTGGACGCACCGGCTAACTGGATGATTAATGGCGAGTATGGCAGTGAGTTCGGGGGCTTTTTCCCCGTCCAGGTTCGTTTCACGCCAGCCCACGAACGTTTCCACCTGGCATTATGTTCGCCGGGAGACGTCTCTCAGGTCTGGGTGCTGGTTCTGGTGAATGCCGGTGGTGAGCCGTTTGCGGTGGTTCAGGTGCAGCGGCGGTTTGCACCGGAAGCTGTCAGCCATTCACTGGCACTGGCGGCGTCACTGGATGCGCAGGGGTACAGCGTTAACGACATCATTCATATCCTGATGGCGGAAGGAGGTCAGGCATGAGCGCACGTTCACAGGCACTGGTTCCTCTCAGCACAGAGCAACAGGCCGCATGGCGGGCGGTGGCGGAGACCGAAAAACGCCGCCATCAGGGTAACACGCTGGCTGAATATCCGTATGCGTGTGCGTTTTTCCGCTGTCTGAACGGAAGCCGCAGGATATCGCTGTCTGACCTGCGATTTTTCATGCCGTCCCTGACCGCAGAAGAACTGCACGGCAACCGTCTTCAGTGGCTGTATGCCATCGATGTGCTGATTGAAACACAGGGCGAGGTCTGCCTCCTTCCCCTTCCCGGTGATGCAGCAGAGCGCTTGTTCCCGTCGGTGCGGTTTCGTGTCAGGGAACGCAGTCGCCATAAATCCGCGCTGGTCATGCAGAAGTACAGCCGCCAGCAGGCGAGGGAGGCAGAGCAGAAAGCCCGTGCGTACCAGGCGCTGGTCGCTCAGGCTGAAATCGAACTGGCATTCCATTCGCCGGAAACAGTCGGAAGCTGGCATGCACGCTGGAGTGACCGGGTGGCAGAGCATGACCTGGAAACCCTGTTCTGGCAGTGGGGCGAGCGTTTTCCGTCACTGGCCGGAATGGAACGCTGGCAGTGGCAGGATATGCCGTTCTGGCAGGTTATTGCGGAAGCCAGTCTTGCAGCAAGAGAGGCCGGTCACGCTGTCCGTGAGATGGAGCGGTGGATGGTGCCGAACAAACTCCGGGAGGCAGCGTGATGCGGCAACAATCACACGGATTTCCCGTGAACGGTCTGAATGAGCGGATTATTTTCAGGGAAAGTGAGTGTGGTCAGCGTGCAGGTATATGGGCTATGATGTGCCCGGCGCTTGAGGCTTTCTGCCTCATGACGTGAAGGTGGTTTGTTGCCGTGTTGTGTGGCAGAAAGAAGATAGCCCCGTAGTAAGTTAATTTTCATTAACCACCACGAGGCATCCCTATGTCTAGTCCACATCAGGATAGCCTCTTACCGCGCTTTGCGCAAGGAGAAGAAGGCCATGAAACTACCACGAAGTTCCCTTGTCTGGTGTGTGTTGATCGTGTGTCTCACACTGTTGATATTCACTTATCTGACACGAAAATCGCTGTGCGAGATTCGTTACAGAGACGGACACAGGGAGGTGGCGGCTTTCATGGCTTACGAATCCGGTAAGTAGCAACCTGGAGGCGGGCGCAGGCCCGCCTTTTCAGGACTGATGCTGGTCTGACTACTGAAGCGCCTTTATAAAGGGGCTGCTGGTTCGCCGGTAGCCCCTTTCTCCTTGCTGATGTTGTACGGGCATGAACAACCTGACTTCAGGAAGGTCGTTTCCCTTCAGGAACGGGGATGAACGCGCGCCTGCGGCGCCCGTTCTTTTCCCCCGCCTTCTCTGGTTATGGCCTGTCAGAAATCACATCACCTTCCCTGTGATTATTCTCTTTTTCTTCCTGCTCTGATTCTGACTACTGCAGTGTTGTCCTGTCTGCCGGGCGCACCTTCGGCTCCCGGCTGCCTGGCGGCATCCGGTCGTCAGGCCCGACTCCGACAGGCAGCTGCTGGCGCACCTGCCAGTCTCCGCCGAACCCGCTGGCGCGGTTTCGGGCTGTCGCTACGGTCCGATGCGTGAAAACCCCGGGCTTGCAGCGACCGTTCCGGTCGCGCCGCCTCTGTCGCGCCGTGGCCTGCGCTCCAGGCATCCCAGCAAAAGGCCGCAGGGATGTAAGGCGCAACGCAGTTTCGCAAACCGCGCTTCACGTCGTTGCGGCGGGTCCCTGCCCGTTGTTGTGTCCGCTGCCATTCACCTGTTTAAGCCCCTGTCGCCGGGGGCATAGACAGCCACAACCGTCTCCGCCAGTCCAGGGGTGAAATGCACATCCCGCCAAACTTTTTGCCCAGAAGCAGGCAAAAACTTTTGCGGTCTGCCCCCGGACAGTCGTTTCCGGCCGTGGCAGTGATGCCCCTTGCGGCGAAGGTTCTCAAACAGGTGATGGTTAATACCGGAGGGAACAAAGAGCAGGTCCCCGCAAAACGTCAAAACCGCGGCTCCCGAAACTCAACAGATGATGGGGGCTGAAAACCAGAGAGAGGAGAAAGCAGGATGAGTACCCGAAATATCCACGTTAACACCGCGTCGTACACGCTTCTTGTTGCCGGGAAGAAAAAAAACACCGGGGAAGAGTGGGACGTCCTGGAATTCAGCAGCCTGACTGAGCTGAAAAAATATCGCAAAAGCCACCCGGAAAAGATGGCCTTCAGTTATAGCTACGCGCTCAGTCAGGGTGTGGATAAGCAGTTCCGCCATATCAACATTGCGGAAGCCGATCACTTCAAACAGTTCCTGCGTCAGATTAAGCGTGCCGGCCTCGATATCCGGGCGATCTGCTGACCGGATGTGATGAATATCTCTCCTGATTGTTGCAATCTTGTTAATGGAGATCGGGGGGGGGGATGATATTAAGCGGAAAAATTTTTTATTAAATTTATTCTTTCATAAAGGAGTAGCTGTTATGCGATTAGCTTCCCGTTTTGGTCGGTATAATTCCATCCGCCGTGAACGTCCTTTAACGGATGATGAATTAATGCAGTTCGTGCCTTCGGTATTTTCCGGTGATAAACATGAGTCCCGGAGTGAACGTTATACGTATATTCCAACAATCAATATCATCAATAAGTTACGTGATGAAGGTTTCCAGCCATTCTTTGCCTGTCAGAGTCGGGTTCGTGATTTGGGACGTCGCGAATACAGTAAACATATGTTACGTCTTCGCAGGGAAGGGCATATTAACGGACAGGAAGTTCCTGAAATTATCCTGCTTAATTCACATGATGGTTCATCCAGTTATCAGATGATCCCCGGAATTTTTCGTTTTGTCTGCACAAATGGCCTGGTGTGCGGAAATAATTTTGGCGAAATCCGCGTTCCACATAAAGGTGATATTGTCGGGCAGGTTATCGAGGGAGCGTATGAAGTGCTCGGTGTCTTTGATAAGGTCACTGATAATATGGAGGCGATGAAAGAAATTCATCTTAACAGTGACGAGCAACATTTATTTGGCAGAGCTGCACTGATGGTCAGGTATGAAGATGAAAATAAAACGCCAGTGACACCTGAACAGATAATTACTCCCCGTCGTCGGGAAGACAAACAGAACGATCTCTGGACAACCTGGCAGCGGGTTCAGGAGAATATGATAAAAGGTGGATTATCGGGGCGAAGTGCCTCCGGGAAAAATACCAGGACAAGAGCCATTACAGGTATTGATGGTGATATAAGAATCAACAAGGCGTTATGGGTGATTGCCGAACAGTTCAGAAAGTGGAAGTCATGATAATATAAGTAAAGCCCCGAAAAAATTTTCGGGGCTTTACTTATATTATCATTTTTCGGCATTGCTGTGTCGTCTGATATACCTCAATTTCATCGACCGGCTTTCCGGTTGTCTGTAAATATTGTGCCCGCGAAAAATGGTCTGGCAGGAGGCTGCGCAGTTACCGGGTATATATAAGATGGGTTCCCGCTTCGCGGGGCTTCGGCCAGTCAGTATTGTCACTCATATGATATTTTTGTGTGTGGCCTTCCATGCTGCTTTTGCGGCATAACCGGTATCTGACAATGTCTGTAAGATTAATTATTCTGCACGCTGTTAATTTCCGGAAGTGATTTCTTCGTGGCCGGAAGCCGGATACCTTTACTGCTTTTTATCCCGGTATAAATCCGGTAAACCTCTGATGCGTAGGCAAGACGTCTCTGGTTCTGGCGTTCGGATTTCCTGAATCCTGCATTGTATGCACCAACGGCCTCCCAGGTGACGCCCCATTTTTTAAATGCTATTGCCAGATAATAAGCACCGGTATAAATGTTCATGCAGGGATCTGTTGTCAGATGTTCTGGCTTAATTCCGTAGCGGGCCAGTTCGTTAAAATGCTGGGAATCTACCTGCATCAGTCCGCTGCCATATCCCGTTACCGGATTAATACCGATGGCATTAACCCGGTAACGGGATTCTTTCCATGATATTGCTCTCAGTAAATCAGGATCTATTTTGTAATCCCGGCCTGCAAGATCAAAGCAATCAGTGGCCTGGCAGATCTCATTTATAAACATCAGGCAGATGGCTAACATCCATTTTTTCATTTTTCCACCTCTGGTGACTTTATCCGTAAATAATTTAACCCACTCCACAAAAAGGCTCAACAGGTTGGTGGTTCTCACCACCAAAAGCACCACACCCCACGCAAAAACAAGTTTTTGCTGATTTGCTTTTTGAATCATTAGCTTATGTTTTAAATAATGTATTTTAATTTATTTTACATTATTAAATAGGGTCGTTGACGACCCTATGGCGACCCTATGGCGACCCTTGTTAGGGTCAGTACTGACAAATTTTATGAAAAACATTTGGATATATTAGGGCCGCCCCTAGCAGCGCCGTGCGTTTTTTTATAGTATGACCCTAGGGGCGCTGCTAGGGGTGCTCTTCTTTTTTCAGACCAAACTATGAGTAAATGAAATAAAACACTTATTTCAGAATATAAAAGGTACTGTCTTATGGCCAGAGTAAATCTGTATATCAGTAATGAGGTTCATGAAAAAATTAACATGATTGTTGAAAAGCGTCGTCAGGAGGGAGCAAGAGATAAAGATATAAGCCTTTCAGGAACTGCTTCAATGCTTCTTGAATTGGGGCTTCGCGTATATGATGCACAGATGGAGCGTAAAGAGTCTGCGTTTAACCAGACAGAGTTTAATAAACTTCTTCTTGAATGTGTTGTAAAAACACAGTCAACGGTGGCAAAGATTTTAGGTATTGAGTCTCTCAGTCCTCATGTCTCCGGAAACCCGAAGTTTGAATATGCCAGTATGGTTGACGATATCAGAGAGAAAGTGTCTGTTGAGATGGACCGGTTTTTTCCAAAAAATGATGATGAATAAATGAAAATGAAGTTTGAGTTGGTTCAAATATAAGAATTTTTATGATTCAAAAAGATGACAATACGTCAGATAATTAGTATATTAATTACGTGGTTAATGCCACGTTAAAAATTGAAACTGAAAATCGCCGATGCAGGGAGTTCAGACCTCCCTGCATCGACTGTCCATAGAATCCTTAACGGAGGTTCCTATGTGTGCGCTGGATCGTAGAGAAAGGCCACTTAACAGTCAATCTGTAAATAAATACATCCTTAACGTTCAGAATATCTACAGAAATTCTCCCGTTCCGGTTTGTGTCCGTAACAAAAACCGGAAAATCCTTTATGCCAATGGGGCTTTTATTGAACTCTTTTCCAGAGAAGATAAACCCTTATCCGGAGAGAGTTATATACGTCTGCAGGTTGAAATTTTTCTTTCATCACTTGAACTGGAATGCCAGGCTCTTGGACATGGCTCTGCATTTTGTCGTCGTTTTAATTTTCATGGCGAAATCTATCAGATAAGGATGGAGAATGTTTCTTTTTATAATGACGAATCTGTTGTTTTATGGCAAATTAATCCGTTTCCTGATTATCCATTTTTTGCGTTAAATCAGAGTGGAAGTAATACAAATACTTCTGACAAATTAACGATATGGAATGATCTTTCCCCCGGGACATTGCTTGTTTTCTCTTTTTATATGCTGGGTGTTGGTCATGCAACAATTGCCAGAGAATTGGGTATTACAGACAGAGCATCTGAGGATCGAATTAAACCAGTTAAACGGAAAATAAAAGAATTTTTTGAACACTTTGATTTATTCAGAGTGTCATGTATCTATAAAGGGGAAATAGATTCGCTATTAAATATAATTCGTGAATTTTATAGCGTTAAGTAAATGTTAAATAAGACACGCCAATTTTGGCGTGTTTTTTTTCGTCGGTTTCTGTGCAATCATAATTTTATTAGTCGGGAAACAGAGGTGAATTGAGTGAGGAGGCGTAACGCGAGAGGCGGTATAAGCAGAACGGTCTCGGTGTATCTCGATGAAGATACAAATAACCGACTTATTAAGGCCAAAGATCGTAGTGGAAGAAGTAAAACGATAGAAGTCCAGATCCGTCTCAGAGATCATCTGAAACGATTTCCTGATTTCTATAACGAAGAAATATTCAGGGAGGTGACCGAAGAGAGCGAGTCAACATTTAAAGAACTTTAGTTTTTATCTATCAATATTAAACAGAGGAATCATATGGACGCCGTTTTAAGTGTTCAGGGTGCTTCTGCGCCCGTCAAAAAGAAGTCGTTTTTTTCTAAATTCACTCGTCTGAATATGCTTCGCCTGGCTCGCGCTGTGATCCCGGCTGCTGTTCTGATGATGTTCTTCCCGCAACTGGCAATGGCAGCACAGGGCCAGGACCTGATGGCAAGCGGTAACACCACGGTTAAGGCGACCTTCGGTAAGGACTCCAGTGTTGTTAAATGGGTTGTTCTGGCTGAAGTTCTGGTCGGTGCTGTCATGTACATGATGACCAAAAACGTCAAGTTCCTGGCCGGTTTTGCCATCATCTCTGTATTTATTGCTGTGGGTATGGCCGTCGTTGGCCTCTGACAGGAAATAAAACGATGTCGGGAGACGAGAATAAACTTAAGAAATATCGTTTCCCGGAAACACTGACCAACCAGAGCCGCTGGTTTGGCCTGCCACTGGATGAACTGATCCCCGCAGCAATCTGTATTGGCTGGGGTATCACAACATCGAAATATCTGTTCGGTATTGGTGCAGCGGTTCTGGTTTATTTCGGGATTAAAAAACTGAAAAAAGGGCGGGGCAGTTCCTGGTTACGTGACCTGATTTACTGGTATATGCCAACAGCCCTGCTGCGCGGTATTTTTCATAATGTTCCCGATTCGTGTTTCCGGCAGTGGATTAAATAGAACTGATACCAGGATTGTTATATGGAACACGGTGCCCGTTTAAGTACCAGTCGTGTAATGGCCATCGCCTTTATATTTATGTCAGTGCTTATTGTTCTCAGCCTCTCTGTTAACGTCATTCAGGGGGTGAATAACTACCGTCTTCAGAATGAGCAACGCACTGCCGTGACGCCAATGGCATTTAATGCCCCCTTTGCCGTGTCACAGAACAGTGCCGACGCCTCTTATTTACAGCAGATGGCGCTGTCATTTATTGCCCTCCGTCTGAATGTTTCATCAGAAACCGTCGATGCCTCACATCAGGCGCTTCTGCAATATATCCGCCCGGGCGCACAGAACCAGATGAAAGTTATTCTGGCTGAAGAAGCGAAGCGTATTAAAAACGATAACGTGAACTCAGCCTTTTTCCAGACCAGTGTTCGTGTCTGGCCTCAGTATGGCCGTGTGGAAATTCGAGGTGTGCTTAAAACCTGGATTGGTGATTCAAAACCTTTCACTGATATCAAACATTACATCCTTATTCTGAAGCGGGAAAACGGGGTGACCTGGCTGGATAATTTCGGGGAAACAGACGATGAGAAAAAATAATACGGCAATAATATTCGGCAGCCTGTTTTTTTCCTGCAGCGTGATGGCCGCAAACGGTACGCTGGCCCCCACCGTGGTGCCAATGGTGAACGGTGGTCAGGCCAGTATTGCCATCAGCAATACCAGCCCGAATCTGTTTACCGTTCCCGGTGACCGGATTATCGCCGTGAACAGTCTGGATGGTGCCCTGACCAATAATGAGCAGACCGCCTCCGGCGGTGTGGTGGTTGCCACCGTCAACAAAAAGCCCTTTACGTTCATTCTGGAAACAGAACGTGGTCTGAATCTTTCCATTCAGGCCGTTCCCCGTGAAGGCGCGGGGCGTACCATTCAGCTGGTCAGTGACCTGCGCGGAACCGGAGAAGAAGCCGGTGCGTGGGAAACGTCCACGCCTTACGAATCCCTGCTTGTGACCATCAGCCAGGCCGTCCGTGGCGGAAAATTACCCGCAGGCTGGTATCAGGTCCCAGTGACAAAGGAAACCCTGCAGGCCCCGGCGGGGCTGTCTTCAGTGGCAGATGCCGTATGGACGGGGAATCACCTGAAGATGGTCCGCTTTGCCGTGGAAAATAAAACGCTGTCTGCCCTGAATATCCGGGAAAGTGACTTCTGGCAGCCGGGAACCCGTGCCGTGATGTTCAGCCAGCCTGCCAGCCAGTTACTGGCAGGTGCGCGCATGGATGTGTATGTCATCCGTGACGGGGAGGGCAACTGATGGCCAGTATCAATACCATTGTGAAACGCAAGCAGTACCTGTGGCTGGGGATTGTGGTTGTCGGTACAGCCTCCGCGATTGGTGGGGCACTGTATCTGTCTGATGTGGACATGTCCGGTAACGGTGAAACCGTGGCTGAACAGGAGCCTGTGCCGGATATGACCGGTGTGGTGGATACGACCTTTGATGACAAGGTGCGTCAGCATGCCACCACCGAGATGCAGGTGACGGCAGCGCAGATGCAGAAGCAGTATGAGGAAATCCGTCGTGAGCTGGATGTTCTGAACAAACAGCGCGGTGATGACCAGCGTCGTATTGAAAAGCTGGGACAGGACAATGCCGCCCTGGCAGAGCAGGTAAAAGCCCTGGGTGCTAATCCCGTCACGGCGACCGGTGAGCCTGTACCGCAGATGCCTGCCTCACCGCCCGGCCCGGAAGGCGAACCACAGCCAGGAAACACCCCCGTATCCTTCCCGCCGCAGGGCAGCGTTGCTGTTCCACCGCCGACGGCGTTTTATCCCGGGAATGGTGTCACGCCACCACCACAGGTGACGTACCAGTCTGTGCCGGTGCCTAACCGGATACAGCGTAAGGTGTTTACCCGTAATGAGGGAAAACAGGGACCATCACTGCCGTACATTCCGTCAGGAAGTTTTGCGAAAGCCATGCTGATTGAAGGGGCGGATGCCAATGCCTCTGTCACCGGTAATGAATCCACGGTGCCGATGCAGCTGCGTATCACCGGCCTGGTGGAAATGCCGAACAGCAAGACGTATGACGCAACGGGATGTTTTGTGGGTCTGGAAGCCTGGGGGGATGTGTCCAGTGAGCGTGCCATTGTACGCACCCGCAATATCAGTTGCCTGAAGGACGGCAAAACTATTGATATGCCGATTAAGGGGCATGTCAGCTTCCGGGGTAAAAACGGTATCAAGGGCGAAGTGGTGATGCGTAACGGCAAAATCCTCGGCTGGGCATGGGGCGCGGGATTTGTTGACGGTATCGGTCAGGGAATGGAGCGCGCCTCCCAGCCGGCTGTCGGGCTGGGTGCCACAGCCGCTTACGGGGCTGGTGATGTCCTGAAAATGGGTATCGGTGGCGGCGCATCGAAAGCCGCACAGACGCTCAGTGACTACTACATCAAACGTGCCGAACAGTATCACCCGGTGATACCGATTGGTGCGGGCAACGAAGTGACCGTGGTGTTCCAGGACGGCTTCCAGCTGAAAACCGTGGAAGAGATGGCGCTGGAACGCACGCAGAGCAGAGCGGAAGAAGACAATCCGGAAAGTCCGGTTCCTGTTCCGCCATCGGCTGAAAGTCATCTTAACGGCTTTAATACTGACCAGATGCTGAAGCAGCTGGGCAACCTGAATCCGCAGCAGTTTATGTCCGGCAGCCAGGGAGGGGGCAACGATGGCAAATAATATGTCGTCCCGTCAGGCGTGCCATGCCGCCCGGTATGTTGTCGCCCGGGTTCTGCGAGGACTGTTCTGGTGTCTGAAGTACACCGTCATTCTGCCACTGGCCACAATGGCCCTGATGGCTCTGTTTGTTTTATGGAAGGACAACACCACGCCGGGGAAATTACTGGTTAAGGAGATTAACTTCGTAAGACAAACAGCACCTGCCGGACAGTTTCCTGTAAGAGAATGTTTGCCTTCTCTGCATGATCTTCCAGGAGCAGAAGAGAAAATCTGCCGTTACCGTGCTGCTGATGCTGCAGATTATGTCAGGGAGACTGACCGGTCACTGATGCAACTGGTCACCGCATTCTGGGCAACGCTGGCACTTATGTATATGTCGTTTGCGGCAGGCACCGGGAAATATCCGGTGCGACCCGGAAAAATGAAATGTGTCCGTGTGGCAACAGCAGATGAGCGTCTGAAGGAAGTTCTTGCAGAAGACACTTCCCTGCCGGGAAAAATCAGGGAATGCCATGTTTATTTCCCCGATGACAGAACAATCAGAAACAACGGAGAAAAATGAACATGCGTAATATTAATGTTATTACAGCCCTTTCTGTGCCGGGTAAAACCGTGTCAGATGATTTTATGCATGCTGTTCTCAGTAACTGCACCACAAGAATCGTCCTTCCTGCACCGAAGGAATTCAGTTCTGAATCATTGCCGCACAATTTTAATATGGCTGCTGTCGGTGTGATGAAGGAGGGAATGTCGATGCGTTTATTTTCTTCTCCGGGGCATATTGTGGTTGCCGGACAATCCGGTGGCGGAAAATCTGTTCCGGTGAAAGAACTAATCGACAGAATTATTCAGAAATATAAGGAACCCATTCGATGAATAAGCTGGTTTCTGATGGCAGCGTCAAAAAAATAAATTATCCGGTGCTGTATGAGTCCGGAATAACACCTCCGTTATGTGAAGTCAGTGCACCAGAGCCTGATGCGGGTGGGAAACGCATTGTGGCATATGTTTATAAATCATCACGGAATACGGTTTTTGAAAATCCTGACATTGTAAAAACCTGTACGGTCAGGGATTTGAAGAATGATTTTGTGAACTGCGATGAGAAAGGTGAGGGACAGTGAAACAGATTTCTTTATTTATTCCTCTGCTGGGGACCTTATTACTTTCCGGCTGTGCCGGAACCAGTACGGAATTTGAGTGTAACGCCACCACATCCGATACCTGTATGACGATGGAGCAGGCCAATGAGAAGGCCAAAAAACTGGAGCAGTCCTCAGAAGCAAAGCCGGTTGCGGCATCACTGCCGCGCCTGGCTGAAGGGAACTTCCGGACAATGCCGGTGCAGACCGTCACCGCGACCACTCCGTCCGGCAGCAGACCTGCGGTGACAGCACATCCGGAGCAGAAACTGCTGGCACCTCGCCCGCTGTTTACCGCTGCCCGGGAAGTGAAAACGGTTGTTCCGGTCAGTTCAGTTACGCCGGTAACACCTCCTCGTCCGCTAAGAACGGGTGAGCAGACGGCAGCATTATGGATAGCGCCTTATATTGATAACCAGGATGTTTATCATCAGCCATCCAGCGTGTTTTTTGTTATTAAACCGTCTGCGTGGGGAAAACCACGTATTAATTAACTGGCCCTGAAGTTGTATATCAGCCGGCAATGCCGGCGGGCTTTCTGTATTCAAAATCTGCCTGTAAAACGAGTGCCCTGTGCGTGAAAAGGGATGGGCGGTAGCGTGTCAGAACATGTCGGGAGGAATATTCCGTGAGTGATGAAGCCGATGAAGCATATTCAGTGACAGAACAACTGACCATGACAGGAATAAACCGGATACGCCAGAAAATAAATGCTCATGGTATTCCTGTTTATCTCTGTGAAGCATGCGGAAATCCTATTCCGGAAGCCCGGCGGAAAATATTTCCCGGTGTGACGTTGTGCGTTGAATGTCAGGCGTATCAGGAAAGACAGAGAAAACATTATGCATAAGTCAGTCGCAGAACATAGTGATTTAACTCCGGATGAACATGAGTGGATATTCAGAAAACAGAAATCTTTGTATATGCGCCGGGAAATGGCGCGTTAATTACAGGTATTCCCTTCATGGCTACCGCATTTCTCGCTTTATTTTTCAACTAAGGAATTCATGTGAATAACCCACTTGAGGCCGTCACTCAGGCGGTTAACTCCCTCGTCACAGCACTGAAACTGCCTGACGAATCCGCAAAGGCCAATGAAGTTCTGGGCGAAATGAGCTTCCCGCAGTTCAGCCGTCTGCTGCCGTACCGTGATTACAACCAGGAATCCGGTCTGTTCATGAATGACACCACGATGGGCTTTATGCTGGAAGCCATTCCCATCAATGGGGCGAATGAGTCCATTGTGGAGGCGCTCGACCACATGCTGCGCACCAAACTGCCGCGCGGAGTGCCGTTCTGCATCCATCTGATGTCCAGTCAGCTTGTTGGTGACAGGATTGAATACGGGCTGCGTGAGTTCTCCTGGTCAGGTGAACAGGCTGAACGGTTTAACGCCATTACCCGTGCCTATTATATGAACGCGGCAGCGACACAGTTTCCGCTGCCGGAGGGAATGAATCTGCCCCTGACCCTGCGCCATTACCGGGTGTTTATCTCGTACTGTTCTCCCTCGAAGAAAAAAAGCCGGGCCGACATTCTGGAAATGGAAAACCTGGTGAAAATCATCCGGGCGTCGTTACAGGGGGCCAGTATCACCACACAGGCGGTGGATGCACAGGCCTTTATCGATATTGTCGGGGAGATGATTAACCATAACCCGGACTCCCTGTATCCGAAAAGACGTCAGCTGGACCCGTATTCTGATCTGAATTATCAGTGTGTGGAGGACAGTTTTGACCTGAAAGTCCGGGCGGATTACCTGACGCTGGGCCTGCGTGAGAACGGCAGGAACAGCACGGCCCGCATCCTGAATTTCCATCTGGCCCGTAACCCGGAAATCGCCTTCCTGTGGAACATGGCCGACAACTACAGCAACCTGCTGAACCCGGAACTGTCCATCTCCTGTCCGTTCATCCTGACGCTGACTCTGGTGGTGGAAGACCAGGTGAAAACTCACAGCGAAGCCAACCTGAAGTACATGGACCTGGAGAAAAAGTCGAAGACCTCCTATGCCAAATGGTTTCCGTCCGTGGAGAAAGAGGCGAAGGAGTGGGGGGAACTGCGTCAGCGGCTGGGCTCCGGTCAGTCCTCTGTCGTGTCCTACTTCCTCAACATCACAGCATTCTGCAAGGACAATAATGAAACGGCGCTGGAAGTGGAGCAGGACATCCTGAACAGCTTCCGTAAAAACGGTTTTGAGCTGATTTCACCGCGCTTTAACCACATGCGCAATTTCCTGACCTGTCTGCCCTTTATGGCCGGGAAAGGGTTGTTTAAACAGCTGAAAGAGGCCGGAGTGGTACAGCGCGCAGAGAGCTTTAATGTGGCCAACCTGATGCCGTTAGTGGCGGATAACCCCCTGACACCGGCAGGTCTGCTGGCACCCACCTACCGTAACCAGCTGGCGTTTATCGATATTTTCTTCCGGGGGATGAATAACACCAACTACAACATGGCGGTCTGTGGCACCTCCGGGGCCGGTAAAACCGGGCTGATACAGCCACTTATCCGCAGCGTGCTGGACTCCGGGGGCTTTGCCGTGGTGTTCGACATGGGGGATGGCTACAAGTCCCTGTGTGAGAACATGGGGGGCGTATATCTGGACGGTGAAACCCTGCGTTTTAACCCGTTTGCGAACATCACCGATATTGACCAGTCAGCGGAGCGTGTCCGCGACCAGTTGTCGGTGATGGCCAGCCCCAACGGTAACCTGGATGAAGTGCATGAAGGTCTGCTGCTGCAGGCGGTCAGGGCCTCCTGGCTGGCTAAAAAGAATAAGGCGCGCATCGATGATGTGGTGGATTTCCTGAAAAACGCCCGTGATAACGACCAGTATGTAGAGTCACCGACTATCCGCAGCCGTCTGGACGAAATGATTGTGCTGCTTGACCAGTACACTGCCAACGGCACTTATGGCCAGTATTTCAACTCCGATGAGCCGTCCCTGCGGGATGATGCGAAAATGGTGGTGCTGGAGCTGGGCGGACTGGAAGACCGTCCGTCCCTGCTGGTTGCGGTGATGTTCAGCCTTATCATTTACATTGAGAACCGGATGTACCGCACGCCGCGTAACCTCAAGAAACTGAACGTCATTGATGAAGGCTGGCGTCTGCTGGACTTCAAAAATCACAAGGTCGGTGAATTTATTGAGAAAGGTTACCGTACCGCCCGCCGTCATACCGGTGCCTATATCACCATCACACAGAACATCGTCGACTTTGACTCTGACAAGGCCTCCAGTGCTGCCCGCGCGGCATGGGGTAACTCCTCCTACAAAATTATCCTCAAACAGAGTGCGAAGGAGTTCGCGAAATACAACCAGCTGTATCCGGACCAGTTCCTGCCACTGCAGCGCGACATGATTGGTAAGTTTGGTGCAGCCAAAGACCAGTGGTTCAGTTCCTTCCTGCTGCAGGTGGAAAACCATTCCTCCTGGCACCGTCTGTTTGTGGACCCGTTAAGCCGCGCCATGTACAGCTCTGACGGCCCGGATTTTGAGTTTGTGCAGCAGAAACGTAAAGAGGGGCTGAGTATTCATGAGGCGGTGTGGCAGCTGGCGTGGAAGAAGTCAGGGCCGGAGATGGCTTCGCTGGAAGCCTGGCTGGAAGAACATGAGAAATACAGGAGTGTTGCATGACCACAACGCAAAAAACGACTGATGTTACAGCCCCCCGACGCAGCCACTGGTGGTGGACAGTGCCGGGATGCCTGGCAATGGTGTTACTGAACGCAGCCGTCAGTTACGGCATTGTCAGACTGAACGCACCGGTGACTGCCGCCTTCAACATGAAACAGACTGTGGATGCATTTTTTGACAGCGCCAGTCAGAAACAACTGTCAGAAGCACAGTCAAAAGCTCTTTCAGCGCGTTTTAACACGGCACTGGAAGCCAGCCTGCAGGCGTGGCAGCAGAAACACCACGCGGTCATTCTGGTGTCGCCTGCCGTGGTACAGGGAGCGCCGGATATCACCCGGGAAATCCAGCAGGATATTGCCCGGCGAATGAGGGCGGAACCATGAGATGCCGGGGGCTGATTGCCCTGCTGGTATGGGGGCAGAGTGTGGCCGCCGCCGATCTTGGCACCTGGGGCGATCTGTGGCCGGTAAAGGAGCCGGACATGCTGACGGTGATCATGCAGCGCCTGACGGCACTGGAGCAGTCCGGTGAGATGGGCCGGAAAATGGATGCCTTTAAGGAGCGGGTGATCCGCAACAGTCTGCGGCCCCCTGCCGTGCCCGGTATCGGACGCACGGAGAAATACAGCAGCCGGTTGTTTGACCCGTCCGTCAGACTGGCGGCGGATATCCGGGATAACGAAGGGCGGGTGTTTGCCCGTCAGGGTGAAGTGATGAATCCGCTGCAGTATGTTCCTTTTAACCAGACGCTGTATTTCATCAATGGCGATGATCCGGCGCAGGTGGCCTGGATGAAACGCCAGACGCCGCCCACACTGGAGAGCAAAATTATCCTCGTGCAGGGCAGTATCCCGGAGATGCAGAAGTCTCTGGACAGCCGTGTTTACTTTGACCAGAACGGTGTGCTCTGCCAGCGCCTCGGCATTGATCAGGTCCCGGCACGGGTGAGCGCCGTTCCCGGCGATCGCTTCCTGAAGGTGGAATTTATTCCGGCAGAGGAGGGCAGAAAATGAAGCGAAGCCTGTGGCTGCTGATGTTATTCCTTCTCGCCGGTCATGTCCCTGCAGCGTCTGCGGATTCTGCCTGTGAGGGGCGTTTTGTAAACCCGATCACGGATATCTGCTGGAGCTGTATTTTCCCGCTCTCGCTGGGCAGTATCAAAGTCAGTCAGGGTAAGGTCCCCGACACGGCGAACCCGTCGATGCCCATTCAGATTTGTCCGGCACCGCCGCCGCTGTTCAGGCGTATCGGGCTGGCCATTGGTTACTGGGAGCCGATGGCGCTGACGGACGTCACCCGATCACCGGGATGCATGGTTAACCTGGGCTTCAGCCTGCCGGCTTTTGGTAAAACGGCACAGGGAACGGCGAAAAAGGATGAGAAGCAGGTGAACGGGGCGTTCTATCACGTTCACTGGTACAAATACCCGCTGACGTACTGGCTTAACATCATCACATCGCTGGGCTGTCTGGAAGGTGGTGACCTGGATATCGCTTATCTTTCTGAAATCGACCCCACCTGGACGGACAGCAGCCTGACCACCATTCTCAATCCGGAAGCTGTCATCTTTGCCAATCCGATAGCACAGGGGGCCTGTGCAGCAGATGCCATTGCCAGCGCCTTTAATATGCCTCTCGATGTTCTGTTCTGGTGTGCCGGTTCGCAGGGCAGTATGTACCCGTTCAATGGCTGGGTGAGTAATGAGTCCAGTCCGTTGCAGTCCTCCCTGCTGGTCAGTGAACGCATGGCGTTCAAGCTGCACCGTCAGGGCATGATTATGGAAACCATCGGGAAAAATAACGCCGTCTGTAATGAATATCCGTCCCCAATCCTGCCCAAAGAACGCTGGCGTTACCAGATGGTGAATATGTACCCGGACAGCGGACAGTGCCATCCGTTCGGGCGCAGTGTGACCCGCTGGGAAACCGGGAAAAATCCGCCCAATACAAAGAAAAACTTCGGCTACCTGATGTGGCGTAAACGTAACTGTGTCTTCCTGTAAAACTACTAATTCTGAAGGATTTTTTATGTATAAACAGGCAACAGAATTAATGCTGAACTTTAAAGACCGCATTCTGATTAAGGGGGAAGAAGATACCGGCAAGTCAACTCTCCTGACTGAAATAAGAATCAGTGATAGTGATTCCCGGTATTACAACTTTAAAACTCTTAACTCTGCGGGGTACAACCGGCTTTGTGATGAAAATATTGATAATTTTGATTTTCTGAATACACCTGAAAAGACGTTAATCCTTGATGGAGTCAGGCTGTGTGAAAAGAAAATGACATCAAAAGTTATCAGGTTAATTAAACAGGCCAGAAAATATCATAAACGCCTGGTTGTGGTTGCAGACTCATGTGAGTCTGAGTTTATCGAACTGTTGTTTGATGGTGTTATTGCATTGTCCTTCAATTCTGACAGAGAAAGGAGTTGCAATGTTTATACGCCATCAAGGCATCGTAATACAGATAATATTTATGCCAGGTAAATGTGTAAACAAAAACAGAGGAGGGTGTAATGAGTAATAATATAAAATATGGCTCCAGAATACTTGATATGGGTGTTCTGCTGGAGATGAAAGCGCTTGTGAATGCAAATGGTGGTGTGTCACGGTGCATTATGGAGTGTCGGCAGCTTGCCTGTGAGGTCCGTCATTCGCAACAATTACTGGATAAGCTGTCATGTATTGACGACTGGTTGTGCCGGTTTTCCTCAATAATGTATCACCGTTTTGATAAAGAACAGATTCAGTGGCGGGAGGATGTGGACAGGGATTATCCCAGAGAAAAAGTTTATATTTTCAGTCCCGATAATGTCTCCGTCCATAATAATGATATTAAAGACTCTGCCAATAACACATCAGGAATAACCGTGTCGATTACAGCCAGTAAAATATGCGCAGGTCAGAAAGAGTTTGATGCTTTTTTAAAACTGGCAGAAAAATTGAGAGAAAACCCTACGGGTAATTAAATTGTAACAATGCCATCAGGATATATCATGAACTGGAAAACATTTGCGCTTTTTGCCCTGACTGCAGGAATGCATATCACTGTTCATGCCTCAGACAATGTGAACACTCCTGAAAACCGCCAGTTCCTGAAGCAGCAGGAAAATTTAAGCAGACAACTGCGTGAAAAACCTGACCATCAGCTGAAGGCCTGGGCGGAGAAACAGGTGCTGGAGAACCCCCTTCAGCGTTCAGATAACCATTTCCTGGATGAGCTGGTTCGTAAACAGCAGGCTTCGCAGGACGGGAAACCCCGGCAGGGGGCCCTGTATTTTGTGTCGTTTTCCATTCCCGAAGAGGGGCTGAAACGGATGCTGGGCGAAACCCGGCACTACGGTATACCCGCCACACTGCGGGGCATGGTGAACAATGACCTGAAGACCACCGCTGAAGCCGTGCTGTCCCTGGTGAAAGACGGCGCGACTGATGGTGTTCAGATCGACCCGACGCTGTTTTCACAGTACGGCATTCGCAGTGTACCGGCACTGGTGGTGTTCTGTAGTCAGGGATACGACATCATCCGGGGAAACCTGCGGGTCGGCCAGGCGCTGGAGAAAGTGGCCGCCACGGGTGACTGCCGGCAGGTGGCTCATGATTTACTGGCAGGGAAAGGAGATTCCGGGAAATGAAACGTATTTTACCTCTGATACTGGCTCTGGTTGCCGGCATGGCACTGGCTGACAGCAACAGTGATTACCGGGCCGGCTCTGATTTTGCTCACCAGATCAAAGGACAGGGAAGCAGCAGTATTCAGGGCTTTAAGCCACAGGAGAGTATCCCCGGCTATAACGCGAATCCGGACGAGACAAAATACTACGGTGGCGTGACTGCCGGCGGGGATGGCGGCCTGAAAAATGACGGCACCACGGAATGGGCGACCGGTGAAACCGGAAAAACCATCACAGAGTCATTCATGAACAAGCCGAAAGACATTCTTTCACCGGATGCACCGTTTATCCAGACCGGCAGGGATGTGGTGAACCGGGCTGACAGCATTGTGGGAAACACCGGGCAGCAGTGCAGTGCGCAGGAGATTAGCCGGAGTGAATACACGAATTACACCTGTGAGCGGGATTTACAGGTGGAGCAGTACTGCACACGAACTGCCCGTATGGAGCTGCAGGGGAGTACCACATGGGAAACCCGGACGCTGGAGTATGAAATGAGTCAGCTACCTGCACGTGAAGTGAATGGTCAGTATGTTGTCTCCATTACCTCTCCCGTTACCGGTGAAATTGTCGATGCGCATTACAGCTGGAGTCGTACTTACCTGCAGAAGAGTGTACCTATGACAATTACAGTACTGGGAACCCCACTGAGCTGGAATGCCAAATACTCAGCAGATGCCTCATTTACACCAGTACAGAAAACACTGACTGCCGGTGTTGCTTTTACGTCATCTCACCCCGTCCGGGTCGGGAATACAAAATTCAGACGTCATACGGCAATGAAGCTGCGTCTGGTTGTCAGGGTAAAAAAAGCCTCGTACACCCCGTATGTTGTCTGGTCTGAAAGCTGCCCGTTCAGCAAGGAGCTGGGGAAACTGACAAAAACAGAATGTACGGAGGCTGGCGGGAACAGGACGCTGGTGAAAGACGGTCAGTCATACAGCATGTACCAGAGCTGCTGGGCATACCGGGACACGTATGTCACACAGTCAGCAGACAAGGGAACCTGTCAGACCTACACCGACAATCCTGCCTGTACCCTGGTGTCACACCAGTGCGCCTTTTACTCCGAAGAAGGTGCCTGTCTGCATGAATATGCCACGTACTCCTGTGAGTCAAAAACATCCGGGAAAGTGATGGTCTGTGGGGGAGACGTCTTCTGTCTCGATGGCGAATGCGATAAGGCTCAGAGCGGGAAGAGTAATGATTTTGCCGAAGCCGTTTCTCAGCTGGCGGCACTGGCCGCAGCAGGTAAGGATGTTGCGGCGCTGAACGGGGTGGATGTCCGTGCTTTCACCGGTCAGGCGAAATTTTGTAAGAAGGCTGCAGCCGGATACAGCAACTGCTGTAAGGACAGCGGCTGGGGACAGGATATCGGGCTGGCCAAATGCAGCAGTGATGAAAAAGCCCTGGCTAAAGCAAAATCAAACAAACTGACCGTCAGTGTCGGAGAGTTCTGTTCGAAGAAAGTGCTGGGTGTCTGCCTGGAGAAAAAACGCAGTTACTGTCAGTTTGATTCGAAGCTGGCGCAGATAGTCCAGCAGCAGGGGCGCAACGGACAGCTGCGTATCAGTTTTGGCAGTGCGAAGCATCCTGACTGTCGGGGGATTACGGTTGATGAGCTGCAGAAAATTCAGTTCGACAGACTGGATTTCACTAACTTCTACGAAGACCTGATGAATAACCAGAAAATCCCGGACAGTGGTGTTCTGACGCAGAAAGTGAAAGAGCAGATTGCTGACCAGCTGAAACAGGCAGGACAGTAAGGTAGGGAAAATAACCGGGGAAAATGATGAAAGTCATATTCACGTCGAACCGTTTTATTGATTTTCTTATCCGGCTTTTGATTACAGCGATTGTCATTTCCCCGGTAATTATCTGGTCGTGGGATACGGTAAAAGAAACCACTGCAGGTGAGATACTTGCTGCTGCTTTCGTTATTTTTTACTCCGGTGTGCTCCTGTTTATTCTGTATTTTTGTTTTTCTGCCCTGACTGACCTGCAGAAACCTGATGAAAGAAAAAGTGATGAAAGGAATGAAGATGAATAAAGCATTACTGCCACTGTTACTCTGCTGCTTTATTTTTCCGGCGTCAGGAAAAGATGCAGGCTGGCAGTGGTATAACGAGAAAATAAATCCGAAGGAAAAAGAAAATAAACCTGTACCTGCAGCCCCCCGTCAGGAACCGGATATTATGCAGAAACTGGCCGCACTGCAGACGGCAACAAAGCGGGCGCTGTACGAAGCCATTCTGTATCCCGGCGTGGATAATTTTGTGAAATATTTCCGGCTGCAAAATTACTGGACTCAGCAGGCCGGGCTTTTCACCATGAGCGCCAGAAAGGCCATGCTGGCACATCCTGAACTGGACTATAACCTGCAGTACAGCCATTACAACGGCACGGTACGGAACCAGCTGGCAGCAGACCAGGCGCAGCAGCGACAGGCCATTGCGAAACTGGCTGAACACTACGGCATCATGTTTTTTTACCGGGGGCAGGACCCCATCGACGGGCAGCTGGCGCAGGTCATTAATGGCTTCCGGGATACCTATGGTCTGAGTGTTATTCCCGTTTCCGTGGATGGCGTGATTAATCCGCTGTTGCCGGATTCCCGGACTGACCAGGGGCAGGCGCAGCGCCTCGGCGTGAAATATTTCCCGGCCATGATGCTGGTTGACCCGAAACAGGGCAGTGTTCGCCCGTTATCATACGGCTTTATTTCGCAGGACGACCTGGCAAAACAATTCCTGAACGTTTCTGAAGATTTTAAACCCAATTTTTAATCGCGGATTTGATTTATGAGTGAAGATTATTTGAAACTGTTTACAGGTGTTGTTCTGTTAATATTTGTCATTATTGCCGGTTATTTCTTTTCTGAGCGTAATGACAGGAAAATGTTTCTCCTGAGCTCACTGGTTTTCCTTGTTATTAATATCGCGTGTTTATATGTGCTGACTGCCAGTCTCTGGTTTCTGTGTGGTGCAATTATGAATCAGGGCGCAGCAATGGTTGTTCCAATGGTTATTGGCTCATTACCGAACGTTACGAGCTTCGACGGGTTCAGAAGAATATTTATCTGTATTATGTTGTCATCAGTATGGTCCGGAGTGATGTGGTTTTTTATAAGGGGGCTTATGACAGGCTAAGTCATATAAAACGGTAATAAAAACCATACAAAATAATGAGGTTGATCTGATTAATATCACACAAACGCGAATATTACAGACATAAATACTCTCATGTAAATAATAACCGGAGTTTAACATGATAAGTAAACGCAGATTCTCTTTACCCCGGCTTGATATTACGGGAATGTGGGTATTTTCCCTGGGTGTCTGGTTTCATATCGTCGCCCGTCTTGTTTACAGCAAACCCTGGATGGCTTTTTTTCTGGCGGAGTTGATTGCGGCCATCCTTGTTCTGTTCGGCGCATACCAGGTGCTGGATGCATGGATTGCCCGTGTCAGCCGGGAAGAGCGTGAGGCACTGGAAGCCAGGCAACAGGCCATGATGGAAGGGCAGCAGGAGGGCAGACATGTCTCTCATTAAATCACTGTTGTTCACCCTGTTGCTGGCAGCCGCTGCCGTGCAGGCCTCCACCCGGGATGAAATTGAACGACTCTGGAATCCGCAGGGCATGGCCGCGCAGCCTGCACAACCGGCAGCAGGCACGTCAGCCAGGACAGAAAAGCCAGCCCCCCGCTGGTTCCGCCTCAGCAACGGCAGGCAGGTTAACCTGGCCGACTGGAAGGTGGTGCTGTTTATGCAGGGGCATTGCCCTTACTGTCACCAGTTTGACCCGGTACTGAAACAGCTGGCACAGCAGTACGGCTTTTCCGTTTTTCCCTACACCCTGGATGGTCAGGGGGATACCGCCTTTCCGGAGGCATTGCCGGTGCCACCGGACGTGATGCAGACCTTCTTCCCTAATATCCCGGTGGCCACACCGACCACCTTCCTGGTCAACGTCAACACGCTTGAGGCATTACCGCTTTTACAGGGGGCAACGGATGCTGCCGGTTTTATGGCGCGGATGGATACCGTTCTGCAGATGTACGGAGGGAAAAAAGGTGCGAAATAAGCAGGTGGTGTTACTCATTGCCGGAATATCCGGCATCGCGACGGGAATAATCGTCAGCCTGAATATCCCCTTTATCCATCAGGGGCTTTTTTATCCCGCCAGCCCTGTAGAAATTGTCGTTTCGCTGTGCCTTACCTTTTCTGTTTCTGTTGTGTTTTTTGTGGGGGCAATTGTGGGATGGATTTCGGTGTCTGAAATATATTACAGCCGCAGGACTGGACGGAAATATCGGGATATTCCTGCTGAAATGTCGTATGCGCCGGGAGAACAAATTAAGGGAGGGCAAGAATGATGCCACGCATTAAACCTCTTCTGGTTCTTTGTGCTGCTTTACTGACGGTCACACCCGCAGCGTCAGCGGATGTGAACAGCGACATGAATCAGTTCTTTAACAAGCTGGGCTTCGCCTCCAATACCACACAGCCGGGCGTCTGGCAGGGGCAGGCCGCCGGTTATGCTTACGGTGGCTCCCTGTATGCCCGTACTCAGGTCAAAAATGTTCAGCTGATTTCCATGACGCTGCCGGATATCAATGCCGGATGTGGCGGCATCGACGCCTACCTCGGCTCGTTCAGTTTTATTAATGGCGAGCAGCTGCAGCGTTTTGTTAAGCAGATTATGAGCAATGCTGCCGGTTACTTTTTTGACCTTGCCCTGCAGACAACGGTGCCGGAAATCAAAACCGCAAAAGACTTCCTGCAGAAAATGGCAAGCGACATTAACAGTATGAACCTCAGTTCCTGCCAGGCGGCACAGGGGATTATCGGCGGGCTTTTCCCCCGGACGCAGGTGTCCCAGCAGAAAGTCTGTCAGGACATTGCCGGTGAGAGCAATATTTTTGCTGACTGGGCGGCTTCCCGGCAGGGATGTACCGTTGGCGGGAAATCTGACAGTGTCAGGGATAAAGCCAGCGACAAGGATAAGGAGCGGGTGACCAAAAACATCAACATCATGTGGAATGCGCTTTCCAAAAACAGAATGTTTGACGGCAACAAAGAGCTGAAAGAGTTTGTGATGACGCTGACCGGCTCACTGGTGTTTGGTCCTAACGGCGAAATCACACCCTTGTCAGCCAGAACCACTGACCGCTCAATTATCCGGGCCATGATGGAAGGCGGCACAGCAAAAATTTATCACTGCAACGATTCTGATAAATGCCTGAAAGTGGTGGCAGACACACCGGTGACCATCAGCCGGGATAATGCACTGAAGTCTCAGATTACTAAACTTCTGGCCAGCATTCAGAACAAGGCTGTCAGTGACACGCCTCTGGATGACAAGGAAAAAGGCTTTATTTCCAGTACCACCATCCCCGTCTTCAAATACCTGGTTGACCCGCAGATGCTCGGTGTTTCCAACAGTATGATTTACCAGCTGACGGACTATATCGGTTACGACATCCTGCTGCAGTACATTCAGGAGCTGATACAGCAGGCCAGGGCGATGGTGGCCACGGGAAATTATGACGAAGCAGTTATCGAACATATTAACGACAACATGAATGATGCCACCCGGCAGATTGCGGCGTTTCAGTCGCAGGTGCAGGTACAGCAGGATGCGCTGCTGGTTGTCGATCGTCAGATGAGCTACATGCGTCAGCAGCTTTCCGCCCGCATGCTCAGTCGTTACCAGAACAACTATCACTTCGGAGGGAGCACGCTGTGAATGAAGTTTATGTGATTGCCGGTGGTGAGTGGTTGCGGAATAACCTGAACGCCATTGCCGCCTTTATGGGAACCAGGACGTGGGATTCCATTGAAAAAATTGCGCTCACATTGTCTGTTCTCGCGGTGGCCGTGATGTGGGTACAGCGGCACAACGTGATGGATTTGCTGGGCTGGGTGGCCGTGTTTGTGCTTATCAGCCTGTTGGTTAATGTCCGCACATCGGTGCAGATTATTGATAACAGTGACCTGGTCAAAGTTCACCGGGTGGATAATGTACCGGTCGGACTGGCGATGCCACTTTCACTGACGACCCGTATCGGGCATGCAATGGTGGCCAGTTACGAGATGATCTTCACGCAACCGGACAGTGTCACCTACAGCAAAACGGGGATGCTGTTTGGCGCAGAACTGGTATCAAAAAGCACCGACTTTTTGTCCCGCAATCCGGAAATCGCCAATCTTTTCCAGGATTATGTGCAGAACTGCGTGATGGGGGATATTTACCTGAACCACAAATACACGCTGGAGGAGCTGATGGCCTCCGCTGATCCCTACACGCTGATTTTTTCCCGCCCCAGTCCGCTACGGGGCGTTTATGACAGCAATAATAATTTCGTGACCTGTAAGGACGCGTCGGTTTCGCTGAAAGACAAGCTGAATCTGGATACACAGAGTGGCGGAAAAACCTGGCATTATTATGCCCAGCAGCTATTTGGTGGACGCCCTGATCCGAACCTGTTGTTCAGTACGCTGATTGGCGACAGTTACAGTTACTTCTATGGCTCAAGTAAATCAGCCAGCCAGATCATCCGCCAGAATGTCACCATCAATGCGCTGAAGGAGGGGATCACCAGTTATGCCGCGCGTAATGGTGATTCAGCCAGCCTGGTGAATCTGGCCACCACGTCATCGATGGAGAAGCAACGTCTGGCACATGTCTCCATCGGTCATGTGGCGATGCGGACACTGCCCATGACGCAGACCATCCTGACGGGGATCGCCATCGGTATTTTCCCGCTTCTGGTACTGGCGGCTGTCTTCAACAAACTGACGCTGTCCGTCCTGAAAGGCTATGTGTTTGCCCTGATGTGGTTGCAGTCATGGCCAATGTTGTACGCCATTCTGAACAGCGCCATGACATTTTATGCGAAGCAGAATGGTGCACCGGTGGTGCTCTCGGAAATTTCACAGATACAGCTGAAATACTCCGATCTGGCTTCCACTGCCGGGTATCTTTCCATGATGATCCCGCCATTATCCTGGATGATGGTCAGGGGACTCGGGGCCGGATTTTCCAGTGTGTACAGCCATTTCGCTTCCTCTGCTATCAGCCCGACTGCCAGTGCGGCAGGTAGTGTGGTTGACGGTAATTACTCCTACGGCAACATGCAGACGGAAAACGTGAACGGATTCAGCTGGAGCACCAACAGCACCACGTCGTTTGGTCAGATGATGTACCAGACCGGCAGTGGCGCAACCGCCACACAGACCCGTGACGGTAATATGGTGATGGATGCGAGCGGGGCGATGTCCCGTTTACCGGTCGGTATCAATGCAACGCGTCAGATTGCGGCGGCACAACAGGAAATGGCCCGGGAGGCGTCGAACAGAGCAGAAAGCGCCCTGCATGGGTTCAGCAGCAGTATTGCCAGTGCCTGGAACTCGCTCAGTCAGTTTGGTTCTAACCGGGGGAGCAGTGATTCTGTCACCGGTGGTGCTGACAGCACGATGAGCGCACAGGACTCCATGATGGCCAGCCGTATGCGCAGCGCAGTGGAAAGCTATGCGAAGGCGCATAATATCAGTAATGAGCAGGCGACAAGAGAACTGGCATCAAGAAGTACGAGAGGTTCTGCGGGGATGTATGGCGATGCTCATGCTGAATGGGGGGTTAAACCTAAAATTCTTGGTGTTGGTGGTGGCGTAGGTGTTAGAGGTGGTGGTCGGGCAAGTATTGACTGGAGTGATGAGGATGCGCATCAGGCCAGCAGTGGTTCACGGGCCAGCCATGATGCTCGCCATGATATCGATGCCAGGGCTACACAAGACTTTAAAGAGGCCAGCGATTACTTTACCAGTCGCAAGGTCAGTGAATCCGGCAGCCATACGGACAATAATGCCGATTCCCGTGTGGACCAGCTGTCTGCAGCCCTGAACTCAGCAAAACAGAGTTACGACCAGTACACGACGAATATGACCCGCAGCCATGAATATGCTGAAATGGCATCCCGTACTGAAAGCATGAGTGGGCAGATGAGTGAAGACCTGTCGCAACAGTTTGCACAGTATGTGATGAAACACGCGCCGCAGGATGCCGAAGCTATTCTGACAAACACCAGTTCCCCGGAGATTGCAGAACGCCGTCGGGCTATGGCGTGGTCTTTTGTTCAGGAACAGGTGCAGCCTGGTGTTGATAATGCCTGGCGTGAATCCCGTGGGGACATCGGTAAAGGAATGGAGAGCGTACCTTCGGGGGGGGGCAGCCAGGATATTATTGCTGATCATCAGGGGCATCAGGCCATTATTGAGCAAAGAACGCAGGACAGTAATATCCGTAATGATGTAAAACATCAGGTTGATAATATGGTCACAGAATACCGAGGCAATATCGGAGATACTCAGAGCAGCATACGTGGCGAAGAAAATATTGTAGGAAGACAGTATTCTGAACTACAAAATCACCATAAAACAGAGGCATTATCTCAGAATAATAAATATAATGAAGAAAAATCGGGTCAGGAAAGAATGCCCGGGGCTGACAGTCCACAGGAACTGATGAAAAGAGCAAAGGAGTATCAGGATAAGCACAAGCAATAATATTGTATGGGGAGATGATAATGAAAAATTTAGCTCATATTGCTCTGGTGACGGTGATACAGTTCATTGCCTGTTATCTGGCTGATTGGGGAAGTGCCGAAACAGTTTTTATCCTGTGCTTTATTGTACTATGGCAGGGATTGTTTATATGGTTATTTTCTCAAATACGAAAAAAACGGCATGTGTCGGATGAGTTTAAATTCAGTAAAGGCGTTTGGTATATACTGATGCCAGTATCTTCCTTACTCTCTCCGTTATTAAGCCTGATGGTTTTTATCATTGGTACACTATACGAATTAAGGCGAATTAGTGGTTGTGTAAGTGTAAGAGAATGGATGCAATCTCAGGTAAATGAACAAACTAATGAAGATTTGCATCTGGATTTTGATGATGTGAATTTTGATTATGTGGATTTTTATCGTACTAATCCGGCAACAGGATTAGCTATGCATGGAGGATTTGATTCAGCAGGAAATACTTTTGGGACTTGTTGGCAGGACTATGATGACAGGCGATAAGAAAACTGTGGTTTGTAATAAAGGTAATTTGATGAAAACAAAAAAATTGATGATGGTTGCACTGGTCAGTTCCACTCTGGCCCTTTCAGGGTGTGGTGCGATGAGCACAGCAATCAAGAAGCGTAACCTTGAGGTGAAGACTCAGATGAGTGAGACCATCTGGCTTGAACCCGCCAGCGAACGCACGGTATTTCTGCAGATCAAAAACACGTCTGATAAAGACATGAGTGGGCTGCAGGGCAAAATTGCTGATGCTGTGAAAGCAAAAGGATATCAGGTGGTGACTTCTCCGGATAAAGCCTACTACTGGATTCAGGCGAATGTGCTGAAGGCCGATAAGATGGATCTGCGGGAGTCTCAGGGATGGCTGAACCGTGGTTATGAAGGCGCAGCAGTTGGTGCAGCGTTAGGTGCCGGTATCACCGGATATAATTCCAATTCTGCCGGTGCCACACTCGGTGTGGGCCTTGCTGCCGGTCTGGTGGGTATGGCTGCAGATGCGATGGTGGAAGATGTGAACTATACCATGATCACGGATGTGCAGATTGCAGAGCGTACTAAGGCAACGGTGACAACGGATAATGTTGCCGCCCTGCGTCAGGGCACATCAGGTGCGAAAATTCAGACCAGTACTGAAACAGGTAACCAGCATAAATACCAGACCCGTGTGGTCTCAAATGCGAACAAGGTTAACCTGAAATTTGAAGAGGCGAAGCCTGTTCTCGAAGACCAGCTGGCCAAATCAATCGCAAATATTCTCTGATTATCTTCCGGAGGCTGGTCTGACCGGCCTCCTGACTGACGCCTCGCTTTGCTCGTTGTCCAACCCCGGAAAGAAATAAAATAAATTTTATTTCTCCCCGGCGTTTCCGAAATAAATATGAAAACACTGAGCGGTTGTGCAAATTCTTTGTGCGACCGTGAAGTGTTGCCGGCGAAGCCGGAATTTAACGGTTATTAATCTTTTCATCATTAATAATCAGTCCGACTGACTTTCTTTCTTCGGAATATCATCATGAGTTTTAACGCAAAGGATATGACCCAGGGCGGTCAGATTGCGTCCATGCGTATCCGCATGTTCAGCCAGATCGCCAATATCATGCTTTACTGCCTGTTTATTTTTTTCTGGATACTCGTTGGTCTGGTTTTATGGGTAAAAATAAGCTGGCAGACGTTTGTGAACGGCTGTATTTACTGGTGGTGTACCACGCTGGAAGGCATGCGGGATTTAATCAAGTCCCAGCCGGTATATGAGATCCAGTATTACGGCAAAACCTTCCGGATGAACGCTGCTCAGGTACTGCATGATAAATATATGATCTGGTGCGGAGAGCAGCTATGGTCCGCATTCGTTCTGGCCACAGTTGTGGCACTGGTTATTTGCCTGATCACCTTCTTTGTTGTCTCCTGGATTCTGGGGCGTCAGGGTAAACAACAGAGCGAAAATGAAGTCACAGGTGGTCGTCAGCTGACAGACAATCCGAAAGACGTTGCCCGGATGCTGAAAAAAGACGGCAAGGATTCCGATATCCGGATTGGCGACCTGCCGATTATCCGGGATTCTGAAATCCAGAACTTCTGTCTGCACGGCACGGTCGGGGCCGGTAAGTCGGAAGTTATCCGTCGTCTGGCCAACTACGCCCGTAAGCGTGGAGATATGGTGGTGATTTATGACCGTTCAGGGGAATTTGTTAAAAGTTACTATGATCCCTCCATCGATAAAATCCTGAATCCGCTGGATGCCCGCTGTGCCGCCTGGGATTTATGGAAGGAGTGTCTGACACAGCCGGATTTTGATAATACGGCAAATACCCTGATCCCGATGGGCACAAAAGAGGACCCGTTCTGGCAGGGTTCAGGACGTACCATTTTTGCGGAAGCGGCGTACCTGATGCGTAATGACCCCAACCGCAGCTACAGCAAACTGGTGGACACTCTGCTTTCCATCAAAATCGAAAAACTGCGTACCTTCCTGCGTAATTCACCGGCGGCCAACCTGGTGGAAGAGAAAATCGAGAAAACGGCGATTTCCATCCGTGCTGTGCTGACCAACTACGTGAAAGCCATCCGTTACCTGCAGGGGATTGAGCATAACGGTGAGCCCTTCACCATCCGTGACTGGATGCGTGGTGTCCGGGAAGATCAGAAAAACGGCTGGCTGTTTATCTCATCGAACGCCGACACCCATGCCTCCCTGAAGCCTGTGATCTCCATGTGGCTGTCCATTGCCATTCGTGGTCTGCTGGCAATGGGAGAAAACCGTAACCGTCGTGTGTGGTTTTTCTGTGACGAGTTACCCACGTTACACAAACTGCCTGACCTGGTGGAGATCCTGCCGGAAGCCCGTAAGTTCGGTGGCTGTTATGTGTTTGGTATCCAGTCCTATGCCCAGCTGGAAGATATCTACGGTGAGAAAGCGGCTGCCACGCTGTTTGACGTCATGAACACCCGTGCCTTTTTCCGTTCTCCCAGCCATAAGATTGCAGAGTTCGCTGCAGGTGAGATTGGTGAGAAAGAGCACCTGAAAGCCAGCGAGCAGTATTCCTACGGTGCTGATCCGGTACGTGACGGGGTATCGACCGGTAAGGATATGGAGCGCCAGACGCTGGTCAGTTATTCCGACATTCAGTCTCTGCCGGATCTGACCTGTTATGTCACCCTGCCCGGACCGTATCCGGCAGTAAAACTCTCTCTGAAATATCAGACACGACCGAAGGTCGCTCCGGAGTTTATTCCGCGTGACATCAACCCGGAAATGGAGAACCGCCTGAGTGCCGTACTTGCCGCAAGGGAAGCAGAAGGTCGTCAGATGGCCAGCCTCTTCGAACCGGATGTCCCGGAGGTTGTTTCCGGAGAAGACGTGACTCAGGCTGAACAGCCGCAACAGCCGCAACAGCCGCAACAGCCGCAACAGCCGCAACAGCCGCAACAGCCGCAACAGCCGCAACAGCCGCAACAGCCGCAACAGCCGCAACAGCCGGTGTCTCCTGCCATCAACGATAAGAAGTCAGATTCAGGTGTGAATGTTCCGGCAGGGGGGATCGAGCAGGAGCTGAAAATGAAACCGGAAGAAGAGATGGAACAGCAACTGCCACCCGGGATCAGTGAATCCGGTGAAGTGGTGGATATGGCCGCTTATGAGGCATGGCAACAGGAAAATCATCCGGACACCCAGCAGCAGATGCAGCGTCGTGAAGAGGTGAACATTAATGTGCACCGGGAGCGCGGGGAGGATGTTGAGCCGGGAGATGATTTCTGATGATGAGTATCGCGCAGGTCAGATCGGCCGGAAGTGCCGGTAACTATTATACCGACAAGGATAATTACTATGTACTGGGCAGCATGGGAGAACGCTGGGCCGGCAGGGGGGCTGAACAGCTGGGACTGCAGGGCAGTGTCGATAAGGATGTTTTTACCCGTCTTCTGGAGGGAAGGCTGCCGGACGGAGCGGATCTAAGCCGCATGCAGGATGGCAGTAATAAGCATCGTCCCGGCTACGACCTGACCTTCTCCGCCCCCAAAAGTGTCTCCATGATGGCCATGTTAGGTGGCGATAAGCGCCTGATTGATGCACATAACCAGGCCGTGGACTTTGCTGTTCGTCAGGTGGAGGCGCTGGCCTCCACACGGGTGATGACGGACGGACAGTCAGAAACGGTACTGACCGGTAATCTGGTGATGGCACTGTTTAACCACGACACCAGTCGCGATCAGGAACCACAGTTACACACGCATGCGGTGGTAGCTAATGTCACGCAGCATAACGGTGAGTGGAAGACACTGAGCAGTGACAAAGTGGGGAAAACGGGGTTCATTGAGAATGTGTACGCTAATCAGATTGCCTTTGGCAGGCTCTACCGGGAAAAACTGAAAGAGCAGGTTGAGGCGCTGGGCTATGAAACGGAAGTGGTGGGTAAGCACGGTATGTGGGAAATGCCGGGCGTACCGGTGGAGGCCTTTTCCGGACGCTCACAGACTATCCGGGAGGCCGTCGGGGAGGACGCCTCGCTGAAATCCCGGGATGTGGCGGCGCTGGATACGCGTAAATCCAAACAGCACGTCGATCCTGAAATCAAAATGACCGAGTGGATGCAGACGCTGAAGGAAACCGGGTTCGATATCCGGGCGTATCGTGACGCAGCGGAACAACGGGCATATACCCGCACGCAGACACCCGGACCAGCTTCACAGGACGGGCCGGATGTGCAGCAGGCGGTGACACAGGCGATTGCCGGATTAAGTGAACGCAAAGTGCAGTTTACGTACACGGACGTGCTGGCCAGGACGGTCGGCATACTGCCGCCGGAAGCCGGTGTGATTGAGCGGGCGCGCGCCGGTATCGATGAGGCCATCAGTCGTGAGCAGCTTATCCCCCTCGACCGTGAGAAGGGGCTGTTCACATCAGGAATTCATGTGCTCGATGAGCTGTCCGTCCGGGCACTCAGTCGTGACATCATGAAACAGAACCGGGTGACCGTACATCCGGAGAAAAGTGTCCCCCGGACGGCTGGTTACAGCGATGCGGTCAGTGTTCTGGCACAGGACCGTCCGTCGCTGGCCATTGTGTCCGGGCAGGGCGGTGCAGCCGGGCAGCGTGAGCGGGTGGCTGAACTGGTCATGATGGCCCGGGAGCAGGGGCGGGAGGTGCAGATTATCGCTGCTGACCGTCGCTCGCAGATGAACCTGAAGCAGGATGAACGGCTGTCCGGTGAGCTGATAACCGGACGTCGTCAGTTGCTGGAAGGCATGGCCTTCACGCCGGGCAGTACTGTTATCGTTGACCAGGGCGAAAAACTCTCCCTGAAAGAGACGTTAACCCTGCTGGACGGTGCCGCACGTCATAACGTACAGGTCCTGATAACCGACAGCGGGCAGCGAACCGGTACAGGCAGTGCGCTGATGGCCATGAAGGATGCCGGGGTGAACACATATCGCTGGCAGGGGGGAGAACAGCGACCGGCCACCATCATCAGTGAACCGGACCGTAATGTCCGCTATGCCCGGCTGGCAGGAGATTTTGCGGCCAGCGTGAAAGCCGGAGAAGAGAGCGTGGCACAGGTCAGCGGGGTACGGGAACAGGCCATACTGACACAGGCCATTCGCAGTGAGCTGAAAACACAGGGCGTGCTCGGACATCAGGAGGTGACCATGACGGCACTGTCACCGGTCTGGCTGGACAGCCGGAGCCGTTATCTGCGGGATATGTACCGCCCGGGAATGGTGATGGAGCAGTGGAACCCGGAGACACGCAGTCATGACCGCTATGTGATAGACCGGGTGACGGCGCAGAGTCACAGCCTGACCCTGCGGGATGCGCAGGGTGAAACGCAGGTGGTGCGTATTTCTTCTCTGGACAGCAGCTGGTCGCTGTTCCGGCCGGAAAAAATGCCGGTGGCAGACGGCGAGCGTCTGAGGGTGACAGGGAAAATTCCCGGACTCCGCGTCTCCGGCGGTGACCGCCTGCAGGTGGCATCCGTCAGTGAAGATGCGATGACGGTTGTTGTGCCGGGGCGGGCTGAACCGGCCTCCCTGCCTGTGGCTGATTCACCGTTCACGGCACTGAAGCTGGAGAACGGCTGGGTGGAAACGCCCGGGCATTCCGTCAGCGACAGTGCGAAGGTTTTTGCCGCCGTCACACAGATGGCAATGGACAACGCCACCCTGAACGGTCTGGCCCGCAGCGGTCGTGATGTCCGGCTGTATTCCTCACTGGATGAAACCCGTACTGCGGAAAAACTTGCCCGCCATCCCTCCTTTACGGTGGTTTCTGAGCAGATAAAGGCGCATGCCGGTGAGACATCGCTGGAAACCTCTATCAGTCTGCAGAAAGCCGGGCTGCACACGCCGGCACAGCAGGCCATTCATCTGGCCCTTCCTGTGCTGGAAAGTAAAAAACTGGCCTTCAGCATGGTGGACCTGCTGACAGAGGCAAAGTCGTTTGCTGCAGAAGGAACCGGTTTTACTGAACTGGGAGGGGAAATCAATGCGCAGATAAAACGGGGTGATTTACTGTATGTGGATGTGGCAAAAGGCTATGGCACAGGCCTGCTGGTTTCCCGTGCGTCGTATGAGGCAGAAAAGAGCATTCTTCGCCATATTCTCGAAGGTAAGGAGGCGGTCACGCCGCTGATGGAGAGAGTACCTGGCGAACTCATGGAGAAACTGACATCAGGACAGCGTGCCGCCACCCGCATGATACTGGAAACGCCCGACCGTTTTACGGTGGTGCAGGGCTATGCCGGCGTGGGTAAGACCACACAGTTCCGGGCGGTGATGTCAGCCGTGAACATGCTGCCGGAGAGTATGCGTCCCCGTGTCGTGGGGCTGGGGCCCACGCACCGTGCGGTCGGGGAGATGCGCAGCGCCGGCGTGGATGCACAGACACTGGCGTCCTTTCTGCATGACACGCAGCTGCAGCAGCGCAGCGGAGAAACGCCGGATTTCAGCAACACGCTGTTCCTGCTCGATGAGAGCTCAATGGTGGGCAATACCGACATGGCACGGGCATACGCCCTGATTGCGGCCGGTGGCGGTCGTGCTGTGGCCAGCGGTGACACGGACCAGCTGCAGGCCATCGCGCCCGGTCAGCCTTTCCGTCTCCAGCAGACGCGCAGTGCTGCCGATGTGGCCATCATGAAGGAGATTGTGCGTCAGACGCCGGAACTGCGGGAGGCGGTATACAACCTGATTAACCGGGATGTGGAAAGGGCACTGTCCGGGCTTGAGCGTGTGAAACCGTCTCAGGTGCCACGTCTGGAGGGCGCATGGGCACCGGAGCACTCCGTGATGGAGTTCAGTCACAGCCAGGAAGCGAAACTGGCAGAAGCGCAGCAGAAGGCGATGCTGAAAGGCGAGGCTTTCCCGGATGTCCCCATGACACTGTATGAAGCCATTGTCCGCGACTATACCGGCAGAACACCGGAAGCACGGGAGCAGACGCTGATTGTCACGCACCTGAATGAGGACCGGCGCGTACTGAACAGCATGATTCATGATGCACGGGAAAAGGCCGGTGAGCTGGGGAAAGAGCAGGTCATGGTGCCTGTCCTGAACACTGCGAATATACGCGACGGGGAGCTGCGTCGTCTCTCCACCTGGGAGACTCATCGGGACGCACTTGTCCTGGTGGATAATGTGTATCACCGGATTGCCGGTATCAGTAAGGATGACGGGCTGATAACCCTGGAGGATGCGGAAGGTAACACGCGGCTGATTTCGCCCCGGGAGGCGGTGGCTGAAGGCGTCACACTGTACACCCCGGACACCATCCGGGTGGGAACCGGTGACCGGATGCGCTTCACGAAGAGTGACCGGGAGCGCGGTTATGTGGCCAACAGCGTCTGGACGGTGACAGCGGTTTCTGGTGACAGTGTCACACTTTCTGACGGTCAGCAGACCCGGGTGATTCGCCCCGGTCAGGAGCGGGCAGAGCAACATATTGACCTGGCCTATGCCATCACCGCCCACGGTGCGCAGGGGGCAAGTGAAACCTTTGCCATTGCGCTTGAAGGCACGGAAGGTAACCGGAAACAGATGGCCGGCTTTGAGTCAGCCTACGTGGCCCTGTCGCGTATGAAGCAGCATGTGCAGGTGTACACCGATAACCGTCAGGGCTGGACGGATGCCATTAACAATGCCGTACAGAAAGGAACGGCCCACGATGTATTTGAGCCGAAACCGGACCGGGAGGTCATGAATGCAGAGCGGCTGTTCAGTACGGCGCGGGAACTGCGGGACGTGGCGGCAGGGCGTGCTGTTCTCCGTCAGGCGGGGCTGGCCGGGGGAGACAGTCCTGCACGGTTTATTGCTCCGGGACGTAAATATCCGCAGCCGTATGTGGCACTGCCGGCGTTTGACCGTAACGGCAAGTCCGCCGGTATCTGGCTGAACCCACTGACCACGGATGACGGAAACGGGCTGCGGGGATTCAGTGGTGAAGGCCGTGTGAAAGGCAGCGGGGATGCACAGTTTGTGGCCCTGCAGGGCAGCCGTAACGGAGAAAGCCTGCTGGCTGATAATATGCAGGAGGGTGTCCGGATTGCCCGTGATAATCCTGACAGTGGTGTGGTGGTAAGAATCGCCGGTGAAGGCCGTCCGTGGAATCCCGGTGCCATAACCGGTGGCCGCGTGTGGGGGGATATCCCGGACAACAGCGTCCAGCCGGGAGCCGGAAATGGCGAACCGGTCACGGCAGAGGTGCTGGCACAGCGGCAGGCTGAAGAGGCCATCCGCCGTGAAACGGAACGCCGTGCAGATGAAATTGTCCGTAAAATGGCAGAGAACAAACCTGACCTGCCGGATGGCAAAACAGAGCAGGCTGTCAGGGAGATTGCCGGGCAGGAGCGTGACCGGGCTGCCATAACTGAACGGGAAGCCGCGCTGCCGGAGAGTGTGCTGCGTGAATCACAACGGGAGCGGGAAGCGGTCCGGGAGGTTGCCCGGGAAAATCTGCTGCAGGAGCGTCTGCAGCAGATGGAGCGGGATATGGTTCGTGACCTGCAGAAAGAGAAAACCCTGGGTGGAGACTGATACAGGAAGACAAACGCTGATGACAACGGATAACACGAACACGACACGTAACGATTCACTGGTTGCCCGGACCGATACCTGGTTGCAGTCGTTGCTGGTCTGGTCACCCGGACAGCGGGATATCATCAAAACGGTGGCACTGGTGCTGATGGTTCTGGACCATGCAAACCGTATTCTGCATCTGGACCAGTCGTGGATGTTTCTGGCCGGGCGCGGGGCCTTTCCGCTGTTTGCCCTGGTGTGGGGGCTGAATCTGTCCCGTCATGCGCATATCCGGCAACTGGCCATTAACCGGCTGTGGGGATGGGCAGTTTTTTCCCAGTTCTGGTATTACTTTGCCGGCTTTCCCTGGTATGAGGGGAATATCCTGTTTGCCTTTGCAGTGGCGGCACAGGTGCTGACATGGTGTGAAACGCGCAGTGGGTGGCGTACTGCAGCGGCCATTCTCATGATGGCACTGTGGGGGCCTTTGTCCGGCACCAGTTACGGCATTGCCGGGCTGCTGATGCTGGCTGTCAGCCACCGGCTGTACCGTGCGGAAGACAGAATGGAACGTCTGGTGCTTGTCGCTTGCCTGCTGGCCGTGATTCCGGCGCTTAACCTTGCCACCAGTGATGCCGCGGCGGTGGCCGGCCTTGTGATGACGGTGCTGACCGTTGGTCTGGTGTCCTGTGCAGGGAAATCATTACCCCGTTTCTGGCCCGGAGATTTTTTCCCGACGTTCTATGCCTGTCATCTGGCTGTGCTGGGCGTTCTGGCGCTGTAACGGGTGTGGTATCTTTGGCCGCAAGAGGATGATTCGTCAGAGGCAGAACACAGCATGACAGAGCAGAAGCGACCGGTACTGACACTGAAGCGGAAAACAGAAGGGGGGACGCCTGTCCGCAGCCGGAAAACCATCATCAATGTCACCACGCCACCAAAATGGAAGGTGAAAAAGCAGAAGCTGGCCGAGAAAGCAGCCCGGGAAGCAGAGCTGGCGGCAAAAAAAGCGCAGGCCAGACAAGCGCTGTCCATTTATCTGAACCTGCCCACGCTGGATGAGGCTGTGAACACCCTGAAGCCCTGGTGGCCGGGATTATTTGACGGTGACACGCCCCGGCTTCTGGCCTGCGGTATCCGGGACGTGTTACTGGAAGACGTGGCGCAGCGGAATATCCCGCTCTCGCATAAAAAACTGCGCCGGGCGCTGAAGGCCATCACCCGTTCAGAAAGCTATCTGTGTGCCATGAAAGCCGGTGCCTGCCGGTATGACACGGAAGGGTATGTAACGGAGCATATTTCTCAGGAAGAGGAAGCGTATGCGGCAGAGCGTCTGGCGAAAATTCGCCGTCAGAACCGGATAAAGGCAGAACTTCAGGCCGTACTTAATGAGAAATAAAAAAAGCCTCCCCGAAGAACTTCAGGAGGCTGAAACAATAAGGCTTAAAAGGAAATAACTTCCATGCCCGAAAGGAAATCGGTCCACTGAATTATTTACCACAATAATACTGACAACTAAAAGGGAGGGGCAGAAAAATGAATGGATTCAGAAACAGTTCACGGAACGGTCAGGTCTGGCGCTGGCAGCGTGCCGGAAGCCGGGCCGTTATTCTGGAGGTCAGTGGACGCTGGATGGAAGCGGCAGAAGCATGGCGACGGGCTGCCGGTGTTGCGCCCCGGACAGACTGGCAGCAGTTTGCCCGAAAAAGGGCTGCACACTGCCACCGGCGCTGCCGGGGAAGGGGGTAACGAAAAAAGCAGCCTTCATTACTCCAGGAGTCAGAAGGCTGAATAATGCATGAGATTTACTTTTTTAATCTCCGGTCGGGCAGTATGACCGGACAGTTCTGAGTAGCACAGAGTTTTTTCCGTATTAAGTCGCGATTTTATATTTTGTGATTAATTTCACAAAATAAGGTTTTATTCAATGTGTGCTGCGATATTCAGGGGGGCTGAAATACAGGTGCCATTTATTTGATATGGAGAATAACATGAGGAAATATATTCCACTGGTATTATTTATCTTTTCATGGCCGGTATTGTCTGCATATATTCATGGACGGGTTGTTCGTGTACTGGACGGTGATACCATCGAGGTAATGGACTCACGGAAGGCGGTGCGGATCAGGCTGGTAAATATTGATGCACCGGAAAAGAAACAGGATTATGGCCGGTGGTCAACAGACATGATGAGATCACTGGTCGCAGGAAAAACGGTTACCGTCACATATTTTCAGCGAGATCGTTATGGTCGTATTCTCGGGCAGGTTTATGCACCAGACGGAATGAATATTAATCAGTTTATGGTTCGGGCCGGGGCTGCCTGGGTATATGAGCAGTACAACACAGATCCCGTGCTGCCTGTCCTTCAGAACGAAGCCAGACAACAAAAACGTGGGCTATGGTCAGATGCTGATCCGGTTCCACCCTGGATATGGAGACACCCTAAATAAAGCGATGGCAATCTTATCATTCATCTGTTCTCAGCGGGAATAAAAATGGCAAAAACAAAACAGGAATGGCTGTATCAGTTACGGCGATGTTCATCAGTCAATACGCTGGAAAAAATTATTCATAAAAACAGAGACAGTTTATCGACCAGTGAACGTGAATCATTTAATTCAGCAGCAGACCACCGGTTAGCAGAATTAATCACCGGAAAGTTATATGACAGGATACCAAAAGAAATATGGAAATATGTAAGGTAATAATTCAGCATAATTAATTACCAGGAGCAGATAAACAATGAAGCTGATTATTTTTATTCTTATTGTTCTGATTATTGCAGCGTTACTTATCCGGATTATCCTCAGAAGTGTAAATCAGCATTCTCCTTTGCTGATGCAATTGCATGCGGCAGGTATACGGACCGGTGATGCAGAGCGAATACTGGCAACGTCAGAAGACGCTTCTGACAGAAAGGGAAGTCAGTTTTATGAAAGGACTGTTCAGAATTGTGGATATGAAACGGTGGTATCTGTGTCCGCAGGTACGGGTCGCGGATATCGTCCAGCTGAACGGGAATATCCGGCCACGATCACGCCAGTGGTGGCAGTTATTCAGGATGGTGTCTCAGTGGCATGTTGATGTGGTTATCGTTGAGCGGCGTTCGTTCAGTATTGTTGCAGCAGTAGAGCTGGATGATGCCAGCCATTTACGACCGGAACGCAGACGCCGGGATATTCTTCTGGAAGAGGTTCTGAGGCAGGCTGGTATTCCGTTGCTCAGAAGCCACGATGCCAGAAAACTGCTGCAGATGACCGGAGAATGGCTGAATACAACAGGGGCTGATCAGCAGTCACCGGAACATCGTAGCTGACGCCTTCGCGTTGCTCAGTTGTCCAACCCCGGAAACGGGAAAAAGCAAGTTTTCCCCGCTCCCGGCGTTTCCATAACTGAAAACCTACTATTTCACAGTTTAAATCACATTAAACGACAGTAATCCCCGTTGATTTGTGCGCCAACACAGATCTTCGTCACAATTCTCAAGTCGCTGATTTCAAAAAACTGTAGTATCCTCTGCGAAACGATCCCTGTTTGAGTATTGAGGAGGCGAGGTGTCGCAGACAGAAAATGCAGTGACTTCCTCATTGAGTCAAAAGCGGTTTGTGCGCAGAGGTAAGCCTATGACTGACTCTGAGAAACAAATGGCCGCTGTTGCAAGAAAACGTCTTACACACAAAGAGATAAAAGTTTTTGTCAAAAATCCTCTGAAAGATCTCATGGTTGAGTACTGCGAGAGAGAGGGGATAACACAGGCTCAGTTCATTGAGAAAATTATCAAAGATGAACTGCAGAGACTGGATATACTAAAGTAAAGACTTTACTTTGTGTCGTAGCATGCTAGATTACTGATCGTTTAAGGAATTTTGTGGCTGGCCACGCCATAAGGTGGCAGGGAACTGGTTCTGATGTGGATTTACAGGAGCCAGAAAAGCAAAAACCCCGATAATCTTCGTCAAGTTTGGCGACTGCGAAGAAGATTACCGGGGCCCACTTAAACCGTATAGCCAACAATTCAGCTATGCGGGGAGTATAGTCATATGCCCGGAAAAGTTCAAGACTTCTTTCTGTGCTCACTCCTTCTGCGCATTGTAAGTGCAGGATGGTGTGACTGATCTTCAACAAACGTATTACCGCCAGGTAAAGAACCCGAATCCGGTGTTCACACCCCGTGAAGGTGCCGGAACGCTGAAGTTCTGCGAAAAACTGATGGAAAAGGCGGTGGGCTTCACCTCCCGTTTTGATTTCGCCATTCATGTGGCACATGCCCGTTCGAAGGGACTGCGTCGGCGCATGCCACCGGTACTGCGTCGCCGGGCCATTGATGCGCTGCTGCAGGGGCTGTGTTTTCACTATGACCCGCTGGCCAACCGCGTCCAGTGCTCCATCACTACGCTGGCCATTGAGTGCGGACTGGCGACGGAGTCTGCTGCCGGAAAACTCTCCATCACCCGGGCCACCCGAGCCCTGACGTTCCTTGCAGAGCTGGGACTGATTACCTACCAGACGGAATATGATCCGCTTATCGGGTGCTACATTCCGACCGATATCACGTTCACACCGGCGCTATTTGCCGCCCTTGATGTGTCTGAGGATGCAGTGGTTGCTGCGCGCCGCAGTCGTGTTGAATGGGAAAACAGACAGCGCAAAAAGCAGGGACTGGATACCCTGGGTATGGATGAACTGATAGCGAAAGCCTGGCGTTTTGTGCGTGAGCGTTTCCGCAGTTACCAGACAGAGCTTAAGTCCCGTGGAATAAAGCGTGCCCGTGCGCGTCGTGATGCGAACAGGGAACGTCAGGATATCGTCACCCTGGTGAAACGGCAGCTGACGCGTGAAATCTCGGAAGGGCGCTTCACTGCCAATCGTGAGGCGGTAAAACGCGAAGTGGAGCGTCGTGTGAAAGAGCGCATGATTCTGTCACGTAACCGTAATTACAGCCGGCTGGCCACAGCTTCCCCCTGAAAGTGACCTCCTCTGAATAATCCGGCCCGCACCGGAGGCATCTGCACGCCTGAAGCCTGTCGGCGAACAAAAAAAACAGCACTGCATACAAAAAACAACCTAATCATCCACCTTCAGGTGCATCCGGTCCCTCCTGTTTTTGATACAAAACACGCCTCACAGACGAGGAATTTTGCTTATCCACATTTAACTGCAAGGGACTTCCCCATAAGGTTACAACCGTTCATGTCATAAAGCGCCATCCGCCAGCCTTACAGGGTGCAATGTATCTTTTAAACACCTGTTTATATCTCCTTTAAACTACTTAACTACATTCATTTAAAAAGAAAACCTATTCACTGCCTGTCCTGTGGACAGACAGATATGCACCTCCCACCGCAAGCGGCGGGCCCCGACCGGAGCCACTTTAGTTACAACACACAAAAACAACCTCCAGAAAAACCCCGGTCCAGCGCAGAACCGAAACCACAAAGCCCCTCCCTCATAACTGAAAAGCGGCCCCGCCCCGGCCCAAAGGGCCGGAACAGAGTCGCTTTTAATTATGAATGTTGTAACTACATCTTCATCGCTGTCAGTCTTCTCGCTGGAAGTTCTCAGTACACGCTCGTAAGCGGCCCTCACGGCCCGCTAACGCGGAGATACGCCCCGACTTCGGGTAAACCCTCGTCGGGACCACTCCGACCGCGCACAGAAGCTCTCTCATGGCTGAAAGCGGGTATGGTCTGGCAGGGCTGGGGATGGGTAAGGTGAAATCTATCAATCAGTACCGGCTTACGCCGGGCTTCGGCGGTTTTACTCCTGTATCATATGAAACAACAGAGTGCCGCCTTCCATGCCGCTGATGCGGCATATCCTGGTAACGATATCTGAATTGTTATACATGTGTATATACGTGGTAATGACAAAAATAGGACAAGTTAAAAATTTACAGGCGATGCAATGATTCAAACACGTAATCAATATCTGCAGTTTATGCTGGTTATGCTGGCTGCATGGGGCATTAGTTGGGGAGCCAGATTTGTCATGGAGCAGGCCGTTCTGCTTTATGGATCAGGAAAAAACTATTTGTTCTTCAGTCATGGTACTGTTCTGATGTACCTGCTGTGTGTTTTCCTGGTATACCGCCGTTGGATAGCTCCGCTACCGGTCGTTGGTCAGCTGCGCAACGTTGGCGTACCGTGGCTGGTCGGTGCGATGGCCGTGGTGTATGTCGGTGTATTTCTGCTCGGTAAGGCGCTGGCTCTGCCTGCTGAGCCATTTATGACGAAACTTTTTGCCGATAAGTCCATACCTGACGTGATCCTGACGTTGCTGACCATCTTTATCCTTGCCCCGTTGAATGAGGAAACGCTGTTCCGGGGGATTATGCTGAACGTCTTCCGTTCACGGTACTGCTGGACGATGTGGCTGGGGGCGCTGATAACGTCGTTGTTGTTCGTCGCCGCGCACAGCCAGTATCAGAACCTGCTGACACTGGCAGAACTGTTCCTGGTGGGGTTGATTACATCAGTGGCCAGGATCAGAAGTGGTGGCCTGCTGCTGCCGGTATTGCTGCATATGGAAGCAACCACGCTGGGTTTACTGTTTGGTTGAAAGTTATATTTTTATTAAACATTGTGCGTTAAAGCCTGGTGTGTTTTTTTAGTGGATGTTATATTTAAATATAACTTTTATGGAGGTGAAGAATGCATACCACCCGACTGAAGAGGGTTGGCGGCTCAGTTATGCTGACCGTCCCACCGGCACTGCTGAATGCGCTGTCTCTGGGCACAGATAATGAAGTTGGCATGGTCATTGATAATGGCCGGCTGATTGTTGAGCCGTACAGACGCCCGCAATATTCACTGGCTGAGCTACTGGCACAGTGTGATCCGAATGCTGAAATATCAGCTGAAGAACGAGAATGGCTGGATGCACCGGCGACTGGTCAGGAGGAAATCTGACATGGAAAGAGGGGAAATCTGGCTTGTCTCGCTTGATCCTACCGCAGGTCATGAGCAGCAGGGAACGCGGCCGGTGCTGATTGTCACACCGGCGGCCTTTAATCGCGTGACCCGCCTGCCTGTTGTTGTGCCCGTAACCAGCGGAGGCAATTTTGCCCGCACTGCCGGCTTTGCGGTGTCGTTGGATGGTGTTGGCATACGTACCACAGGTGTTGTACGTTGCGATCAACCCCGGACAATTGATATGAAAGCACGGGGCGGAAAACGACTCGAACGGGTTCCGGAGACTATCATGAACGAAGTTCTTGGCCGCCTGTCCACTATTCTGACTTGAACATGGGGTTTGAGGGGCAACTGGATGAAAACGTACGATTTAGGGCACTAAAACCGCTGGGCACTGTTGCAAATAGTCGGTGGTGATAAACTTATCATCCCCTTTTGCTGATGGAGCTGCACATGAACCCATTCAAAGGCCGGCATTTTCAGCGTGACATCATTCTGTGGGCCGTACGCTGGTACT
>NZ_JBJQLJ010000030.1:0-59080 GCF_046486385.1 Escherichia sp. WS33 | reverse complement strand
TCCACACACCGGATTGGCACGAAAGTATCGCCCCTGTACTGTCGCGGCCTACAAGCCCGTTAGGGGAGCAGGAAGCGCCAGCCGTTGCTGTTTTTTCAAGCTGTAAATACTCGCCTGTATAGAGGCGTCCATCAGCGCGTACAGTTCCACCTTTTACCTGGCCGCCAGTATAAATCCCTTTATTATTCACGCTGCGCAACCAGGACGAATCGGACATATACCAGCCGCCACCATAGGTACTGTTCATCCAGCCTTTGCTGTTTTTTGTGACCAGCCAGCCATTATTCGAAGTGATATCGCCGTTGGTTGTGGCTGTATTTCCTGAAATTGCGCCAGAGAACGTACCGTTACGTGCGCTGATATCGCCGGAGAGCGCGGCGGCGTTGCCGTTTAAAGTGCCGACGTTGTTCAGATTGTTGCTGTTCATATCAATCGCCGTATGCATCCTGTTAAGGTCGGGACGATTGGTTATGGAGTAACGATATAAACGGTCGCTTTCCTGCAAATCAGCGCCAACAAGTGCCATTGCAATATGCCCGGTCGCGCAGTTCAGCCCGTAATTTGAAGGCGTGTCAGACCAGCCGCCACCCGCGCCAATCGCCTGCTTGCTGCTGTTGATGTAGCCGCCAAGCCCTTCAATCATGCTTGCTACCGAGCGCATTCCGGCTTCTGACAGGGACTGACCGCCATTACTACAGGTCAGGGCTTCCAGACGGGATGTTTTGCTGTTCTTTGCAATACCGGTAATGTAGCTTTGTCCAAAATTGGATTCAGAAAAACCAGATTTCAGATAGCCTTTCTGAATGAGTGTTGCTGGCGTGATTGTTTTGGGTAAAGAGCCAGCAAGTAGTGTTGATGCATTGTCAGCAACATAATTACGAACAGCGGTGTTATAGGTATTTGCGTGTTCTGCTGCATTCTGCCAGCGAACATTATTCAGATGGTTTTCAATGTTTTCATAAACTTTAGGGATAACCATCACCATTATGCCGATGACAAGCAATACCTCAAGGAGAGATACACCTTTATCTGTCTTTTTCATTGCTCTTAATCCTCAGAATAATATTCCCGGTACGAGTGAGTAAACAAACATTCCGCCACAAAGAAATGGGCCAAATGGGATATATTTTTTTTGCTTGTTTAATCCGCCAAGAGTGAAGAAAATAATTCCGCCGATAACGGCAATAAATACAATTGAACAGGCAATCTCAGGCGTTGGAAACCATACGCCAGTTCCTGCAATAAGTAGCACATCTCCCATGCCGAAACTTTCCGTTCCGTTTTTATATGCAAAGTAAAGTCTTACAAACAGCATAATGAAGAACATCAGTATTGCACAAAACAAACCAGACAATATATTGTTATTCCATGTCTGATATAACAGGCCGGAGAAGATAAATGTCACGGTATAAAGGCGTGGTAGTAGAAATGAAAGAAGGTCTATACAGGCCATTAATGTAAGGAAAGCATAGAAAATAATCACTATTATAGATTGAATCAGTGATAGCTGATTTAATGAAAGATACATAACGGCAAGCGTTGTCAGTATCAGGCAGTAATATTTCTCTGCTCCGGTTTTATAAGATACATTAAGTTTATTTAAACGGAATTTAACTTCATTGTAGGCGTAGCATTGACAGACGATATTTGCACAGCAAAGTATCGCCGTATTAAATATGCTGTTTAGCATAAGTTACCTTACCATGTATTTATTGTAGACATAGCGTGCGTATTTGATTCTTTTCTGTTCGTTACTTTCTTTGAAACCAGCGTTATAACTGCCAAGACAACTCCAGTTTATGCCGCATTTCTGAAAATGTGTTGCCAGAATCCACGCGCCAATCTGTATATTGAGACAGGGGTTATCAATAAGCTCTGATTTGTCTTTTATTACGCCAAGTTTTTTCAGGTTAGGGATGTGTGATGAATTAATTTGCATTAGTCCGTAATCGGTGCTTAATATTTTTCCTTTTTCTTTGTTGTGATTTATCCGGTCTGGTATGAGTGAACTTTCTACAGTGGCAATGCTTTTCAGAAGCAGGGGGTCAATCAGGTAACGTTGCCCGGCTTGTGCAAAGCAGGCATCAAATCGGGTCGTTGTCGCTGAATATGCGGGTTGCAATGAAAAGATTAATGATGAAATACATGATAGCAGGATATAAAGAACAGAACGCACAATACTCCTCCTTAAACATGGAAAAAATAAGCGCCCGAAGGCGCTTATCCGATGCACATGAAAAATCAGGAATCAGTGCTGAAGGTCAGCGTATTGCTGTCAGATGCGCAAACAGTTGCTGCACTGACGGTTGATGTGGAAGTGTTGTTAATTTTGGAGATTGCGCTGGAAGAACGCAGGGCGTTTACCATTGCCATGCAGTTTTTCTGTGGGACATTGGCCTCTACAACATTGAAGGAGTATTTATCCGAAGAGGTGGTGATTGTAACGGAGCCGCCCCACGGGTTTTTCGCGCTTGCGCCAGTTGTATCTGCGATCATATCGGATGGCAGTAATCCTTGCGCGTAGAGAGTCTTAATATAGTTACTGTCAGTATAACGCCCCTGGAATTTCAGTGATTTCATGTTGGCAATCACTGTCAGGACATTGTTTTGTTCATTGGATGATTGAATGTTGGATTGTACCATTGAATAGAGTTTATATGCACTTGCTGCAAGTACAACAATAACACCAACAACCAATAACACTTCCATCAGTGTTGCCCCTTTGTCCTGTTCTTTTTCTTTTCTACGATGTGCAGAAAAAGAAGATAAAACAGAACGCATATTTAAAAAATTAATAGAAGACATAATAAATAACTCCTTGTTTAATGAGGGGTTGAAAAGAATATATTAGGGATTAGTGTTGCAGGACGTTACTGACATCGTAGAGAGCAGTAATCATCATGACAATAAATGCGAAAACAATTAATGCGGATACTACAGTTATCCAGACTCCTGTTGATTTGACTTTTCCTTTTGCTTCCTCCAGCCATTTATCAGCATAGTTAGACATCATCAATGCATTGTCAGCATTTTCAGAATGAAGTAATAGTTTGTTAATGCATAATTTCGATGGGAAGTCATAACCGCAACTTTTCATTGCCATTGCAAGTGACTGTCCAAGTAAAACATATCTCCTGATTTCTTTTATTCGTTCGAGTAGCCATCTGTTTTGAGTGCTGTTTTTCTCCAGCCTTTCCAGTGCTTTTGCAACGGGAATATCAATACTTAACATGGAGGCCATGTTGAAGAGAAAACTTACACCATTAAATGTTTTATAAAGTGACCAGGGGGGAATGTAATCAAGATACTGACGGCCCGGTCCTGTATAACGCGCAAGCGAATATCTGATCAGGAAAAACAGTACGATGCAGAAGCAGAGAATATACGTTCCGTTTTCTATCAGGAAACCAGACGTATCTGTCAGTAATCGCATAGAACTTGTCCAGCGTTCTTTCGGTGCGAGAGAAAGGAAAACAGGTGTTATGGTATCGTGGACCATATACATGTTTGCCAGACAACCAAAAACCAGTACGGATGGATAAATCATCGACATAACAAGAGTCATTGTCATTTCAGAACGACTTCTGACAATTTTTATGGCCTGAACTAACCCTCCCGCAAGGTCGCCGCGAATTTCACCGCTGGATATTAATTGATATTCATCCTCCTTTATATATTTTTTTAATGCTGAAGATATTGCCCCTGTGTTATTCAGTGCATTAAGGCACTCACAACAAATATAGTAGGTTGCAGAAGACCCCGTTTTCTTCCCGTAGTCTGTTTCTACATCAATCAGGTGTGTAAGAGCACGCTTTACATTTATGCCATCATTTAACATTCCAGATAAATCTTCATATAAACTTATTCTGGAATACCTGAATGTGTATTTTGCCAGCCAGTGGGATATTCCAGAGAAATCAATTTCTATCGAATTGAGTTTCTCAAATATATCTTTTATCGCCATGTCCCCTCCGGGAGCATTGAGTATTTATCTTCGTCAATGGGGGATATGAAGTGTGCGGACAGCGGATCTACCAGGCCATGATTAATCAGGTGTAATAAGTGCTGATTACGGGTAATTCCTCCAAGTTCATAGTGCCAGTATGATTTTGCTTCCAGACGCCCGGACTGACGATATAACTGAAAAAAACGTGCGTCGGGTGAGACGACTTCTGCTATAACCGTTCTTCCCGTTACGCCTTTATAACAGTGCTCGCAACCGTCAAGATTGCGCAACCGGACCTGTTCCGGCAGGCAATTTTCCTCAATGAGTTTCCGTTCTTCTGTACTCAGTTTGTCTGCCATTTCAGCATAAGTGCGCTTACAGTAAGGACAGAGTTTTTGTACCAGCCGTTGACTCAGCAGACCGATAAACAGAAGAGGATCTGCAATTAGCCTGGCCTGAATATTCTCCATTTCAAGGCGCTCAATAATATTCAGGGCATCGTTGGCGTGTAAGGTCGTCAACAGAAGGTGGCCTGTCATCGAGGCTTTGATTGCTGCTAATGCCGATGCGTGATCACGAATTTCGCCGTTCAGTATCGCGTCTGGATCAAGTCGCATAGCGGATTTAATCGCGTCAACCCAGCCATCGACGGAATCCCTGACTGCCGTCTGTATTGCGCCGGGAATGCGGCCCTCCGGCGGTGATTCAATGGTGAAAAGGCGTTTTCGGGGGAGACGCATATTATCGTTATGGTTGAAACCAAACGTGCTCAGATAGGCTTCTGAAGCCGTTCTCAGAGTCGTTGACTTACCGGACCCTGTAGGGCCGGATAAAACGATAATTCCTTCCGGGCGTTGTAACATTCGCCTGATTGTCTGGATTTGTTGTGGCATGTAGCCAAGTTCTTCGAAAGTGGGAATATCCTCGCTGTCATCTTTAATCAGGCGGAAGACCGCGTACACACCACCCACGCACGGATAATGCGAATAGCGCGCCCCAAAAAGATTTACAGGCTTCAGAAAATTCTCTGCGATACGTGCATCCTGCGGTATTGCCGGGTCAAACTGCGTACCTTTGATAACATCGCTCATTCCAGAATAGGCAGCACCCAGCAATTCCAGCCCTTCTTTACGCGGGATGACATCCAGAATTTCCAGTTCCCCATGCACGCGTGCTTCGACATAAGTGAACTCGGAACCGTCCCGACCAGGTGTGATGTGCAAATCGGAACTTCCCAGGTTGTTTGCTTTCGCCAGGTAGCTAATGACCTTTTCCTGGTTGCTGTTTAAGTGTTGTGATGAGTTTGAATCAGACCTTCTTTCGCTGTCCTGGTAGCGGGATGCGATAACATCAAGAGTGGTCCAGGTTATATTTACCTTTCCGGGATATTTAACATTCAGAGTGCCAATATAAGCCTGAACAGCACGCTGTCCTTTACTGTTATCAGCGATATAAACATGAACAGGTTTATCGTCTTTTTCAGATATACTGACGTATACAACATCAGAAATATCTTTTCCGGGATAGTCTGCGTCAGAAAAAAACATTATGTGTCGTCTCTTTCAATAGCATTAAAGAATAAGCTGGCGTTTCTCTGTACCATTCTGAATCCAGACGCCATTACCGGTGATTGATGCCACCTTATAAGAAGTACCAGGAATACTTTGCCCGACCTTGACATCAGTTACTGACCCGTCCAGGAGAGAAATTCGTGCTGACATTTGTTGTGGTGTACCAAATATTTCAATAACACGAAGTGATTTAGCGGCTACACGTTGCGCTGGTATATCGGTATCTGCAAGAGAAGAATACCCGGAAGAGGGCGTTATTGCTGGCGTTGCGGACGCTACACCATTCAAATCAAGATTACGCAATTCACTGACAGCCTTCTGACGCGCCAGCTTTGCTTCGTAAATTACCGTTTCAGCCTGAATCTGCTCTACCTGTAAAATGGTCGGAGATGAATATTTTATTTCGTCTTTTGGCGTGCTTTCAGATTCTGTTGCGTAAGCAAGTGAACTGAAAAAACAGACAGAAATAATCGTTGGTTTAATTATTTTTAACATAGAATGCACCTTTAATCTCATAATTCAGTCTTCCTTCTTCCAGTTTTATTCCTGCATACTGGAAGCGAACGGCAGGTTCATGAAAGTTAGCGAAAAGTATTGAAGGCGGGGTGCTGGTCTGAATCATTAATTCATACTCGTTCCACGGGAGAATTATTGGACGGCCTTCTTCATCTGTTTTTGTGTTTTCAATTTCCTGCCAGGTGAGTTTTAACCTCATTTTTTGTGCAAATGTTGTCAGGCGTTCCTGAATATCTGTTGCCTGTGGCAATGTGTCCGGGGTAATTGGATCAGGTGAAACGTCAAAACTGACAGGAAGAGAAAATCCCCCGGCGCTGCCTTCTGGCAATACAAAAGTTGCTGTGGTTGTCCCCTGGAATATTTCTCGTATCCGTGTGCTGAAGTCCTCGACCGTAACGCCGCTCAGTTCCTTATATGATGTGCGTAACAGCCCGTCATTACCGGATGTGCTGCATTCAGCAAGGTCAAAACGCCATCCGGCGATCGATAAGGGCAGTGCATCCCATTTATCAATGCATTTATCAATAAATGGTTTTATTTCAGGTAAATGTTGCCACGGTGGGGCAATCTGTATTGCCTGTTTGTCTGCCATTTCTTTTGCCAGACGAAGACGTGCAGCTTCTGCCGCAGCTTCTTTTTCCCGGTATTCCTGGTACATGGTGATCCCGTTCCAGAGCAGTATGGCCAGAATGGCACTTCCGCCATAAATCATGAACTGACGTTTTCGGGATACGCGAGTAAACGCCGCCTCTTTCGGCGGTTTTTTTACGTCAATCAACGCAGACAGAGTGAGTGAGGGGAGTGCCTGGCTGATATCCCATGATTCAGGCTGGTATAGTTTCCAGCCGGGTTCTGGTGTTTCATTAAACTCAAGAAATGTTGTCAGAGCACTCATGATCTGACTTTTGTTACCTACAACATCGTTGACGAGAACGTTATTGACGCAGGAAACAAAGCCATAAAGATCACCGAGTTCGCAGATAGCGTATCCGTCAGGTTCGATGAGGGGTTTTATCATCAGTGCCAGTGACCAGAATGAGGACGCCCCTGTGGGAAGATCCTCTTTTCTGATAAATGCCACCATCGTTTTGGTTTCATTTTCTGAATCCTGATACTGACAGGAGAGAAAATATTCAGCGTCGTTTTTTCTTGCGAATGTACGCGCATTCTTTTCTTCTGAAGGAAGCGTTTTCCAGTCCAGACCGGAGAAAAAAGCACGCTTGTTTTTAATAACCGAAGTGAAATTCCGGTTATTCTGATTATTCTCAGACAAAGTGACCTCCAAAAAAACTCCCTGTGTTTTTTCAGGGAGTTTTCAGTTAATTAGTTCACATTTTTTATTACTGCACTGGAGCCGGAATTAAGCACATTTGGTGTAATCAAAACGACCAGAATCGTGTCGCCGTCTTCGCTGTTAATGCCACCCCCAAGTCCAAAGAAGGAGGGGGTTATTACACCTTGCTTACTGGTTTTCCGGTTTGATTGCTGGAATCCACTCAGAATAACTGTCTGGCCTGATTTCAGGTCAATAGTCTGATTAATTGTTTTCAAATCCACATTCGGTGTTTGTGCTTTACTGCCGCCACTTTCGAACACCTCAAAAGTAGGTTTGTCAGACAGACTCATTGAGAACAGCAATTGCAGGTTTTGTGAATCCGGCTGAATGTATGGAAGCAGAGTCATATTGAATCCGGTCGTTATTGTTGCCGCATTCAGTGACGTGGATGATCCCACATTGGCGGTGGAATCGGTTGTGACACTTTCAATGAAGCCCTGCTGATTGGCAATTTGCATAGGGACGGGCGTCAGGTTTTTAGTCACAGCGGAGTTTTGCGTTACGACACTGACGCTGCCTTGTGACGACAGGGCTTTCAGAAATGCTTTTGAGCCAGCCAGCTTACCGTCCACGATGGATACACCACTGGTAATAACATTCTCGGCGGCATTACCAAATGAGCCACCAAGACTCAGACCAAGATGACCATCATTAAATACTGCGTTCCAGTCGATTCCCGCCTGTTCCTGGCTTGATTTCTTGATACTCAGGATTTCAACGTTCAGCACAACCTGACGACTCATTTCATTATTGCGCTTGTTCACAATCTCCTGAACGCTGTCCAGTACATCCGGGGTATCTGTTACTGTCAGTGAACCAGTGGACAGATACATGCGCCCTGTGCCTGGTGTCAGCATTGAGGAAACTTCGCTTTTCAGGTCGTTGTACAGCGATGATTTCATTTCCACGGTTGTAGTTTGCGTATTTGATGCGTCGCCAGTCATACCGCCAGAGCTGGTAGAGCCGGTACTGCCGCTGGAAGACATTGTGCCGCTCACAACTTTTGAGTTGTATGCCACATTGCTGTCCATATATGTGATCGGGAATGAGCGCGTTTCCAGATAGAAGAATGTGATACGACCTTTATCGTATTTCCAGGATATTCCCAGCCGTGAGGATACGGTTTGCAGTAGGGCAGGAAGCCCGGAGATATTCAGTTCCGGGAGTGATGTACCGCCAGAAGAGACTTTTACTGGCTGACTGCCTACTGACGCCAGAGGAACCATTCCATTTGCATCCGGTGCTGGAATTGATCCTGTCATTTGTTGTGTTGAGCCAGTGCCTGTACCGTTCAGATAGGTCCAGACATCGGCGCTGATTCGTACCGGGATATGACAGGTTTGTGTGATGCGTTGTGCGATCTGGCGTAGCTCAATATCTGAACGAGTATTAATCACAATCGGGCAGGGCGGCGCTGATTGCTTTACCTGCTTTTCAATAATTGGCGTTGTATTAATCCATTGTTTTGTTGAGTCCTGGATAACCGGGTTATTACGAATTTTTTTCGCGTATTCAGTCGCTTTTTGTGCGTCTTTTTCGGCTGCAAGTTCATTAGTATTGATTTTTTTGAAGTTTGCACAGCCTGATAATAAAAAAGAGGATATTAATAAACAAAGCAATTTTTTATTCATATTTAATTAACTCCGGTACTGGAATGATAACTGTGCATCCTATTTCATCGTGAGAGCGGGTTAACGATATAACTGTGTCGAAAAGGTTTTGTATCTGCACGCCGCCATCTGAAGGAGTCGTGACAACAATAAGACGTTTGCCACGTTTCCTGGCTGTTTTAATAAATCGAACAATAAACTGAACAACTTTTGATTCCCGTAAGTTGTTACCGATGGCTACACTATTAAGAACCAACGTTTTTTCAGGTGCAGATAAAAAGTCAAAATAATCAAAATTTTCATCGCAAAGATAATGGTGTTTTAGAAGGGGAAGGTGTTCATGGCGTTTATAAATATCACAGAAATCAAAATATTTAACGTCAGTGTCATTGATTAGCAATTCTGCTAAAAGTGTTGATTTTCCAGTTCCAGTTTCGCCTATAATCAGAATATGTTTTTCAGAGTTTATCAAAACATCAATGGCTTCTTTCATCATATTCATATTCATATTCATATTCATATTTATCATATTCGAGTGTTTTATTCTCATAATAGAATCCTGTCTTTGCTAATCAATAGTATCTTTATTGCGAGGATTATTCAGATACGTCTGTTTTATCGTGATTATCAAGGTCTGGATTAGTAATCACATTGCCTCCGGCAACCATGACTTTTTTTCCTCCAGCTTTAGGGAGATAAATTTCTGCAATTTTTGCTATTTCATCCATGACTTCTTGTGTAAACAGGTTTGGAATGTCAACATGATTGTTACGGGCGATATCCACGCGGCGTTTAAACTCTGGTTCTTCAAACCAGATTATTTTGTTGGCAATAAATGGTCGGCTAAATTCACTGGTTATAATTTCACGGATTGCAATATTTCTGGCTTTATTCTTCTTATCCCGGAGAGACACAATTTCTTCAGGAAGAAGAACCGGGCGCTCTATTACATCATCATTCCGTGTACGTGAACTTCCTCCCTTACCACCACCACTGGATATTGAGCGTTTGGATATTTTCATATCACGCACCCCAATCTCTTCTGAAATCTTTTTAGCCAGAGCATTTTTTGATTTCGGCGGATAGTAAAGCACAACAGCACTGTTTTCAGTGAATGTGGTCCATCCTTCCTGACCGTACATATCGCTTTTTTGCCCTTGTCCTTCATTCTGAAGAATGAACATAAAGCGAAGGTTATAACCTGCTGTAAAACCAACAGCGCGTTCAATGACCTCCGATTTACCCATTGATGTAAATTCATCCAGGAGAATAAGGCACTGGTATTTCAGGTCCGGGTTATGTTCCGGCAGTTCACGACAGTTTTCATTAACCAGTAATGAGAAGAAAAGGTTTACAATTTTCTCATGAGTGATTAAGGCATCCGGTGTCAGACCAAGATAAATTGACATGGGTTTTTTACGAATATCCCGGATATCAAAATCACTGAAATTCGTCGCTTCAGCAGTAACAGGGTTGCTGAATATATTCAGTGGTGATGAAAAGTTCGTTTTTATACTTCCCCTTGTGCGATCTGGTGCTGACATGAACTCAAAGAAGAATGATTTTGTTTTATCGCTAATCCAGCTACGATTTTCAACTTCCTGTCCCATCCATGCGGCGAGATCTTTTCCATTATCGGGAATCGACGTTTTCAGTATGGCGCTGATGGAAACAAGGACGTCCGGTGCATTATGACCTTTGGCTTTCTGGTCCAGGTGAAAACGCTCCTTGTCCAGCAGGTAAAGCCCTAACCCGACAAAAAGGTTGCGTGCAGAATCAGACCATATAGGATCATCACTTGCCGGGATAAGGATTGCGGCAATTTTTGCCAGGTCCGTTTCACGAAGTAAATCACTGCGACTGACGCAATCCAGAGGATTCCAGCGGTGAGAGCGTATCTGTCCTTTAATTGCCTGGTCGATAGTTTCCGCGTATCCGGCGGGCGCAAAGAGAAAGCATTTTTGCCCTAATTCTTTTTGCCTGAATCCGGCTGATAAAAACCAGTTTTCAAGTTTGATATCCAGTATGACCATACTTCCTGGATAGTTTACGCAGTTGGGGATAACAATCCCCACCCCTTTACCAGAACGTGTCGGGGCATAAAGAATTAAAAATTGTTGTCCGGCGAAATAAATAAATTGTTTTTTGTATCTCCCCTTGAACATTTTACCGATGAGTATTGGTGGATGTTTGTAAGGTGATTTTTTATCCGGGAAAAAACCTGATTTACTCAGGTCCATATCAGTTGCGAGCCGGGCGTCACCGTAGATGACTTTTTTAGGCATAATCCCAATCACGACAATTAACATGAATATGGCAAAGAATATTAATGGAACGCTGAATCCAAACCATGCCATAAAAACGAGTTTTTTATATTGTGGGTTGCCAGAAAATGTTGAGATTACAGAATGGAATGTATCCCACTTGAGCAAAGACATATCAACGGATGAATATCTTAATGCTGTGTATCCACCGAGATAGTTTGAGGCTATAAGCACACCCACAAGAAGCAGTAACAGGAAGAGAATTAACCCCCCCATCTTTTTTGCATTCATAGTTATCTCCACAATTTACATTGTGCTCAAAAAACGATTTTTTTCTTCGGGTTCGTAATACAGTTCAGTCATTCTGGTATGGTTGAAAAAAAGAATGACATCAATTGATGTTTTTATCGTGCGCATGATGAGGTCCATATCAACAGTCATACCAACATCAGATTGTTTTACAATACTTGCCAGTCGTGAAAATGAGGCATAAGTATTATTAGCATGAATGGTACTGATTGAGCCTTCATGCCCTGTATTAAGCGCCTCCAGATAACTCCATGCTTCGTTACCCCTAAGTTCAGCAAGAAAGATGTGATCTGGCTTTAATCGCATACACGCTTCAATGATTTCCTTCGCTTCAACGGTATTTTTTTTGTAGAAAAGCCGGATATGGTTTGGATGCAGCGGCAGAGACATTTCCGGTACATCTTCAACGGTTATATAACGCCGTTCAGGTGGAAAGATATCTGCAATTGCCTTTGCTATAGTTGTCTTACCGGAGCCAGTCCCACCGACGATTAAAAAATTAAGACGGTCTTTAACTGCCTCTCTTAAAAATCGAGCTTTAGATTGACCATCTGGACGCCGGGATAATTCATACAGGTAGCGTTGCCGTTCAGTCAGGATGGCTTCGTGTTTCGTCGCAATCCTGACATTATCAAAACGCCCTGTTCGGACATAATCATCTATAGTAAAGCGCGTTAATGATGGCTTACGGATAGATATCACAACGCTGTTATTTTCTGTTGCAGGTGGAATGATGATTTGTCCACGTTCCCCACCGGGAAGAACTACCGATGCAATGGGATTATCATGGCTAAGTGGTATTTTTATCTTTGATAAGTTCGTCAGAGTTTTGGCAAGTGTCATTAAATTATCAAAAGTCGCGTCTGGCGCATCTTTAGATTCCCAGCCATTTTTCCCTTCAAACCATATTGTTCCTGGCTTATTCACAGATATTTCTGTGACATGTTCAATATTAAGAACAGACTGGATACCCGTCATATCCAGATATCGTCTTGCGGTTTTACTGTTATCTCGTGGTTGTGATGTATTACTGGTATCTCTGATGTTATTCATATCAATTGCTTTACTGAATTACTGAAGTTCATATACGGATGAAAAGTCGATATTTCGCGGAACAATAACAGACAATACAGTCCCCTGATTAATATATGCCGTGGGGGGAATATTTATCGTATTGTCCAGCGTTGTTTTTGCCATTTCTTTTGTTGCGTCAGATGTGTTTTCGTAGGTGATATTGCTGTTTGAGCCTGTTTGTTGCGTGCTGTTTTTCAGAATATCTAAACCATCACCAAGTAATGACAGCAGCAATGCACCACCAAAACGCTGACCAAAATGATTATCGACCCATGCAGGAAGGCCGGAAGCACCCAGACTGTCAGTGCCAAGTGCGCCAATGCGCACATTGACATTTTCATCTTTGAGCGTTGTCCAGTTAACGAACACACGGGCTACTCCCTGTGTCATGACTTTATTCTGCTCCCCGATCAGTAATGCTCCTTTACGGGCAAGAAGCACTTCGCCGTTATCCGACCAGACGTCTCGTGTTAACTGACACATTGTGATACCGGGATAAGAGGTTACGATTTTCGTTTTGAGCACACAGGATAATGCTGTTCCCGCAGATAACAGATATCGGCGGTTCAGCACAGGGGATACCTTTCCGTCTGCGTACTGACTGCCCTGTAAATCATCTCTTTCCTGGTTTTTTTCGCCTTGTTCCTGATTGTCGATCTTCACCATTGTGTCGCCCATCAGTTGTCGGACGGATTTTGGCAATGGTTGTGGTTGGTTTGGATCTCCACTGGCGGTTTGGGGAGTGCCGTTGGCTATCACATTGACGGCTGTTTGATCGGCCTTTTGTGATGCTGGCGCTGACGGGGCATTGTCTGCCTGTTTCTGTTCTTGCTCCTCCTGTGCTTTCCTGCGGTTAGCGGCATCGAGTTTTTCCTTTTCTTCGATGTTTTTCATCATTGTTGTCAGTGAAACGCCATTGTTGGTATTTGTGACCAGTGTCTCGTCAGACTTCTCAAGAGGTGTTTGCTGAACGACCTGTTCTCGTGAAAGAACTTTAAACAAGATAATGATCACAAATAACGCGGCAATCAGTAATATGATGAGGATTAATATTTTTTTTGGTGCTGCTTTACCTTTTACTTCGATAATTCCGCGATTTCCCGCGTCATTATTTTTTTCATCATCTTTATTTTTCATAGCTGAACTTCTCTACTCGTGTTTTTCCGTTTGACGTACCTTTTTTATTCCACGGACGATTAACGATTGATGATGTTCTGATATCTGCAACCTGATCACCCAGGCGCAAACGGAGATTTTCAGCCACGTCATAGTAAACCATTGTGTTTTTATTTCTGTCTCCGTTAACCAGATGTTCATTTCCATCGGCATCAACACGATAAAGGACCGGAATTTCCTGTTTATTAGTCCATCTCATACATGTAAATTCGCCATTATCCCATACCTGATAAGGGAAAATTGATTTGTCCCCCTTGAGTTGATAATGACCATTAATTATTCCACCATCAGTGCATGGAAATGGCTTTTCAGTCATTACGGTAGCTGACGGTGGTTTCGGATAATTAAAACGCAGAATATACGTGGGTTGTTTCGTGGTTGATATCAGGTAAAGAGGATATATATGCTTATTGGTCTGAACGGTAACGTTTGTATCCGGTTCTTCTGCTTTTGGACGCAGAAACAGAGTGTTGTCCCTGACCGATACTGACCAGGCTTCTGGATCACCAATTCCGACATCTTTTATTGTTTCGTCTTGTCCGAACTTAATTGTTGTTTGTGCGCCTGCTTTTACGCGCACATTAAATACATCCTGCTCGTTATAATCTACGGTCTGAATACGCCCGTCTCGTTCCGATGGTGTGCCGTACATAGCTGCTAAAGCACCAGGTACTTGTAGCATCGACAAAAGAACTATCGCAGTAGTGCGTTTAAGCATCATTTTATAACCTCTGGATCAGGTTGGTAGCTCAGAACTTGCAGTCCCAGCGGATTCACAAGGCGCTCTTTTTCTGTTTTGATATCTTTATCCCAGTCAAAAGAAATCGTCGAAATCCACTCTGTTGCTCTGTATCCGGGGGCGGGTTTACCAGATAAATCCAGTACCATTTTTTTGAAACGCACCTGCGCCATATCCTTCCTTAGAAGGATTACTGAATTAATCTGGACCTTAATTTTGTAGTTGTTTTTCAGAATGTTCAGTGGTGAGGAATCAGCACGAATCATGGTGTCATAAGCTGAAAACACCTTTTGGGAAGACATTGTTTTTACTGTATCGGCCTGTTCCTGGATAGTCTGCCAGTCGTATGCTTCATAGTTAATGAGATATTTTGACAGGAAATATTTAGTCTCAACATCCTGATAACTTTCCTTAGCATCAGATAATTGAGGGGCAATATCAGTATATCCAGTGCTGTTATCCACTCGCACAAGGAACGGTACAGCGGTTTTTAATGGAGCAAGGGAGGCTATTGCGAAACCAAGAATGCAAATTACAACAAATTCACCAATGGCGAGAATGGTAAATGTTTTTGCCTTTTTCTTTATGATTTCAATTTCACTACGCTCAAAGTCACGTATGGCCTTGAAATAATCCTTTTTTTCGTTCTTTTCTTCAAATTTCTTTTTGGAGGCTTCTTTTTTTGAATGTTCATAATAGTTTGTGTTTTCCATTAATAATCACCTGCTTTGATCTGTTCAATTGCTGTGTTTAACTCAAACCATCCCCCTTTTTTCTGCACAGGATTGGGGGTGTGAGAACATGCACTAATTAATAGCGCGGAGGCAATTATGAGGGGGATTTTCATATTGTTTTCCGTTCTGTATAAAACAGAGAAATTAACCGTTCAGGCGTTTCAGGAGTTCTGGTATCCAGATATCAGGAGCTACATCTCCTTTTTCAGCAATAATCTCATCAAAAATAGACAGGCCAGTTTCAGAGCCAGAAAGCACGGGGATAAACTCATCGAATCCAAACAAATCCATTTTGGCGAAAACAGAAGAGCCAGATTGCTTGATGAGCATGGTCCTTGACTCCTTCGTCAGTTCTTTGAGTTTTTCAAACTCTTTTTCAGTAAGCCCAATTTCTTTATATCCTTCCCATTTTGCATCGGGATTGGGCAGGAGAATTTTCGTTGCGGTTTGTTGTACCAGCGCCGCAAAAATTGCGCAGTTTATGGCGTCTTCCGGGGACTGTGATGTTAACCACATCATTTCACCTTTCATGCGCCCCGCTTTCAGTGCGCTTTTAATCATGCTTTGTGTCATGGGAAAGTTTGCTGGCATCCAGAACTCTTCAATAATGGAGAGCATCAGATTGCCGCCGCGTTGCATGATTTCTTTGTAGAAAAACAGGACCGCGAGTAAAGGTTCACAGGCAGGATGAATACCGTTTTTTGTGTCCAGGACAACGGTTGTATCAAATCCCACTTTTTTATGATGCAGTGGATTGAAGGTATTCCGGGGGGAATCCACCGCCCAGGCATATTCGCCGTTGTCGCACCATTTGGCGAGACGCGTCTGAAGTTCAGGACTGACTATATCGAGAAGAAGGGCTGTCCGGCGTTCTTCGACAGGCATTCGCATAATGCTTTCCACGGCAGCGTTTAATTCAATGCCATGTTCATCAGAACAGGGGTTGCCCTGATTGTCTCGTGCCAGAACCTGTGTCCAGCGTTTCAGAAATGCGAGAAGTCTGTGCCAGACGGGAGATTCCGGGCCTTCTGCCAGTTGCCACGGATTGCAGCCTGTATAGATACCTTCCTGCAACGTGAAATAGCTCCCTCCGTATGCGCGGACAAAAAGTTCGGTAGAACGGTTGTAATCCACAACAAACATTAAAGGGTCAAAGCGTTGAAGAAAGCCGCTGGCTGTTGCTTCAAATGTTGTTTTCCCTGTGCCTGTTGCGCCAAGAAACATTGCGTGTCCGGCAATTTTTTGTCCGGTAACATTTTTTTCCGGTGGGCTGTAATGTGTATTGAACCAGTAAACGCTGCCTGAATCCGTTTTTAAAGGCATTATGGCGGAGCCATCACCAATAGGATTGCCTGATTTTTTCCCGGAGGAATAATTGTGAAAAGACATCAGACAGGCCAGGTTGGTAATTGTTCTTCGGGTATCCAGTGGACGCCTCTTATTCAGCGGCATATGACTGAAAAAAACAAAAGGTGATGCGAGTGAGGCGCGACTGAAGCGGAATCCCTTACCCGAAGTAATAAACTCAGCAGAGAGCTTTATACCATTGCTTCTGGCCTGATCTGGTGTATCACCGAATACCGTTAATGCGCAGTGTAGTGAACCAAACAACGTAATTCCGGCTGCGACCGCTTCTTTACCAGCTTCGAGTTCTTCCTGCTGTATTTTGGCTGCATCATTAGCTGATTGTAGTTTGTTTAACTGTGAATCGATATTCTTCAGGGTTTTTGTTGGTGACTCAAAAATAAAGGATTGAGTAAGAATAAATTCATAGGGTTGTTTGAGAAGGAAATCCCATTGTCCGGGGGTTGTTTCTATCGGGAAATCCTTCAAAATATAATTCGTTGCGAATTTTTTACTATCCGATTCGTTGTTACGCAGTTCAAGAACATCAGCACCAAAATACCATTCAGAATCACAAATGCTGGATGATAAGGGGGTGGATGATAAAGGAATCATGTTGTGTTCTGCATTTAGCAATAGTGATAGATAGTCTGCCACCTCACTAATATAAGTATTGTAAACGGATAATAAAGAAGCGTTAAATGGTAGAAGTGCTTTTTGCGCCTGTTGTGTCATTTCATTCATGCGCTCGATTCCGGTATCAACATCATCGTAGGGTATCCCAAATGTCAGATACCATGTTGATTTATAGAATGCGCTGGATGTGAACAGAGCAAGGTATTTTTTTGAAAACCTGCTTAGAAAATCATTGTCAAAATTCCATTCTCCATTGATGGTTGCTCTTTTCTTGATAAGATGAGTCCATAAATACAGGTCGCCTTCCTTTCCTAACCCAATCAGGAAGTTTTTAACGCTGTTAAATAAATTTGTAAGAACATTATCGTTCTCTGTCTCAAATGGAATGCCTGCTACAACAAGTGAAGCCAGCATTTTCCTGTCAGAAGTAAAGATAATACTGTCTGTTATATGGAAGCGATAATCGGGATATTCACGAGCAACATCCATATTGTCACTGTTTTTTAATTTGATTTTGTGCATATATGTTACCTGACAGATGAATAACCAATAATTAAATCTCTGTGGCGGATTTTTAACAAAAGCCCCATAAGGTTTAAACGGATGACTCTTAGTGCGTTTGAGTCATTTTCACAGGCCAGTTTTACTATAAAAAGAAACAGCGCACATATGACAGGAATAATTATCCCTTTTATACCCCAAAGGAAAATAGCGGGGAAGCCTGTCAGAACAGCGAAAAAAGCCGTGAACAATAACAACATTAAGGGTATACCAGCAATTAACGCAGGACGGTTAAACCCGTTATAAGTCATGAATGACTCACTGACATGTTCATTTACTTTGTCCATAACTCACCATGAAAAAAGCCGCAATTCACACATAAGGTAAATATGCGGCACAGTTGTATATATGGATTACTTATTTGAAGAGTTCCAGCGCCCAGTTCCCGGCGTAAAGTGCACCGCCAGCGAGGGAACAATAGACAAGCGCCATTCCTACATCAGACCAGCTTTTCTTCTCCATGAATGCCATGATGACGTTATAGATCAGGTAACACAAAGCACAAACACCACCAAAGCTAAATGCCCATGTCTTAAGTTCTGTCATGGTATTTGTTGCGGTGTCGAGTCCACCTGCATAGGCAACGGAGGCAGTTAGTGACAGGAAAAACGCCAGAATAAAATACTGCAAAGTTGATTTGACTTTCATTAACTAAAATCTCCAAAAACATCCCAGTCCGGTGATGTTTTCTCTTCATCGTTCGGGGGGGTTATTTCTGATTCATCAGTTTTTTCACGGATTGATGGCACGATATAGTTATTCGCGTTACGAATAACCCGTTCCAGATAAGAAGTGTTGTTAAATTTCTTTTCTTTTATAAATCCTGTTGATTCGTTACCCGAATAATACAAAGATAAAGCGCGGAGAATTTTTTGATTACTACTACCCTCCTTTTGTCTCAGATAATTGTCCGTCAGGACTGCCGCTCCTGCTTTTATATTTGTACACGGGTCAAAAACTGTTTTATTAGTCAGATTGAGTGATGGGAAATTTTTGCTGTATATCTGTGTCAGACCTGCACTAAACCTTTTATTTTCTGCTGTTAATTTTTCTGCATATTCAATAGCTCCTTTTTCATCTTTAAAATACTTACTTGTTCCGTCAGAAACATTCGCTATTACATATGGATTAGCCCCTGATTCAGTCATAATCAGGGCATTCATCGTATCGGGTGATACATCAGGGGCACACTGACTTATCAGTGCTGCCAGAACAGCCGCTGATAACTGCATAAGGGATTTATCTCCTGATATTAAATTCGTGAAGATCGTTTTTTCCTGCGGGGGCGACGAACGATACTGTCCAGCTCATTAGCGCCGGAAAGAAGTTCTTTCAGCGAGACAATTTTTTCCCTGACAGGTATAAGGGATTTTGCCCCCGGACATTGTTCAAAGTCTGATTTGTACAGGTCGTATAAAACAAGCGTATGTTTTACATCCTGTGACAGATAATTATGTTTATTCTGGATGTTACCTTGTTCGATATTTTTGATAACATCTGCTGAACGATGAATTAAATCTGTGTAGATTCGGGTGTTTTTAAGAGGATTTATTTTTATATATTCAGAAGCAAGCTGAATAAGATTGCATCGTAAGATAAGGACTTCACGAGTGGCAATATCAAGCTCGCTGACATCATCATTATCCTGCATGGGTATCTCCGGTAAAGATTTTCTGGACTGAAGTCCGCGCCGTAGCGATATATCCGGCCCACATAATGATGTGTCGGATATGCAGACTCCAGTTCAGAATCCCCTTGTCAGGGGATATTTAGTTAATGAGTACAATAGCCTCTTCTGGAATGGAGGAAGGAACGGGAACGCCCATATCATTCCCCTGATTATCGACAATCTTCTTATTTTTTACTTTTCCTAACATTGCTGAATGTTTTGTTTGCTGCTGCAAAGCAGACATCAGACCTTCTGTATCGGCAGACCAGATATAAACTCGCTTACCGTAAATAATATGATGAATATCATAAACGGGTGTTATACCGATTTGCTCAGATGTTAACGTTCCTCCTGAATTACGTTTGTCTGGATATTTATAAAGATAGTCATTGATAACATTTGCGAAATGGACAAATTCAATTGCTTCCTGTTTTGCAGGAAGCAACTTCATTCGCTGTATGGTTTGGTTATTGTTATCTGTCAGATAGTAACTGCCTATTGACAGGAATATCAGGAGCAAGCTGAAGAACCAACCCATAGCGATTACTCCTGTTGTGTGTCTTTAATTGTGATTACGCATTGTGCAATATTCCTGAATGCGTATAACGGTTTATCTGCTGAAAGATAAAGCATCAGCGTATCTTTTAATGCAGATTCAAAGTTTCCCCGGAAAATAAGAGGAGCATCTATTCTGTAGTTCACAGGAGTATCCCATACAAGATTCCAGGTTGAATTACCACACGGCGAACTTGACGCCCATTCTGTGAGGCCATCCCGCAGCGTCGAACCTTTTTTAAGATTCCAGGTGAGTTTTTCTGTCTGTTTTTGCGGAACGGTGACAGGCGTTAGCGATTTTTGAGGTAACTTGTCAGAGGAAACTGGTGTCCTGACAGGAGATGCAGGGGTTTTGTCAGGAGATACAGGTGCTTTTTGTGATGTTTTCCCTTTCTGTTGTTGAAAATCAATCAGAAGATGTCTTTTTTCGGTGTTCTTAATTACCGTCAGACCGTAGTTGCGAAGCATTTTATCCAGGACATAAGGCCATTGATCGTTGCCCTGCCAGGATATCGTGCGACGGAAAGTTTTCGTTACCTCCGGGGATATTTCAGCCGTCCAGTCCGATGGGACAATTTCTTTTAATGCTTTTTGCAGCGAGCCTTTACCATCATGGCGAACAAAGTAAATTTGCTTTTCAGGTGTTGATGGGCCTGTAAGCGTGGTGGCCGGAACAGCGTTGTTAGCGTTTTTTTTCAGAAAACCGCTTTTTGACATTAGCGGTGGTTGTTCAGGACGCGGTTTTGTCTGCTGATCAGTCTTTTGTGCCGTTTGTGCCTGATGGTTGTTGCTACTGATTGGCTTTGCGGGAGGGAGTGCTGGTTGTTCAGAATGCTGTTCAGTTGCTCCTTTGGCTGCTGTTTTTATCTCACCAGATGAAGTTATGCTGTTTGTTGTTGGCTTCAGAAAACTATTATTGCTGCCCTGGTTTTTTGGCGCTGTCGCTGATTGCTCAGAACGTGGTTTTACGGTTTCTGCAATACGAGGCGCGGGAGTTACGTTTATGGCTTCCTTTTTGAGATAATTATCATTGCTGTATTGAACAGTGCTGTTTGGCTGTGACACGGGCTGCTGAAGGACCACCCCGTTATAGTATGTGTCTGCCCTTACCTGCTCAATTGTGGTATTCAGTTCATACCAACCTCCTTTTGCCTGTGCGGGTTCAGGGGCATGGGAACACGCATTCAGCAATAATGTGGTGGGAATAATAATGATCTTTTTCATGGTTAACCCCAGGAACGTCCGAACTTACTCATGATTTTTGAGATCGCCGCAGGGTCTGCGGTCGTGCATTGATTAAGAAACGCTTTTCGGGCATCAAAGGTTTTGCTCCAGCGAATAGATCCCTTTTTCTTTTTGATGATATTAAAGAAGTCCTTTTCGGCGCTTTTGCATTCGCTCCCGCCGCCGCTACCGATAGCTTTACCGTACAGACAAAGAACGGAAGCACACGGATCAGACGCATATACGGGGGCAGAGAGTGCGATAGCACTTGCGGCAACCATCGATAAAATGATGGATTTCATGGTGTTCCTCCATATTTCAGGCAAAAGAAAACCCGCACGAGGCGGGTATGAATGAGCCATTAAAGGCGGAATTGCACTCTTTGTTTAGTTTTGATATCTATCCTGGTGCATCATCAGAACAGAATACTGGAGTTAAGTTGGCTATGGCGCGGTTTTATTTAAATGTTCCGTTTGAAGAAAAGGATTTGGCTAAACAAAAAGGGGCGCAATGGGACCAAGAACAACGGAAATGGTTTGTTCCACAGGGGAAAAATCCAATTTATTTTATTCGGTGGATAAAAGAATTAAATGAACATGATTACAATGTTTTTTCGCAACGTTTTTATATTGCGGAAAGTCACCAGTCTTGTTGGCGCTGTAAGAAAACAACTCCTGTGTTTGGTATTTTTTTACCTCGTTAGTATAAGTATAGAGACGTTATTTGGGGAGTTGATCCTGCCGAATGGGAAGATTGTATATTAGATGAATGGTATGAAACATCCTCCCCTAAGGGTATGGAGTATTTTGATTCAAAGAAAAATATGATTTATCGGTGGTTAACCAGTAGAGTATGGTGGACTGATTTAACGAAAATTGAAATAATTTCAACCTCTGCTCTCTCAAGGATTAATGAGTATTCAAAATTATATTATCCATCCCATAGCAAAACAGCAAAAATGAAGTATTACGCGAATCATTGTTGTCATTGTAACGCAATGCAAGGTGATTTTATGATGTTTAATGAGCCAGGGGGCGTGTTCTTCCCTGTAACATATGAACAGGCGGAGAAAATAAGATTCCATGAAGTCAATGAAACAATATTTGCCAAAGCAAGTTATAGTTTAATACCCGAAGCCGGAGGTTTCATAGATCTTTAAGCAAGATAAGACCCGCACGAGGCGGGTATTCTTTTAAATAGAATCACCTTGCTATAGGGAAGGTGATTCTATTGTAAACGTTCCATTAGATCCCGCACTGTCTTCTTGTACTCTTCTTTTTGTGCGTTGTTCTAATGCAGCACGAACATTAGAACTATTTATCAACTGGTCACTGCGTACAGCCAAAAAAAGCCCGCTTTGCGAGCTGTTTTTAATGAAGGATTATTGCATCATATTTTTAAATGCTTTACCCGATTGCTCTTTTTGAATGGCTTCACGCGCATTTTCGCAGTTTTGACCAGACATATCCCCTTTGCTGCATTTTTCGACAACATCTTGGGCTTGTTCAAGATGTTCAGTGTAGTAACTGACATCATAAACTTTGTCTTCACAAGCAGCTAAAAGGAAGCATGACAAGATAGTTAAAGTGCTTATGAATTTTTTCATTCGAACACCTATTGCATCATTAATTTAAACTTTTCTCGACTAACAGCCTCTTGTCTTGCATTTTCAGACGCGATTAGCTGTCTCTCTGCAATATCATATTGCTTCAATTGTAGCTCCATTGTCAATTTTTCTGTATTCAATTGGTTAGATAAGTCAGCTTTTTTTTGCGGAGTATCTGCTGACGCGAACTCCTTCTGTAACGTGGTTAATCTCTTAGCCCTTTCCTGCATTTCATTGTTGAAATTTTCATAGAATTTGATCTTAGCCAGGATTGCATCATATTTTTGTTGCGTCTCTGCAATGTTGCTTGATAAGTCATATTGCGATCGCAAAGAGCTAAGATCTGATTTTGCACTATTTGTTATTGTTGATAGAGAATCCTTCATATAGCTGGATGCGCTATCAAAGCCATTGCTGAAATCAGTGAAGCCTTCGAGTCTTTTCTTCTGTTCTTCAGCGTATCTTATGGTCTGTTCATATTGTTGCTTGAGTTGCTCAAGCTGTCTTGCCGCTTCAGCGGCACGATTTAGCCCTTCTTCAACTGTTTTAGCTATCGCTGTAACGTCTACTACTGGAATACCAGATGCAAAGATTGATGGTGATGTTACGGTAATTATTCCAGCAAAGAGAAATGATAATACTTTATCTTTCATGTTAATCACCCCGCTTTAAGTTTACTTCCACGGTTTAATCCCTGAACTAATGCTGATGCAGAACGACTTCCTGCATTAAAGAATGGATTTGGCATTTTGCTGGCAAATCCATTGGTGAAAGATCGGAGTCCTGATGCTCGCATAAAACCAGATGCAACCTTACCTCCAAAGCCATTAGCGGCTGATGTAAGGCCATTTATACCTACCCCACCTGTTAATGTAGAACAGAGTGTGCCAACTTGTTCTATAAGGAATATGGAAATAATAGTAATAAGGAAAAAGTAAACTACAATAGATAGTTTTATATCTCCATTAACAGGGACAACTGATTCAACGAAACTAATTAAGAAACTAAATGATATGCTATAGAATAAATTTAACAGTATATAGTTGAGACAACTGCCGACCCATGCAGTAAACATATTTCTGGTCGATGAAAATAGAGCGAAACAAATGAATAAAATGCCAGCGGAAAGAAGAATTCCAACCATGAAAGTTGATAGTGTCAAGAAAACAGTAGTGTAATAGATGAGAAGCATTCCGCCGATATAGCCAATCCCCCATACTAGATAAACCCCCATTTTCTCAGCAATTTGGAACTTTCCATAAATACTCATACTTGTATCAAGGAAGTTGTTTAAATTCGTAGATAGAGCGTTCCACAAATTATCAACACTGGTTGCAGTTCCTGAACCTCCAGTAACAGCAGCAGAAAGGTCGGAGCCAGCGTGCATTACAAAAGGAATAACAAACTGGCTGTAATAAGGCGCTGAATAAGTGAATGCACCAACCAGGGCGAATGCACCGATATTCTTCGTCACCTCGTTCATAAGGATGTCACGTTGGGCATACGTGATTTCATATATTAGATAAATAACGTATAAGGCTATAGCCGCAAAAAATGTAGGAGATATTGCCTGTGCGACCTTAGCGGCGTTCGTCGCCGCTGTGGATTCAACAATGGTTGTTACTTTCTCAAGAAATTCTGAAACAATGTTCATAGCTTAGTCCTTCTGGCAGATGAAGAGTTCACCAGAGGCACTAATATTTGGCTTCAGCTTAATTACCAGGTCTGTGCCGAAAAAAATTGCTTCTCCAATTTTTTGGAAATTTAATGTGGATTCTTCTTTATTGTAACTATAAACGTTGTGGGTCGCTGTCGATGTTTTGGTTTTACGTGGTGTAAACGCTTTTTTAATGATGTAATCGAGAGCGTGGCTGTTATGAGATGGTAAAGTGATTAAATCGTCGTTTTTTTTCATAATGTAGTTCTGATTTTTGAGGTTGAAGATAATTGTCGGTCAATGCTTTTGATTTTTTTTCGTATCTCAATTGGATTCGCCTCAGATAAGTTAGCAATGGATAAAGCCAGTTCGATTTGTAAAATTTTCCTTGTTTCGATGAGATTGATTTTTACTTGTGGTATATCACGGAAGACACCACAGCCGGTAATTGCTTTTGAAACGACACGTTCTGTATTCGCTATGCTTTTCTTTACTGTTCGAGGGGGGACATAACGTGCACGGCGAAGTTTTCTCAGATTAGCTTTTGCTTGAGTCATATTTGTATGCCATGAATAAATAAATGCTTTCTTCAAAGCCTGAATAAGCATAAACCAGTAATATGGTGGCTAAAGGCAAAGAAAAGGTGAAATGAATAACGGCATTCAGAACTGAACCGGTTAATGTATATAAGACAAACGGTGCTGAAAGTATGAAAGCACCCAGCAGGAAAGAAAAAACATTGCACGCCATTTTTAATAAAAATATTTTTATTAGGTGATGTTTTTTTCTGTACATTTCATCGTATCCTTCAGGGGGCTGTCACCTTCTCACGTTGTTGCTTCCATCGCGAGAGCTTCAACAAGTTCATTGATACAAGTCCGTTCTGCCGGAACTTCCCGACCTGTAACCGGGTCGAAAACGATATGCTCATTTTCAACGTAACGCAGGCGATCGTAGATTTTTTGACGAGCTTTTATCTTAATCACGTCCAGCTCTGCATGTTTTAACTTTTCTCGTCTATCGCCGATGAAAAATATTATCCATATGACAGCCATGATAATTGCCGTACAGGGGAGCATGTAGCTTAATACTTTTACAGCCACAGCAAATGTATCTTTGGCCCTTCCTGCTGCTGATTCAAGGATAAAAAAAGCTACAGTTATTATTATGACTGTGTATGTCTCGTATTTATTTACACCTCTAATACCAAATTTGCGTAATGTGGCTTTAGTTACAATCTCTGAAAGAGAAACACCTTCATTTGCGTTTCGCATTGAATTTTCCTCATACTATTCCTGTGACACTTAACACCATCAATAAAATATGTAATGCAGTAATGTTTTTTAGCGTTTTTTTGTAGGCTTCAATAAAATCCTTATCCAGAAGTCTGATAATAAAAATACATAGTGCATTCATCGCTGCTCCTGTAAGCGGAATTAACAACGAAAGATGCATGATTTATTCCTTGTTTTCACTCTTGTCTTCGATGGTCATTACTTTAAGAGTTATTCCTTGCATGTCTGTAACAATAACTCTTGTTCCCGCAGGGTAGTTTTCATTGTGTAACGTCTCAACAGGCCAGAATGTATCACCAATGAGTAATTGCCCCTTGCCGTTAACAATATCGTCACTGAGCGTAAATTCTTTTCCTTTAAAACGTGAATGCCCTGTGTTCACCAGGAGAGTGTCTAATTTCTTATGTTTTTTGTCATAGAAGAACTTAATTATCGACGCCAGTATGCTGATTGACGCAAAGAAACATATATTGGCTTCTTGTGATATCGGAAGAAAAAAGCCCATAATGGCGCTTGATAATGCACCAAGACTGATTAAGAGTAACCATCCCGTTCCGGTTATAATTTCAAGTGCAATACACAGAAGAAACAGTGTAAACCATAACATGGCTAATCTCCATGATAAAAGGCGGAGAGTGAATAAAGATAATAAAGGTGGTAACAAACGGCTAATACATTAAACAACAGACATAAACCGAAGAATATGCCATTCAAACTCCATATAAGCAGAGGCATCGTTGCTATCATGAGCGTCGAAGATCCCCAGTCTAGCCATCTTGGAAATATGGAGTCGATAATATGCTGTAGTCTTTCTCTTTCATTATTATCTCTTGTGATAGAAAGGAGAAAAAACCATGTTGACATGGGAATTATATACAAAATGATAATGATGCATGTATAAGTTTTCATTTTAATGGCTCACTCAGGAGTTAAGATAAGGACGGTGATTAAAATAATATTGTCACCGTCCGCTATCTTTTTTAAGACAAATATTGTTGAGCCTGTTTCATATCAACTTTGGGAGTATCCTGTGATACGTTTTTTAGCAGTTCACTGATACCTGCAACCGAACTCACCAGGCTACTTGAATCAAGCGGCATCATAACCAGTTTACTGTTTGATGCTGTGCCAATTGCCTGGAGTGCTTCAGTGTATTTCTGCGCAATAAAGTAATTAACAGACTGAACATCACCTTCAGCGATTGCATCCGACACCAGTTTTGTTGCGCGAGCTTCCGCTTCTGCCTGACGTTCGCGTGCTTCAGACTGAAGAAATGCTGATTGCCGTTCCCCTTCCGCTTTCAGTATTTGAGACTGTTTTTCCCCTTCTGCCTTCAGAATTTCTGACTGGCGTATACCTTCCGCTTCAAGAATCCGGGCACGCTTAGTTCGTTCCGCTTTCATTTGCGCGTTCATCGCTTCAGTCAGTTCTTTTGGTGGTTTAACATCCCGAATTTCAATACGTGTGACCTTAATTCCCCACGGGTCAGTCGCATAATCGACAACCGTTAACAGTTTAGAATTGATGCTGTCACGTTGAGAAAGCATATCGTCGAGATTCATTCCACCAACGACAGTTCGGATATTGGTCATAACAAGATTTGAAATAGCTGATGCAAGATTATCGACTTCATAAGCTGCCTTCGCTGCATCAATGACCTGGACAAAACAAACAGCATCGATAGTTACGTTTGCATTGTCTTTCGAAATAACTTCCTGTTTAGGAATATCCAGGACGGTTTCCATCATGTTGATCCGTTGACCTATGCGGTCCATAAACGGGATCAGGAAGTGAAGACCGGGGGAAAGCGTATGGGTATATTTACCAAAGCGTTCCACTGTCCAGGCATTACCTTGCGGCACGATTTTGACGGCAGATTTAACGAATATCAGCGCGACTAAAATTAATAAGAGTAACGGAATAGATGTAACTATTGGCGTAATTATAGCGTCAATCATGATTAATCCTCTCCCCATTCATCACAATATGCTTCAACCGGAGTTTTTCCTGCTTCATAATCACCGCGCCATGCTTCCGCATCGGCGGCATTTCCACCGCGTAACTCTGCGTAATCCATTAATAGCTCGTGCCATTCTTCAAATGTTACGGTTTGTTTAGTGGAACCAAAATCAGCCATATGTATTTCCTGCATTTTGTGGAGGTATCTCTTTGCAAATGAAATCTGAAATATGAACATCAACAGAAAAACACTTTCCTGCTTCTTTTTCTTTTGAGAAGTTTTTTCTGCATTCTTCAGCGGTCATAGGGAAGTCGCTGTAATGAGTCCATTTCACGGGGCCACCACCTGGTTTTTTGATGGTTGCGTTTATTTGGTACTTAGGCATTCAAAAATACCTCCACTCGATCACCTGTCTTTCTTGAACACATCCAGCGGCGCAGTTCTGTAAAACTATCCTGGATCTCACAACGGGTACTTTTCATTGTGACAGTTGGTATATTGTCGTAGCTGGCATATGCAATCTCTTTTTTGGGTGTGCGCAATATGCCTTTGTCAATATCAAGAATCCTGAACGCGCTAATTCTTCTTTTGTGCTCGTTAAATAGTGTTCGTTTAGTTGCTGTTATCTGCTTCTGTGCTTCCTGGTAAATGTAGGTAAGCACATCATAAGATTGTTGCTGTGTAATAAGGAAATTACGGCTAACATCCGTTGTTGTGAGCGTTTTATTATTTCTTAATCCCCAATAGGCCACGATGATATAGAGTGGATATCCTTTCAAATCTGCCACACATTCAGGAATGACAGGATTAATTTTTAACTTACGCGCCATATTTTCTCCCGGTTGTTTGTCTGAAATAGAAACATCCCCGGAATACAGCGTCATAAGCTAATTATGAAAAGTTGCAGCCACTCACTACAGGCTCTTTATCTGATTGTTCATCATCATGCATAGCTAAACCCCCTTACCTGGAGTGGAGACTGGCAAATCTGGTGTACTTCTGCGTTGCAGCCTGTACGACTTGCTCAGGGAGAGAGTGAGTGAGATTAACTCAACGCGAGTTCACCAAATAAGGGGGTTTAAGTATGCAGAATGATATTTGCGGATAAAGAGTCGTTACCTGTGTAGATGGCGCGGCACGTCACTCTGTTACGTAGCCCGTTGCTGACAGATGCCAGCGGTGCTTGAAATGCACGAATAATAACCTCCTTATGCCAGGGCTTTAGGCAATGACCGCTGTCCGGGGTTGTTAAAGAGCATGAGATGACAAGCGTTCTAACGGGCGTCAAAGAGTGCTCATTTTCCAGGCAATGAGCACAAAAAACGCGATGAACGAGCTTTTTACAATCATCTGGATAGTATTGTGTGTGCGACATTTAAAACCTGTCAATGCCACAAGAGCGATCTAATGATCTGGATAACATCTAAAAAACAGAATAATATTCTGTTTGTTAAATGATGTACGATCTAAAAATCTAGATAATACTGTTTGTGTGGTTTATTCGATCGTGTGAGTGGGTGTATGCAGTCAAAAAAACTTTTTTGAATATACAAAATTCTGAATTTCTGATTTTGTAAGGTTTTGTATGGGGAACGTCAGTAAAGAAGGGGCTTCAGTAGCTGTTCTGAAAACGATTTTGAAGCAGTCAGAGATGTGTGCTGAATCAAAAAGGAAACGAGCCAGGCTTGAACATCGTTGATCGATTGCGCCCATGCTGCTAAATTTGCAGGCAAGTTTTCCGCGATTTGTAAATGCAGAAAACGAGGTGCTGAAATTTTGTTCAAGAACGTAAATTTCAGATAAAGAAAACCCCCGTAATCTCGTGTTTTCCAGGCAGCGAAGATTAGCGGGGGCTGACATCAAGGCAGAGCCTTGAGCTTATTTATTTCAGGTATGCTTGTTACCTGAAATGGAGTTTAATTCCATGAGAAGGAAATATCAACTCTTACAGTGCAAGCTAAGTGCAGCTTGCTGTGATTAGCAAACGTCACTGGTCTGAACTATCACCGGAAGAGCAGGTCCGTTTCTGGCAGGACTACGAAGCGGGAATTGAAAGCTCATTCCTGGTCCCCCAGGAAAACAAAGGCGGAACAACAAAACGTCGCCGGGGTGAACATTCCACTAAGCCAAAGTGTGAGAATCCAGCCTGGTTCCGTCCCGACAGCTATAAGGCGCTGGGCGGACAGTTGGGCCACGCTTACAATCGTCTCGTTAAAAAAGACCCGGTAACTGGTCAGTACACACTCAGAATGCACATGTCGTTGCATCCATTTTATGTGCTGAAACGTCAGAGTGTCGGTCGCAAATATAAGTTCCGACCGGAAAAACAGCGGCTGCTCGACGCAATATGGGTTGTACTTGTGAGTTTTTGTGATCGTGGATTGCACACTGTCGGCATGTCTGTCTCCCGCCTGGCAGAAGAAATAAGTCCAAAAGACAGTAAGGGAAACGTTATTCCTGAAACCGCAGTCACAGTATCGCGCCTTTCCCGTCTGCTGGCAGAGCAGGTTTGCTTTGGCACGTTGGGAACGTCAGAAAAGACGATATGGGATCGTGAATCCCGCCAGCGACTGCCGAAATACGTCTGGATCACCGAAACTGGCTGGAAAATGCTGGGAGTTGATCTGGTGAAACTTCAGGAACAGCAACGTAAACGCCTTGCAGAAAGTGAAATCCGTCTGCAACTGATTAAAGAAGGCGTTATCCGCGAGGGCGAGGAAATCTCTGTTCACTCGGCTCGTAAACGCTGGTATGCGCAGCGTTCTCTCGATGCCATCAAGTTCCGACGAGAGAAAGCAGCAAAGCGCAAACGTGCCAATCGCCTTGCAAAACTGCCGTATGATGAACAGCGAAACGAAATTGCACGGTTTATTCTGAAACGTATGCCGCCGGACGAAGCGTACTGGTGCACTAAAGAAAGATTAGAGCAACTGGTAGCCAGGGATCTACGTCAGCTTGAACTGGCCCTGACAGCTTCGCCACCCCACTAGTTTAGCTGCCTGATACAATCGGCACTCTCTTCAGCCCCTTCGGGGCTTTTCGTGTTGCCTGCATTTCATGAAATTCCTCATTTTTGACGACCGTTTTTCATTTTGTCCCGCTCTGACAGTTTTTTGATGGCCACAATCGGGTATCGGAGCTAAACCGCCTTCGGTTATTAACAAAAACCCGCAAACGAATAACTTCAGAAAGCAGCAAACGTAGAAGATCAAACCCGCAATATATTCTTAACCCCTGTTCTTTAATCCCCTGCGTTGCTTCGCCGCAGGGAAAATATTTATCTTTGAAACAACTGTGGATAATTACAAAAATGCCTTCGCTTGCAGCGGCTAACGCCGCGCCGCTCAGAATATAAAAGTACCTCCCACCGCTTCGCGGCGGGCATATGGACTTCTGCCTAATGAAAAACAAAGCCCCTCCAACCCTCCTACAAAAAAACGCTGCAAATACTCAGCCACAGCGCCCAACCCATCACTGAAAAGCGCCGCCGCCCCCGCCCGAAGGGCGGGAACAACATCGCTTTCAATAATGGATGTTGTAACTAAGAAATTACATGGCTGTCAGTCTTCTGGCTGGAAGTACCAAGTACACGCTCGTAAGCGGTCCTGGCGGCCCGCTAACGCGGAGATACGCCCCGACTGCGGGTAAACCCTTGTCGGGACCACTCCGACCGCGCACAAAAGCTATTTCATGGCTGAAAGCGGGTATGGCTTAGCAGGATGGGGATAGGTAAGGTGAAACCTATCAATCAGTACCGGCTTACGCCGGGCTTCGGCGGTTTTACTCCAGTATCATATGTAACAACGGAGTGCCGCCTTCCATGCCGCTGGCGCGGCATCAAAAAAGAAAGCCCCCCAATGACGGGGGAAATAGCGTTTTGATCAAAATAATAATGCTAGTGTGCTTCTTGCGTGCCATTCCAGGCACAAACTAAATTTAACGTTTCGTTAACTACAAAGAAATCCGATGAGTTAATCACTTGCGAAATAAAAATCATATAGTAAATTACTATATGATTTTGCGTTGTTTCGGAGAATTAAAAAATGCCTTTGATTGAATACATCAACAAGTTCTATCGGGGGAATCAGGCATCGTTCGCCAGGCTGACCGGAGTTCAACCTGCGCAGGTAACACAGTGGATCAACAAAGGATTCATCGTGGTGAATCACACACTGTATAGTCCACGCCGAAAGCTGGGAATTTAATTCCTGGTCAATATTTGACATCCTCCACGCCCTGAAGGACGGGGATATAAGGCGCACTGTATCCTGTTGTCTGGCAGAAAAAAGAAAGCCCCGTAGTTAATTTTTCATTAACCCACGAGGCGATCCCAATACTTCAACAACACCAGGATAGACTTTTACCGCCCTTTACGCAATACCATGTATTTTCAAGTTTCTGGTCGATATATAATGTTGTTGGCGCTTGAGGCTTTCTGCCTCATGGCGAAAAGGTGGTTTGTATCTTGTTGTGCGGCAGAAAGAAGAAAGCCCCGTAGTTAATTTTTCATTAACCCACGAGGCGATCCCAATGCTTGAACAACATCAGGATAGCCTCTTACCGCGCGTTACGCAAGGAGAAGAAGGCCATGAAACAGCCGAAAAACGCCCTGACCTGGTGTTTATTAATCGTGTGCTGCACATTGTTAATATTCACGTATCTGACCCGGAATCGTTTGTGCGAGGTCCGGCTGAAAGACGGAGACAGGGAGGTTACGGCAAGTCTGGCTTACGAATCCAACGGTAAGTAGCAACCCGGAGGCGGGCGAAAGCCCGCCTTTTTGGGGATGATGTGGTTCTGGCATTAAGCGCCTTTACAAAGGGGGTATTCTGTACGGATACCCCCTTTTTCCATGTATTTTCAGGATATTAACTGGTGAATATGGTATAATTAGTCAATATGACAGCAATTATTGAGGCGAGTATGCAGCCCAAAAAAACACCCGTGATTGTGGTCAAAAAACGCCGCGTTCTGGTCATGCCAGAAAATCCTGTGGTGAATGAAAAGCCGCAGGAAGTACAAAAATCAGCAGTTAATGAAAACAAGAAAGTACAGAAGAAAGATGCTGTAGCAGAGAAAACACGTAAAAAGCAGCCTCAGCCCTGGTATTTGAAAAAACAAATCACTTTTCCCCCAAAATATCCGAAAGAATATTTTGAAAAGTGTTTCAATAAAGTTCGTGCTGTTTTTCCTGAACTATGGACAGACGAAAAAAAGAACTTGCCCCTGAAAAGCGGGATTCTCCAGGACGTTGAGAAATACCTGGCGGATAACCCGGATGTGGATCTGACGATTGAAGAGTGGAATTGTGCGGTTCAGGTGATGACGTTCCGGTGGCAATATCTTCAGAATTGTACTGTACCAGGCGCAACACGTTACGACCTTTACGGGAAACCTGCTGGTACAGTAAAAAAAGCACACGCAACTTATGCGCAACTGGTTCTCGATGCCCGTAAGAAAGCCAGCGAGAAGAAACAATTAAAACGTAAGGGATAAAGCCCCGAAGGGCTTTATCATTTCAGCCTGGCTGACTGTAGAATCCAGTGATTTTTTCCGTTTTCGTCCAGGCCGTGTTCGTAAGCTGCAAGAGCCGCTTTCATTATTGCTGTTTTTGTCTGGCCTGTTCGCAGTGCTTCCCGTTCCAGAATATCTTCGTAAACGTCCCCAAGCCGGACATTGGTCACTTTAGTTGCTCCCGATTTTTTGCGGGTAGCTTCATTGATGAATCGGGCTGTGTCTGCATTGGTTTGTTCTGTTTTTTGTCCTGGTATTACCGGAGTTTTCAAGTCAAGAGCCATTATATCACCTTTCGTGTGTTACATTAGCTTTACTGTGTAAAGCTAATGATGTAAAGCGATCGTATTACATCCATTAGGGATTGATGCCTAACTCTTGCGCCAAAAGCTCTATTTGTGCTTTAGCTGTAGAAAGGCTGGATGCGCGACGTACATCATGAACGCCAGCGCCTTCATTACAGGCCGCTTCAAAAATATCTAAATCTGAAATACGTGTACGAAGTGGCTGTATCCACACCGGGTTCTCCCGGAGTAACTTGTCGAGATCAATCGCTGCTTTTCTGTGGCGTGGTTTTGTCGTGTTAATTCTCGTGAAAAGTACCCAGGGTTGCAGGTCTGGATTGATCTGTTGAGCTGTGCGAACTTTTTCTGTTACATGAGTCAGCGTTTCTGCTTCGAAATCTGAAGACGGCTTAACGAGAGTAAGCAGAGTGTCAGCTACAGTTAAGGCGCTGCGAAATTCCTTGCTGTCATGACCTGGACAGTCAATGATCAGCACTTCACATATTTTTTTCAGGCGCTTAATGACTTCTGATACATCGCCATACTCTTCATAAACAGGAACCGGTAATAAGCCATTCTGCTTTCTTTTTTCGTTCCAGCTAAGAATATCATTGTTTTTATCGGTCTTCAGAATGATGACCGTTCGTGAATTATTTACCAGATAAGAAGCCAGGTTTGTTGCTGTGGTGCTTTTTCCTACACCGCCTTTATCTGATGCGACAAGTAATGCTCTCCCCATAGAAACCTCGGATATACAGTGTAAAGGTTTATTTGTCTTTACATTGTATTCATTATAGTTACGTTGTAAAGATGTTTGTGTCTTTACAATGTAATTGCTTTTGTGCTTTACATTGTGTGTATGTTACAGGGTAACTTTTCAGGATGCGATTTTGCCTGGTGTGTTGTTGCGCCCGTAGCTCGCTGACGCTCACACGCGCAGTACAGCGCCCCGCCCTGCTGCAATGCACCAGGACGGCGTAAACTCGCTGGCGCTCGCGCTAACTGCGGCATTCTGCGGCGCAAATCAGCATTATCATGGCCTGTTGGTCTGTCCTGGCTTTGCAGGGCGAAGGGATGGCCCTGTGCATCCTGGTATGTTCGTCAGCGGCTGCGCCGCGCTTCGGGGCGATGTGGCCCCGCTGCTCCCTGGTATTTTCTTTCGCCCCTTCTATCCGCTGGCGCGGATTAAAAAATGAGCAAACCATCAAATAACTTGCTGTTTTCAGGCAATAAATCTTGATAATACATCTAAATAGATGTATTATTGTTTCATCGAAAGGGGATTGGCTCCTTTCCTTCTTAAGTCCAAACGGACAGGAGATTTAAAATGAAAACATTGACTTTTAATAACGGCACTGTTTCTGTTGGCGATGTGTTTGTATCTTCCTGGGGATATGAGCAAACGAACGTTAATTTCTACCAGGTTATTTCTGTTCATGGCAAAAAAACAGTAACTGTTCAGGAGATTCGCGCTTCAGTTCATCGGACTCATTCAATGAGCGGATATAAGACTCCATTACTTAATGATTTCTGTGGTGAGCCATTAAAACGGCGAGTGCGTGATTATTACAGTTCGCCAGCAATTGAAATTGAGGAATTCGAAACAGCATATAAAGGATCACCGGAAGAAAAACACGAGTTCACATCATACTACTAAGAAAATAGTTGCAGGGGGTATCCCCTGCAACCATGTTAAAAATGTTAATAGTAGTATTTACCCAGGGGGTTTTAGTATGAATGATGGGGTAAAACTCCGTCCTTCAGGGCGTGGAGAATGCCGGGCTAATGCAGCAATGTAATGTTGCGCCCGTAGCTCGCTGACGCTCACACACGCAGTACAGCGCCGCGCTTCGGGGCGATGTGGCCCCGCTGTTCCCTGGTATTTCCTTTCGCCCCTTCTATCCGCTGACGCGGATTAAGAAACGAGCAAATCATCAAGTAAATTGCTGTTTTCAGGAAATAAATCTTGATAATACATCTAAATAGATGTATTGTTGTTTCATCGAAAGGGGATTGGCTCCTTTCCTTCTTAAGTCCAAACGGACAGGAGATTTAAAATGAATATCCAGGAAGCATTAAACGTTTTTGGATTATCCGGCGAATTAACTGAAAAAGATATCAAAGCAGCATACAGAAAAGCCGCTTTAAAATATCATCCAGATCGTAACCCGTTAGGGGCTGAACTGATGAAAGCGGTAAATGCAGCTTTTGATGTCTTGATGGCAAATATTGATAAAATAAATCAGTTCCAGAGCGCTGATGAACATGCACGATATAATTACGGTGATGACCTGGAAAAAGTATTAAACGTTCTTTCTGGTTTATCTGGTCTGGTATTTGAAGTGATAGGTAACTGGGTATGGATTAGTGGAGAAACTATTACACATAAGGAAACTTTAAAAGAAATCGGGTGTAAATGGGCGGCAAAGAAAAAACAATGGTTTTATCGTCCAGACGAACATAAAAGTTACTGGAATCGTGAAGAACACACGATAGAAGAAATCCGCGCAAAATACGGTACAACCGGACAGCGCAGGGCGACAGGGTGGCAACGCGTGGAAACCAGAGCGTAACCAGAACGGGGGCGAGAAGCCCCCGATATCATACCAGCCCGTCTTTTGGGGCATCGAACCCAAAAAGACGGGAACAGCAGCCACGTAGCAAAAAGGGAAACAGATGAACTCTTTTTTTGAACAGTATCACCCTGTCTTTGAAGTTGTCTGCCGTATCCTGGGGAACGGCTGGCGCGTGAACAAACTTGATGATTGTCCGTCTCGTATAAAACTGACGTCACCGCAGTTTAAAAATTACTCTGTGCATATTCGGATGGAAAAAGACCGATTTTCTGTTGTGGGGAGTGTGGATAGTCGTTCCTGGAGTAGTCCGTATCATGTTTGTACGTTATCCAGGAAGCGGAATCCCGTTGATATAGCAGCCAATATCGAACGAAAAATTTTGCTAAATGCTTCGCAGGAGGTGTTACAGGCGATTGAGTATGAGAAACGCCAGGCGGCAAAAAAGGACGAAATTCTGATCCTGAAAGGTATGTTATCGCAACTTGTCCAGCTTGAAAGCTGGTATGGGGCATTGACAGGCTTTAAAGCTGAAAATGGATTGAACGGTAAAGTCACCGAGCAGGGCGAGCGTTATGATTTGCAGATTAGGGGTTTGAGTATAGATCAACTTGTTAAAATTACAGGATATTTGAAACAGTTATGAGAAAAAACAAAGGGCGATTGACTTATTATCTTGAAGTGATTGATAAAAAATACCATTTTGTAAAAAAAATAAGCAGTTATTCAAAGGAGTTCACTGACGGAAAAACAAAAAGAACAAAGAGAACGTTAAGTGAGCTGGTTTTTAATGAAAGTGAGGTCGAGGCAATAGACTTTACAAAAAATGGTTTAAGACCTGTTGATAAGAATATTCTCTTAACTATGGTGAAAGAATATAAGGAGAGTGATGCATGACTATTGAAAATACACCGGAAAACATAAAGAAATTACGAAAAAAAATTGGCCTTACCCAGACAGAGTGCGGTGAGATTTTTGGCGTAGGCTTAAGTACATGGCAGAAAAAAGAAGCTAAAACCCACAACCAGCTTAATTTATCGAAAGGTGAATTTGAGTACCTGTTATTACTTGCAGGGGAGCACCCTGAATACGTCCTGCATAAAAAAGCTGAATCCCGCTCACCGGAGGAACCGTGAGCGAGAAGAAAAACACCACGACGCAGAAATCTAAGATATACAGTGTAAAGGTTTATTTGTCTTTACATTGTAATTGTTCTTTGTCTTTACACAGTGTGTGTTTGTAACAGGGCGACTTTACATAATTGCGATTTTGCCTGGTGTGTTGTTGCGCCCGTAGCTCGCTGACGCTCACACGCGCAGTACAGCGCCCCGCCCTGCTGCAATGCACCAGGACGGCGTGAACTCGCTGGCGCTCGCGCTAACTGCGGCATTCTGCGGCGCAAATCAGCATGATCATAGCCTGTTGGTCTGTTCTGGCTTTGCAGGGCGAAGGGATGGCCCTGTGCATCCTGGTATGTTCGTCAGCGGCTGCGCCGCGCTTCGGGGCGATGTGGCCCCGCTGCTCCCTGGTATTTTTTTTCGCCCCTTCTATCCGCTGGCGCGGATTAAAAAATGAGCAAACCATCAAATAACTTGCTGTTTTCAGGCAATAAATCTTGATAATACATCTAAATAGATGTATTATTATTTCATCGAAAGGGGATTGGCTCCTTTCCTTCTTAAGTCCAAACGGACAGGAGATTTAAAATGAAATTCACTTCAACCACGAATCATGTTTTCACATTCGAACGAGTAACGCTTTGCACGATTGTTCTTATTCATAAGGATACGGGACAACAGTATGTTGTCATATTTACGGATAACAATAAAATTCGTGACTATAAGACCGGAATTGTTTCTCAGTTTGGTGAACTTAAGCAGAGTGATATTGATTTAATTCTTTTCTATCGGGACGAATATGAAAAATATTTTGACTCGTTAAATAATGGCGAGGAGTATTTGAGTTTTAAAGAATATATCGGATGTATAAGGGGAAAATAAATTATGAAAGGTGTGTTCAGGTTGCTGGAACAACCTGAACACGTTATCGACAATCAAAACTGAATGAGGTTTTTAAATGTCAACACGACAGATCGTACAGCTTGCTGACTCCCTTGTCAAAGGCTGGGAAACCAGAATTCCGGCAATGACGTGCACGGAGTGGGATCAATTCCGGTGGTGGTTAAACTACCTGCAAGGGTATGAAATGTTTTAAATAACCGGGATAAATTCATATATGGGGAGAGTGTCATGCTCTCCCTTTCTTATTGGGTAGCGAGTTGTATTACATATTTAGCTTTACGTTGTAAAGATTTTATTGTCTTTACAGTGTGGTGTGTTTTCCGGCGGTTGCGCTGCGCTTAGGGGTATGTGGCTTCGCTGCTCCCTGGTATTTTCTTTCACCCTCCTATTTGTCCGATGACTTTTGACAACAACGCTATTTGTAACTATAATTAGTTGCATGTTGGCAAGGGATGGGATTATAGCGTATGGGGAAAGCAGATAAGCTACTGGCAAAATTTTTAAACAGTAAAAAAACGTTTGAATGGGATGAACTCGTTGTTTTGTTTTCTTCTCTAGGATATGTCAAAAAGGAAATGCAGGGATCAAGAGTGCGATTTTTCAATGCTGAAATTAATCACACAATATTAATGCATCGCCCACATCCAGAAAGTTATATTAAAGGTGGAACGCTGAAAGCTATTAAACAGAACTTGAAAGAGGCTGGGGTTTTATGAAACATTTAAAATATAAAGGATATTTAGGTACGGTTGAGCCGGATTTTGAAAATAATATCCTGTATGGAAAGCTGGCATTTATTCGTGATCTGGTGACTTATGAGGCAGAAACATTGGCTGACCTGGAACGGGAATTTAAAACATCGGTTGATTTGTATTTACAGTCCTGTGTGGAGGACGGAAAGGAGCCTGACACGCCCTTTAAAGGTGTGTTTAACGTCAGGCTTGATCCAGAGCTGCATCGTCGGGTCGCTGAAATGGCGATGGAAGAAGATTTGTCGCTGAATGCCTTTGTCAATAAGGCACTGGAAAAAGAAGTCAGTCATCATCGCGCAGGGGCTTAATCGCCCCTTTTTGTTGCTCGCAGGCGTTGATGTTTCTTGGTATTACGGTGTAGTGTGTTGTATTTACAAACAATGCTTTACGGTGTATTACGATGCATACTCTTTAATTGCTTGCAATCTCTTTTCACGTTCGTTGCTTTGTTCAGCTTTTTTCAATTCACTGAATATGTACTCTTCATCTTTACCCGTGAGTTTTGAACCGGAGAGCAAGCGATTAACAACTTTACGTCGAATTGCAGGGTAATCTTTGGTTTTATCGAGTATGGACAATATGCGGTCACTACTAAGAATCTGGCCTTTCCCTGATTCCACATAATGTAGAAAAAATGCGATTGCGGACACGCCCAAAAGCACTGTAAGGACGGCTACACCATCAAGACGAAACTTTGATATAAAGGAATACGCGACCACTCCAATAATTGCTAAGCAGAGACATAAATAAATTAAGAGGTTTTTGTTGCGTTGTTTTTTTTGTGCGCGATCATGATCATCTATGATTGCCAGTATCTTTTCTGGAGTTGCTTGAGCCATTTTTTTTCCTTATCAGGGAGACGGAGTGTTCAATCATCTGGCTTTACAATGTAAAGCTGTGTTTGTCTTTACGGTGTAAATAATGAGATGTGCAGTTAAAAGTGTCAATCAGGTATCATATAGTAAAACACTATATGATTTTCTGTAATAGGCTTAAAAAATTCTCGCTTACATTGTAAAGGTCTTTGTGTCTTTACAGTGCACCACGTTGTAAATCACTGCCTTCTGTGGAGATAATCATGTTTTTTTCTGTTGGTGTCGAAACACCGAAAGATGATCAGACTGCATACGGCATCACTGTTCCGGCTTTTGATTGTTTTGGTTTTGGATGTGTTTCTGCGGCTGATTCTCAGGCAGAAATACCCGCTATGGCGCGTGAAGCGATATTGGCAATCGTGGAAGATATGGTATTAAGCGGTGCTTATTCTGTTGATGATATTCATGATGAAGGGTGTTTGACTTATTCGGATCACTCCAATTATAAGCACTGTGATAGCTGGTTTTTGGTTGATGTCGATTTAACATTAGACATGCCGTAGTCCGGCTATCGGGTCATGAGGACGCTGAAGAATATCGCAGGCATATATTTACAGTGTAAAGGTGTTTCTGTCTTTACATTGTAAGGCTTATTGAATACTACACTGTAGTGCAATGTATGTGTTTTTATGACCTATCCCCGCGTTGTGCGGGGATTTTTTTTGATAGCTAACCGCTCGCCGCAGTCTAGCGACCGAGCATAGCGAGCGAGTGACGAGGAAGCGGAAGATCCACCGTTGCCAGGAGAAAAGCAGGTACGCACTATGCATTCTGCCCTAGTGATGCTTTCACAAACCACGCGGCCTGAACTATTACGCCATGAATCCAGCGCAAATCGGCATCACGATTTTCTTTTTTCATTTTTTCGCCACTTAAAGCCTTGCTTACGTGACTTTTTACCAGATTTTCGTGTAATTCTTTTGCTTCTTCAATTGTGAAACCACCAGGCAAATTTGGCGCTTCTGCTTCCAGTGATGCCAGAGCAATTTCATAAGCCCGGCGCTCAATATTGTCTCGCACGTCCAGGCTGCCGATTCGCTCCCTGATTTCTTTAATTAGTTTCTTGTCGTCGTCGGTAAATGTTGTCATCTCGCTCTCCTTTGGCGTCAATGTTTACAGCCTGGCAAGCCTCTTTGAGCACCCAGTCAATAGCGTCTTTCCATGCCCCTGTTTCGACGGGAGGATTCGTGTGCTTTACCTGATCGTAGAAGCGTACTGCGTTTACCAGTCCTCTTGTTGGTGCTGCTATCGCAGGTGGTAAGTTGTAGAGTTCCTGAATTTCATAGTTCGGCCTGTCGTTGCAGTCTTCTTTTGTCGGCACGTATTTCCAGTCACCAACCCACGTTTTACCCTGAGAGTCCGTAACGTCTTTTTTCACGTAACGATACCTCCATGCAACAACCCCAGCTTCCAGCGATGCCAGTGCGATTTCATAAGCCCGGCGTTCAATATTGTCTCGCACGTCCAAGCTGCCGATTCGCTCTCTGATTTCTTTAATCAGTCCCTTGTCGTCGTCGGTAAAAGTTGTCATTAGTGACTCCTTTTCATATCTATGGTTTTCTTGAATCAATTTCGTCTAGTTTGAGTTTTATATTTTGCTGGTCTGATTTTGGTAATTTTCTCATGCTCTCTTCAGTTATTTTTTTCATATCAAGAAAAGCTCTTGCATAGAAGCGCAGGCTTGCCTCTTTTTCATGTTGTGCAACATACCAGGTTGCGCCAGAAAATGCCGCAGACAGGCATAATGTGCACAAGGCACAAATTGCAATGGCTGTTCTTGTACTGAAGGGTTTTACAGCCTTAGATAATGACTTCAACTTTTCTTCATATAATTTGTTGTTTTTTTCCTGGTTGCGTTTAATTCCAGATATGAGTTCAATAATATCATCTGTTAATTTTTCTTTTACCTCAACACTTGTTTCTTTTAGATCGTTTTTTCCCTCTTCTACTTTTTCTTTTATTTCATTATCCAGATCGCCGCACGTCTCAACAATATTCTTGAATCTTTGAATATAGTCATTTTCTACAGATGAAACGACCTGTCTGAAGCCCTCAGACAGGGCAGTGAAGTTAGCTTGTAACTCATTGCTGAATTTTTCCTGTATCTTTTGGTTCAGAAAAATTAATGAAATAACTGGATCATCTTTTGATATTTTATGCCCTGTCTCCTTGAATACATCAACAATAAAATTATCAATATCTTCACTGGAAACAGCCTTTTCAGGCTGTTTTAATTCTGGCTGATTAACTGTACTCATATTATTCACCGTGTTCATCGTCATAGATGCTATCTAATTGTTTGTAAATGTCATTGAAGACTCGTTTTAATCGTGATTTAGCCATTAATCCAAAATGGTCGGACTCAAGAGCTTCTTTCAGTGTTAGTGATTTTTCTGTTAGCTCTTTGATGTCAGAGGCAAAGGCATCACTTTTTCTGTCCTGAATAACCACAACGCCAGCGATTACATCCTTGTTTTTTTCAATGAATTTAGTTTCTATTAATGGGATATTTTCAAGTGCTGGAATACCCTGAAATTCATTTATCCAGACAATAAGTTTTACCTTACTTCCTTTAACCAGTTCTTTCAGTTCTTCAAATCCCTGCAAGGTATCCGCAAGAGCTTGTCCACCAACGATAACAGTATGGATATAAACGTCTTGTTCTACATCTTCAAACATGTCCATAACACAGTTATCATTGAAATACTGAATTAACGGTAAAAATGTAGATGCGCCATTGTCAATAACAAAAGTATTCTGACTATTGGTCAGCATTGATTCGAACATTGGATCGAATTTGGATTGTATTACTTTGCTGTTTTCAGTGATTTGTATCAAATCTGCATTTAATCTTTTTACTTTAACCGTAGTTGTATTAACCGGGTCTGTGTCACCGACTACGATATTATCCATGTGATTTTCATCAATAAAGTATTGTGCCAGTATTGCGGTCGCGAATGATTTTCCAACACCACCTTTACCCTGAAGGATGAAATTGATTGAGTTTTTCATTTATAATGCTCCTTTACTTAAAGATATTTATTTATGAATTTTTCATTCGTAGCACTTGGATCGTGCTCTATTTCTTTTTTGTTCTCACTAATGTTTGAAAAAAAACCTTTTACCCCCCCTCTCGGTTCATCGCCTTTAGCTTCATTCTGATCAATTACATCTATGGTTTTTGCCTGTTCTTTTGGTTCAGTGCATTTTTGTCTTTTTTTAGCCCTCTCTGTCATATTTATATAAGTCTTTTGGGCTAGTTCTGTCTTGGTGTTGTTGTTTATGTAATCAGCTATTTGCTCCCATGTATAATATTTCTTTGCTTCAAGTATATTTTGCAAATACATATTGAAGACAGCCTGTTTTGATTTCGATTTTGTTTCGTTTATAGCCTCGCATATTGGAGATAATAAACTCTCGATCTTTTTCATTTGTTACATTTCCTCTCTCTCTCTACCTCCTACATTGGCATAATACCTTATTTAAAGCAATTTGCTCGCCGTTTGTGTGGGTGATTATGTGGGTTGTTTTGTGGGTTGTCAATGGGGGTGTGGTCTTTTTTGTGGGTTAAAGTGTGGGTGATTATGTGGGTTGTGTGTTTTTGGTTGTGGGTTATTATGTGAGTCATTGTGTGGGCTGTATGCACGGCATTTTTTGTTCTTCTAAAACACAGGCACGATACCGATTGTACACAAGACCGTTCCGGTCATGTTACAATCGTGTGCCAAAGGGGGACGCCCCTTTGAAACCCCGAACGATGCAGCCGTTCTTATGCGGTTCTACGAACCTTGAGGACATATGAAGAAAAAAACCAACAAAAACGTTCATGTAACATTCAGACTTACCGAAGAAGAATATGCTCCGTTCGATAGGGCTATAAAAGAGCTTAATATTAGTAAGTCTGAATTTTTCAGGCTGCTTACTATTGGTAAAATAAACACATATGCATCTGATAAACGTAACATACCAGAATACAAACGTTGTCTTTCTCAGTTGAGTTGGGCAGGAAACAACATAAATCAAATAGCGCACCGATTAAATTCAGATCATTTAAAAGGTATTATATCAGAATCGCTTTATAAAAAGGTTTTAAATGGACTAATCGGTATTCGTGATCGCCTTCAGGAGATAGCTAAATGATTGTCAGATACGGTGGTGGTAATGATGGTATCGTTGATTATCTGATAAATGGTCGCAAAGCAGAACGCCAGTACACGCGTGATGAACTTGATCATCGTGTTGTTCTTGATGGTGATTTACAGACTACAGATAAGATTATTGATTCTATTGAAAACAAAAGTCAGGAACGTTATTTGCACATTACTCTGTCTTTTCATGAAAGTCATGTGTCGAATGAAGTGTTAAAGGCTGTTGTTGATGATTATAAAAAATTATTGATGAATGCTTATCATCCTGATGAATACTCTTTTTATGCGGAAGCTCATTTGCCTAAAATTCGTCATATCCAGGATAATAGCACTGGTGAACTTGTTGAAAGAAAACCACATATTCATATTGTAATTCCTAAAGTAAATTTGATTACTGAAAAGTTCCTGAATCCAGTGGGAGATGTTACCAAAGGGCATACAATTGAACAGCTTGATGCTATACAGGAATTTATTAATAATAAATATAATCTTGATAGCCCTAAAGACTATCCGCGTAAAGATGCGGATTACGGAAAAATTATAAGTAGAGTTAAGGGGGATCTTTACAAAGAGCATCACTCTGAATTGAAAGGTGAGTTGCTTTCGCGTATAGAGAACGAGAAAATTGAAAATTACTCTGTATTCAAAGATATTGTTGCAGAGTATGGTGAACTTCGTATAAGAAATGCTGGTAAAACCAATGAGTATCTGGCTGTAAAATTGCCTGGAGATAAAAAATACATAAACTTAAAAAGTCCTCTTTTTCGTCAGAATTACATTGAGACAAGGACATTAACACTTGAGAAACCAACACACAAAGAGATAGAAAAGAGACTTAATACCTGGTTAAATAAAACAAGCCAAGAGATTAAGCATATTTTTAACCAGGCGGAGAAAACAAGGGAACTTTACAAGACATTAAGCCCTTCACAACAAATTGATTTCCTGCAAGAGAGGATAAAAGAATATGACTCAAGAGAAAAACTTAACGAAAGAAATTCTCAGCAAACGTCAGGACGAGCGGGAGGTTACAAGTCGTGTCCTAAAAAGTTTGCCAGAATCCGTCAATCTGAAGCAACAGTCGGATTGTCACGTATGCCCCAACGCGGTATGGTTTACGGAATCAATGGATTCACAAGACCCGACTCTGTCAGTGTATTGTCAGATATTTCGCAGCGTGATCTGGCAGAGCAATTATCGCAAAGAGAACATCCTGGTCAGGATGTGCGACGGGATTATGATAGACAATTCACAGAGTCAGGAATAAAAAGTCTTGAACGCTCTTCTTTTTTGTGTGAAACGATGTTTCAGACTCTGAATGAGGCGGCAGAGAAAAACGAAATTGCAACGATGGCAGAAATTCGCAGAAATATTGATCCTGTCAGGTTTCTGTCTTCTGCCGCCGAGCGTTTTAATATTATTCCAGCGCAGCATAAAATCAGAACAGCAAAGGACGGTTCCCCCCGGTTTTCTGTGGGGAATCGTAATATGAACGCATCTGATTTTCTGACAAAGCATATTAATCTTGCCTGGAAAGATGCGAAATCCTTTCTGCTTGAAGTTTATTCACAGCAGTTAGAAAACACGCCATATACGCGCTATCCAACCTACAGACGCCTTACGCATCATGAAGCCCGTGAGCGTCTTAACTCACTGAATTTATCGGAAAAAACATTACGAAATACTATCAGGTTTGAGCGTGGCAAGCTGTATAATGATCTGCGAGAGATGAGACGCGAGTTGAAGTTAATACCACGTGAACAGCGTGATATTGCCGTGGGTGTGATTGTTTACAAAAAACTAACCACACTTGAGCGTCTTTCTGAACTCGACACAGAGGGGCGACACATAATTCGTCAATATCATGCTGACTGGCATAAGGATAAAGATGAAATGAAAGCCCTTGAACGTCTCAAAAGCTATCTCAACTTCGATGAAATCAACGCCATTTCTGCTGACGAACCCGAACTTTCGCTTCAGAAAGCGGTGGATTCCCAGCGCCGCTTAGAAGAGGCGAAAAAGGTTAACTCCAAACTAAAAGATCTTGTGATGGATAAGCAGGATTCCAGGATTGTTTATCGCGATCAGGAATCGGAAAAGCCTGTCTTTACCGACAAAGGGAACTTTGTCGTTGCGGGTAAAAATCCTTCAAAAGAAGAGATCGGAATAATGCTTGAGTATTCCAGGGAAAAGTTTGGTGGTGTACTCAAACTTACCGGCTCTGAAGATTTCAAAAAAATGTGCGCTGAAGTTGCCGCAGAGCAGGACATGAAGATTATTTTACGCCCGGAGCAGTATCAACAGATGATGCTGGAATTAAAAGCAGAACTTCAGGGTAATAAGTTTGAGCAGGTGGAAACACAGGAAAATAGCCAGGAGTCCGAATCCAGAATAGAGAAAGGTGATGCATTGAAGGAACAGGCCACCGAACAGGAACAGGCTACAGAGCAGGCACAGGCTACAGAGCAGGCACAGGCTACAGAACAGGCACAGGCTACAGAGCAGGCACAGGCTACAGAGCAGGAACAGGCCACCGAACAGGAACAGGTCACCGAACAGGAACAGGCTACCGAACAGGAACAGGCTACCGAACAGGCACAGGCCACAGAGCAGGCACAGGCCACAGAGCAAGCACAGGTCGCAGCGCAGGCCACATCTTCATATGATCCTGGTGTTATTACCAGGGCAAACACCCTGGATTCACAGATGCTTAGTAAAGGCACAAATGGTGAATTTGGCTATTTGAAATCTCTGGATAGCGATGAAAATGAGATTTGGGAAGTGCTGGGACATGTACCTGGAGACAGCGATGATATTTTTGACGTTGCCAGTTTTGATAATGAAAACGACGCAAAAGAATTTTGCAAAATTGTGAATGAGTTAGGTATTGACAGAACACAGGCTCTGATTCAGGAGCAGCTTACTACTCAACACGATCAGGCTACTGCGCAGGTGCATAATAAACAGGAAATTTATTGTATAAACTTTAGTCGCTTCCATGATTTGAATGAAGGTATCGTCTTTCATTCTAAAGATGCGGCTATTCAGTGTTATGAGGAAAGCAAATCTTCTGCAATAGAAAAATATGAAAGCAATTATTTAAATGGTGATGGTTTTGATACTGTTGTGCTTATGTCTAAAACTGTCTCAACCGATGAATTATCCTCTTATCCAGAGGGGGCATTAGTAACGTTTGATAGGCCATTTGAAATAATTGCCAATTCATATGAAGAATACCGTACTCCAGTGTATGCGGTTTCTTTTTCGAAGGATGAGTTTAGTGAAGATATTAAGACTTTTGAGTCATTGCACGACGCATCTGAATATAAAAATAAGATGCTTCAGGAGCACGGGCTTAACCAGGATGATATCTTAATCACACCTGTAACAAGAGAAGAAATCGCCTTTAAAGGAATTAAGGACGCTGTTAATGACGCTAATATGGCAGTGATGGAACAGGCGGGGGATTCGTCCAGAGAATCACCAGAAGAGATACTCGCCAGTATTTCAGCTAACGAGCATATGATCTCCGGGCTTGAAAACTTCCTGGTTAAAGACCGTTCTCAGTTCAGTTCCTGCAATGGGGATATCGTTGTGGAGGCGGAAATTACCAGGGGGGAAGGTGGTCTTTATCACCTTGCGGTCGCTGGTAAGCATGGCTTAGAGCGTGGTGATGCAGTTGCCAGAGTGGATGTTACGGAGCAGCAATTTGCCGCGATCACTGGAAAAACACCTTCTGAAGTTTTAACGGGGGACCAAACATCGGCTCGTGTTCCGGTAATTACAGGTATCCATTTCAGTACAAGGGCTATTGAAAATGTGAATAAACTGGAACAACAGAAGGATTATGTCTATTTCTCAACACATGAAGGCCTGAATGCTGAAATAAAAGATTTCAGCTCTCTCAAGGATGCTATTGAGTGGGGCCGGGTTGAATGCGAGCTACATGATCTCAATAAGCGCGATACTGTCATTTATCGCGTCGAGTCTGAACATATTTCTCAGGGGATTGACGCTGTAATGAAAAATGCTGAACGCGTGGAGCGTCATGAAATTGAGAAAGCACAGGGACGGGATTGCACGCCGGAAGACGGCAAGATTCTTGAGGCAATTGATCGCTTTGAGGACAAGTTCAGAGGGGAAGGACTGAAGTTCGAAAGGGAGAAGGCCGAATCCGATTTGCTTAATCACGGATTCACTCGTGAAATGGCAGAAGATGCTCTTGGAAAACAATTTGTCTAGGCCAGAGAAGAACATCTGGAATTGCAGCAACAGCGTGACAATTCACAGGACATGCACTAATTAAGAAAAAAGCCCGGTTTTCGGGCTTTTTAAGATACAAATTATAAATACTCTCAAGTGTATATTCAGTATGGGATTGCGCAATGATTGCCTAATAAAATTTCTGAAATATTTCTGTATCGCATAATTTTTTATATCAGATAAATTGTACTGGATTTCTTAAAAAATTGCAGTATAATTGCCACAATTATCCCACCGTTTATTTTTTGATTAGTTTCTCATGATGCAGCATACTTCTGTGTGGTACCGACGCTCGGTCAGTCCGTTTGTTCTTGTGGCGAGTGTTGCCGTTTTCTTGACCGCGACCGCCAATCTTACCTTTTTTGATAAAATCAGCCAAACCTATCCCATCGCGGACAATCTCGGCTTTGTGCTGACGATCGCTGTCGTGCTCTTTGGCGCGATGCTACTGATCACCACGCTGTTATCATCGTATCGCTATGTGCTAAAGCCTGTGTTGATTTTGCTATTAATCATGGGCGCGGTGACCAGTTATTTTACTGACACTTATGGCACGGTCTATGATACGACCATGCTCCAAAATGCCCTACAGACCGACCAAGCCGAGACCAAGGATCTATTAAACGCAGCGTTTATCATGCGTATCATTGGTTTGGGTGTGCTACCAAGTTTGCTTGTGGCTTTTGTTAAGGTGGATTATCCGACTTGGGGCAAGGGTTTGATGCGCCGATTGGGCTTGATCGTGGCAAGTCTTGCGCTGATTTTACTGCCTGTGGTGGCGTTCAGCAGTCATTATGCCAGTTTCTTTCGCGTGCATAAGCCGCTGCGTAGCTATGTCAATCCGATCATGCCAATCTACTCGGTGGGTAAGCTTGCCAGTATTGAGTATAAAAAAGCCAGTGCGCCAAAAGATACCATTTATCACGCCAAAGACGCGGTACAAGCAACCAAGCCTGATATGCGTAAGCCACGCCTAGTGGTGTTCGTCGTCGGTGAGACGGCACGCGCCGATCATGTCAGCTTCAATGGCTATGAGCGCGATACTTTCCCACAGCTTGCCAAGATCGATGGCGTGACCAATTTTAGCAATGTCACATCGTGCGGCACATCGACGGCGTATTCTGTGCCGTGTATGTTCAGCTATCTGGGCGCGGATGAGTATGATGTCGATACCGCCAAATACCAAGAAAATGTGCTGGATACGCTGGATCGCTTGGGCGTAAGTATCTTGTGGCGTGATAATAATTCGGACTCAAAAGGCGTGATGGATAAGCTGCCAAAAGCGCAATTTGCCGATTATAAATCCGCGACCAACAACGCCATCTGCAACACCAATCCTTATAACGAATGCCGCGATGTCGGTATGCTCGTTGGCTTAGATGACTTTGTCGCTGCCAATAACGGCAAAGATATGCTGATCATGCTGCACCAAATGGGCAATCACGGGCCTGCGTATTTTAAGCGATATGATGAAAAGTTTGCCAAATTCACGCCAGTGTGTGAAGGTAATGAGCTTGCCAAGTGCGAACATCAGTCCTTGATCAATGCTTATGACAATGCCTTGCTTGCCACCGATGATTTCATCGCTCAAAGTATCCAGTGGCTGCAGACGCACAGCAATGCCTATGATGTCTCAATGCTGTATGTCAGCGATCATGGCGAAAGTCTGGGTGAGAACGGTGTCTATCTACATGGTATGCCAAATGCCTTTGCACCAAAAGAACAGCGCAGTGTGCCTGCATTTTTCTGGACGGATAAGCAAACTGGCATCACGCCAATGGCAACCGATACCGTCCTGACCCATGACGCGATCACGCCGACATTATTAAAGCTGTTTGATGTCACCGCGGACAAAGTCAAAGACCGCACCGCATTCATCCGCTGATTTCTCCCTGTATTTTTTCCAAACCCACCGCACACTCCATTCGTATTATGGGCGGTGGGGTGGGGTTTGTTATGCCGTATTTATCAAATAAACGCCTACTTGCTGAGATGAGTATCGCTCTTGTCATGGCGATCGTTGCCACGCTGACCCTTGAGCACAGTCAGATTGATCTGATGGTCGCTGATTGGTTTTATCTGGGTATGGGGCATTGGATGGTTGCCAAGCAAGCTTTTTTGCCAGATTTGCTACTGTATTCTGGACTAAAAAAGCTGCTGATGGCGATGCTGATCTACTTGCTGGTTGCGACCATTTGCCGTGCTTATCATGAGAAAAAGGGCAATGCTATCACTGCCAAGTGGCTTGTCCCAGTGACAAAATTTCGCGTGCGTGAGCTTGCGTATCTGGTGCTGACTTTGATCCTAGTGCCGACAGTTGTCGCGTCATTGAAGGCATATACTCATGTGGTCTGCCCTGTGCATTTGACGATTTTTGATGGTACGCTGCCGTATTTGCCGATGCTTGATAGTATGCGTAACACCATTCCTGATAAGTGCTTTCCTGCGGCGCATGCCAGTAGCGGATTTGCGCTGTTTGCCTTTGCGTTTGCGCCAAGTTTGCGCCGCCGTCGTGGTGCGATCATCATCGTGGTGATGGCATTGGGCTGGGCGATGGGCTGCTATAAGATGATTATTGGCGATCATTTTTTGAGCCATACGGTGGTGTCGATGATGCTTGCGTGGGCGATGTCGGCAGGGCTTGCGTGGGTGTTTTTTAAGAAGGGTGAACAATTCAAGGAAAAAAAATCAACCCCAAACAGAAATAACAGCTACAAAAATGGACAGTAATAATGCAATAAAAGTAATGTTGAGCCATATGTTGGACGAGTCTTTTAAGACTAATGAGGCTGTTAATGCCATTGTAATGAAACTAATGATAATAATGGCTGCAAATAAATATTGTACAATGTTTTTTATTGTACTTGGTTGCTCCCCAATTCTTTCTCTGTAATTTGCATCAACATTAGATATCCATTGAAGTAATAGAGCAATAAAACAGCCTACTCCGCAAACGGTGAATTGCACAGACGTCGGGTTTGAATCAAACAACGAGATCGCTAAGTTATATAAGTATACCGCGCCTGAAATCACCCCGACAACTAAAATAGAGATGAGTATAATCCGAAGAACTAATGTATTGCTTTCCTTTAAGGAATATATTAAAGCCGCTTTTTCGTATTCTTTCATGATTTAATCCAGTCTATAAGTATAAGAACCAACAAAACTGTCCAGGATTCATTTTCTGTGAGCATATGAAATCCCATCCAGAGTGATGATACTGGCAGAAACACGCCCACAGCCGGAATTATTAGTCTGGCGGAGAATATCCTTATCAGGAGTATCAATAGTGATAAGAACAGAAAAAGAGTGATCATGTGGAAAAACATTCACATCACCTATAACACTATTAAGATAGCCTGCCAGATATCCATTTCAGACAGGCTATATACAGGGTTCAATTCATTCTATGAAAGGTGTATAGGGATTGCTGATGTTTGTGTCGATCAAAAATCTAATATTAATAGATGAGAACTAATATACATATTTCCAGACGGATGGGGGGATTTTATCGTAGAGTTTATTCATTGTGAGTTCTGCAAGCCTGTGATCGGCGGCGGCATTAAACGACTCAAGCTCAGAAGGAGGGAGGCTGTTTTGGTTTTTTTCAATAATCTTTTCAAGTGTGTCGAGTGTTGAGCAACGTCTTAACTGAAAGAGCCAGTCTTGTTTTGTTTTCATTGTACAATTCCTGAAGAACATCCTTGTCCTATAGTAGCTACAACGATGTTTGATTTCTACTGCTGGATTTATTTCTTACTTTTTTGTGTAAACTCAAATCCCAGTTTCCCGGTTGCTTTGTCAACCAGTTTTACTTTTGCTGAAAATTCTTTGTTTGTTTTTTGACTAATGAAACCTTTCAATTCACTTGTAACTCCTTTTGTTATTAACGTTTCAATTTGTTTATCGGTTAATGATTTGCCGCAGAAATCTTTCCATATCTTAAATTCACATCCTGTACAGAAATAACCTTTTGGTCTGATAACAATCTGTTTACCACAGGAAGGACAAGGAGAGGGCAGGCGTTGTGACTGACCAGACGGCGCGCTGGGGGCAACTTTTATTTCAGCACTGTTCGCATTACTAATCATCGGTATCAGATCATTGTACAGTTCGTCAACGAACTGTTCGATGGTCATTTCTCCGTTTTCAATGAGTGTCTGTTTTTCCGCCCATAATGCCGTCATATCTGGATTAACAGCTATATCCGGCAGAGCATCAATAAGCGCATACCCGGTATCAGTCGGAATAAGTTTTCCTTTTTCCAGGGTGATATAGTTCCGTTTTTTCAGTGTTTCCAATATGGAAGCCCGCGTAGCTGGCGTACCAATACCGCCATGTTCGTCTTTTTTATCCCGATCTTTATCCTTCAGTAACTTTTTAATCACTGGATCAGTGACAAAATCTGCGACACGAACAAGCGCGGCAAGTAAAGTGGCTTCGGTGAATAATGGCGGTGGCGTTGTTTTCTTCTCATTCACAACCACTTCTTTTGTCGTCACTGTTTCTCCTGTGCGAATTTTACAGAGCAGATCAAAAGCGGAATCATCATTTTCGGCTTCTGATTCCTCATCCCCGGTATTTTCCTCACCAAGAAACGCTTCAAATCCGCTGTCTGTTGTTTTCCTGGCACGGGCATAAAACGACTCATCACCACACTGAATGGCAACGGATACTTCCTGGTATGTTTTTTCAGGCATGAACTGAACAAGATAGTGTTGTGCGATTGCCAGGTAAACATTGCGCTCGTCACTGCTCAGCGCGTTTACATCCGGTACGTTAACGGTCGGGATTATCGCCGTATGCGCAGTCACTTTCGCACTGTTAAACGCCTTGCTTTTACGTGTCGAATCAACGTCCAGTGGCTGATCGAATACTGACTTCAGGGCATCGAGAACCTGTGGTGCTTCGCTGAATTGTTCATCAGAAAGATATGAGCAATCTGAACGGTTGTAAGTAATTGCTTTGTATTTTTCACGTAGCTGCTGTGTGATATCCAGCGTTTGTTGTGCCGTCATTTTGAACTTCTTGTTCATGTACTGCTGAAGCCGGACCAGGTTAAAGGGCAATGGCGCAGCCGTTTTTTTATCGTCTGTTGCTGCTGCTTCAACTGTCGCTGGTTTTCCTGCAAGGGAAGCCGCTGTTCCATTCGCCCACGCCTTATCAAGTAATTTACGGTCTGTCAGTGGTGCGAACTCACCAGGTTTCCAGTTCGCCCTGATAACATCAACGCCGCGTTGAAAATGCCCGGTCATGGTGTAGTAGAAACTGGATTTATGATTCTTGTTGGCACGGGTGCGATTTACTATCAGGCCAAGAATAGGCGTCTGAACACGCCCGACCGAAAGTGTCCCTTTATAGCCTTTAGCCCGTGCCGGGATCGTATAAGCACGCGTCATGGATAAACCGTATATCGCGTCGGCTACAGAACGCGCCAGAGCCTTGAGATAGAGTCCTCTGAAGTCACGGTTATTTTTGGGATTTGCCAGTGCCTTTTTCACTGCCGGAAGGGTGTTGTCGTTGATCAGAACGCGCTTAACGGGTTTTGTGTTGCCTGCATATTCCAGGACCTCATCGACAAGTAGCTGTCCTTCGTCATCTGGATCGCCAGCATGAATAATTTCGGTCACATCGGCACGCCTGATAAGCTCAATAATCGTTTTAACTTGTTTTGCGGCGCTTTCTACTGGCTGGTATTTTACGGGATAAAGACGCAAAGGGAGTGTTTCAATCTTCCACTCTTTGTATTCAGGATTATAGTTTTCGGGGGGCTGTGATTCGATAATATGACCAAAACAGTTAGTCACAATAGTATTATCACTTTCAAACCAGCCATCATGACGGGTAAAATTGCCACCAAGCGCCTTAACAATATCATTCGCTACTGCGGGTTTTTCTGCGATAAAAAGTTTCATTTTGTTATCCTTTACATTGAATTAATCTTTTGGCACAACGGATAGCACGTTCTTCTGATACTGCCTGTTGCCAGTTATCTTCACTTACTGGATGTCTGAATCTGCGTTCACAGCCATTAAAAGCAAAAATCCCCTCACGGTTAAGTATATTAGTTGCAATATCCTGGTCTTTAATTCTCAAAAAGGCTGTTACGGCAAAACCAGAATACGAAGAAATTTTTGAAATGATGCATTCATCAGCTTTTATTAACGCGGCAAAAGGAACTATCTTTTGATGACCACACGAAATCAGAGGGAGTGTGTGAATATCATAATAAGCTATTGAATGACAATCCATGCGGGTATCATCAATAGCTGCCAGCCAGAATCCTGTCTGGTCTTTTATTTTTCTGCTAATATCTGAATCTGAAACACCAGGATTTAATAAATATCCACCATAACAGACATGGAAGGGGTGAGCAGATTCATCAATATCAGGAAGTTCTTTTACCGGATTTTCTTTCCAGTCCTTCAGAACACCGAATTCAAGAGCATCCAGCAAAAACTTTCGTTCAAATCCATCAAGCAATGCATATTGCATGTTAAACCTCTCAAAGAAGCTCTGATTTGTTGACCTCATGGTGAACCAGTTCACCATTGCGTAAGACAAACAGGTAAGAAAACTTTCTTTCCTTATCTTTCAGTCAGTTTTTGTATTCAGAAAGAATAAACACCCAGTCATCGGTGCTGTAATGAGATGCGATGACTCATTATCTTTTTAGTGATGAGTTGATTATTTTTAAAATATGCCTGCCTTTAATTAGCATGTTTCTGGAAACAGCCTGATTACGAATACCTCTCATCTGGTCAAACTGATAGGTTAAATCATGTTCTTTTCGTGAAAGTCCAAGAGTGGCTCTTTCATTATCCATCAGGACTGAAATTGCAATATATTCTCCAGATGCACACCAGTCTGCATAACTGGCAACGCAATGTTCCATCTCCTGACCTTCCTGACACAGAGCATCAAATGTAATTAATTCATTTACACCGTTATCAACTTTCTGCCAGTTTATCCCAGTTCCTTTCCATTTTGGGATTACGGGAATAACGTTATTCTTCACTTGTCGCGTCCATTCATCAGATAGTCTCCAGAAAGAAGGCCACTCCTGGTTTTTATGAATTAACCGTTCTTCTGCTAACAACCAGTCAATTGCATGACACAACTGATTCGTTTCCATTTCCCAGCGTGATGTTTGCCTGGATTCAGTATTACGGTCATAAAAGCCAATGTTTTTAAATAAATCACGATGATATTCTAGCCATTTTGAGCATATACGATAAATATCATTTTCTTTTTCTGAGTAAGCTCGAATGCTAATATAATCGATAATCCAGTAAATTGCTCTCACAGGATAGTTCTTGATAAGTGGATGGCGTAATAATCTGACTGTAAATCTGAATGATGCATTATCATGTTTATCATTTAAAGCATATACTAATGACAAACTAACATGTCGTAAACTTCTGAACTCACCATAACTAAGTTTGCAGGGAAAACTGATTTTTTCATATAACTCTTTTGTCTTTCCAGATAGTATAAACTGACCATTTTTATGTTGTTGTCTTAGACGACCAACCATAGGCCACAATCCGAAAAAATCCATATCATTCACAATATGGATTCGCTTTGAAAAATCCAGATAGTCCTCAAATAATGCCTGACGAATTGAATTGTAAGCTATCGAACAATGTGAAGCTCTGGCATATTGTGCAAATATCTTTTTATCTACCATTATCCATATAGCTTTACTCAATGCTTTTGAAGCATTAAATTCATTATCCACCCCTATAATTTTTAATGCTCTCTGATAAATTTTGTTTTTTATCTCTGCGAGTAAAATATGTCTGCTGATATATCGTGTATTATAGGGGTAGTTGAATGATGCTATTTTACCAAGGCAATGAACAATGTCATGTATTCCATACTCATATGAGTAATATACATTGGATGGATATAGTGTGGAAATATAACGACTCTCACTGTTTTCCTCTTCCTCTCCAATGCGTAACAAATAGAGTTTGTCTTCAATTGAATATCCAGCCTCAATCAATGATTTGATGATGTAGCTAATCGCATATTTTAACCAGTCGTCCATGTCGTATGCAGATTTTTTAGACCAGAATAAAAAAATCTTACCAGGAAATGAATTTCTTCTGGTCCATACCCCAGTGTGCTTATCTCTTAGCTTGTATCCCCACAAAGTGATTTTGTTATTCTTTTTGTTTTTTCTAATACGAAAAACGCCACAAATGATAATGGAGATGTACTTTTCATTCTCCTCTGTTTTTACAAGACGAAGCCCCCCTGTATTTTGATAGATTTTAAAAACATCATGCAACGTAAGAATATTATTGTCCCTTGTCTGTTGATTAATTACATACATGCCGCCCCCTGTTAAAAAGAAGCCTTTAATATTGCACAAAGATAAAAAGACAGAATCATGGCAAACCAAAAGAAGAATGCATTTTCTTGCCCCCTTAATTTCTGATACGCCATTCCCACGGTGGAACCGGATTTGCATCGGCCCACAAACCACGTTTTTGTTCCTGCGCTTCCCGTTGCAGAGCCGGTAATGACTCATCCACGTTGTAACGTTCATATACCCATGCAGCGCCAGACTGAACCATAAAGCGGCTGGCATCCGTGCCGTTCGTCGTGAACACATGACCGATAATGCGTCCGTAGCGGTCTTTATGTGAATAAGAGACTGTCACCTGTTTACCTGCAACCAGAGTTTTAAGCTGACTAGTTGACCAGCGTCCAAAAGGTTGTTTCTTTTCAGGGGCATCGATGTTTATCAATCGGACTCGGATCGGAACTTCATACACAACAATTTTTGCGGGTAGTGTTTTAATTTCTATGGTGTCGCCATCGAGAACGCGAATAACTTTCCCCTGAAGAATTTTCTGGTTAAATGTATAAGGTATTCCACCTGCATTTGCAGACTGAAAAGCGGTAAGCAGATAAATAAATATTGTTAATAAGATTTTCATAAAAGATTAACGTTAATTTGTCTGTGCAATGGATAGAGCGTTATTCTTATTTTCTTCCTGCCGCTTCATCGAAAAATGATGATTTTCCTACTGCTGCGGCATCATACTGAAATGAATATCCAAAATCATCGTCATGCTCAAAACCTGTATTTTCTCCATTTTTTAGTCTGGAAAGAATAATCTCAAGTTGACTGATTATATCTTCCCTTTCACTATGACGAGTGCCTTGTAAGAGAATAGTTACTTGTTGCAAAGGATATGCATGTTCAATCCATGCCTGGCTAGGTCCAGAGTGCGTTGTATATAAATTTTTTTGTGCCGAAATATTATTCAGAAAACAGTTTAAGTCATCATTGGAATAAATTTCTTTAATATTGTTGATGTTGGATGTTAGTTTTCCAAGTTGGAATGGTGGAGAATTTTTGTCTTCATTGTTGTCTCCTTTATCGTATTCTGGAAACACAATTAACAAAGGTGCACCATTAGTTCTCTTCATAAAACGGGTTACTAGCCGCCCAATATATTTATTGGACATATGCTGTTCAATGTCCAGGACAGCATATTCCTCCGCTGGGAACATTTTGTTTTTTTCGATGGATTTAATTTTTCTGGTAAGATGAATGTTTCTGATAAGCAAACCTACTATCAGGAAGTAAATAAATATCCAGAATAAAAAATCACTCTGTAGTTGTTCTATCATAAGTGAATCCTCTAATTTGTTAATGGACAAATCATTACCCGTTCATCAATGTTTGTAGGAAGTTCGCCAGGAGTAGGGACGCGTTCTCCTCGCTGGGCGGCTTGTGCCAGTGTTCGTAGCAGCAACACGCTGGCATGAAATATGGCCTGTTCTTTTGTGGCTGCGCTTGTTTCCAGGTCGAAATCACTCAGAGTCACAACGACTTGCCCGTTTCTGTTCTCGACCGTTGCCGGGTAGGGAACAAAATAGGGAGCGATTTTGCTGGTTTGCTTGCGTCGGGCATCGAGTTTACTGACAAGTTGATAAGCCCGAAGGTGTGTGTATCGTTTCAACATGTTCAGGGAGCGATGGCCTGAAATAGCGGCAACCTCAATGACGTTCAATGTACCAAGTTCGAAAAATCGGCTGATAGCCTCATGACGGAGGTCATGAAAATGCAAGTTTTCTATCTTCAGTTCCTGAAGTGCTGTTCGCCAGGCACTTTTGAATCCCGAAGAGGTATAAGAAAAAATATTACCGTTAAGCTGTGTCGGCAGCATTTGCAGGTAATTACGGGCTTTCCTGGATAGCGGAACATCGCGTGGAGCACCGTTTTTGGTTGTTGGAAGATGAGCTACCCCATGTTGCAGATCGACGTGTTCCCAACGCAATGACAAGATTTCACCTTGTCGCATTGCTGTTTCCAGCGCCAGATGAAAAATGACGTAAAGAGCCTGATTTTTTTCTTTGAAATACCGCGAAAGTCGGCGTTCTTCTCCTGAAGTCAGGCGACGATCGCGCCCGCTACTGATTTTGGGTTTTCTGACCAGTTCGACAGGATTCATGCGGCATGTTCCCCATTCCACACGGGCGATATTGAATAATGATGACAACAGGGCAAGTTCAAGACGGACGGTGTTTCCGGTTATTTGACGCCCCGTTCGTGGGTTAATTTGCGCCAACCGTTGATCCCGATAATTGGCAATATCAACAGTGGTAATGTCATCCATATAGCGTTCAGCAATAGGGTGACGTTTAATCACATTTACGCGATAAAACTCCTGTAGATGGCCTTTTTTGTGGATGGATACTGTCTTCAGGTATTTGTCCAGCGCCCGGCTGATTGTCATTTTGCGAATTTTGATTTTCTGAAACATATCCCCTCCAGACAAAAAAGGGGGGAAGGTAGAGATTCTTGCTTCGAAATGCAATATCACCGTGCCAATCCGGTGTGTGGA
>NZ_JBJQLJ010000003.1:0-270649 GCF_046486385.1 Escherichia sp. WS33 | reverse complement strand
ACAATAGCGATCTTTTCCTGTGTAGTACGCCGTCTGCGTTTCTCCGGTCCTAAGACATCAATCATCTGCTCTCCAATGACTAGTCTAAAAACTAGTATTAAGACTATCACTTATTTAAGTGATATTGGTTGTCTGGAGATTCATGGGGCCAGTCTAAAGATAACCCATATTGTATAATGCGTTTAAATATGCCGTCTTATATAAAATGATGGTCAGATTAATATGCGGATTATCTTTCTACGCAAGGAGTATTTATCTCTACTCCCGTCAATGATTGCATCTCTTTTCTCTGCTAACGGTGTCGCGGCGGCCATTGATTTATGCCAGGGATATGATATCAAAGCGAGTTGTCACGCCAGCAGGCAAAGCCTTTCAGGCATTACGCAGGACTGGAGTGTCGCCGATGGGCAATGGCTGGTTTTTTCGGATATGACCAATAATGCCAGCGGAGGAGCCGTATTTTTGCAACAAGGAGCGGAATTTTCACTATTACCAGAAAATGAAACTGGAATGACTCTGTTTGCCAATAACACCGTTACAGGAGAATATAATAACGGCGGGGCCATATTTGCTAAAGAAAACTCAACGCTGAATCTTACTGATGTTATTTTTTCCGGTAACGTCGCAGGCGGCTATGGTGGCGCAATCTATTCTTCTGGTACTAACGATACTGGTGCCGTCGATTTACGTGTCACTAACGCCATGTTTCGCAATAACATCGCTAATGATGGCAAAGGTGGCGCAATTTATACCATTAATAATGACGTTTATTTAAGTGATGTTATTTTTGATAACAACCAGGCATATACATCAACAAGTTACAGTGATGGCGATGGCGGGGCAATCGATGTTACCGATAATAATAGCGACAGCAAGCATCCTTCAGGTTATACGATAATAAATAACACCGCCTTTACAAATAACACTGCCGAAGGTTATGGCGGGGCGATATATACCAATAGCGCGACGGCTCCCTATCTTATTGATATTTCTGTTGATGACAGCTACAGCCAGAACGGCGGCGTGTTAGTGGATGAGAACAACAGCGCAGCAGGCTATGGAGATGGTCCTTCCACTGCGGCGGGTGGCTTTATGTATCTCGGCTTAAGTGAAGTTACCTTTGATATTGCCGACGGAAAAACGCTGGTTATTGGCAATACAGAGAATGACGGAGCTGTTGACTCTATTGCTGGTACCGGGTTGATCACCAAAACAGGTTCCGGCGATCTGGTACTTAATGCAGATAACAATGACTTTACTGGTGAGATGCAGATTGAAAACGGTGAAGTTACCCTGGGTCGCAGCAACTCCCTGATGAATGTCGGCGATACGCATTGCCAGGACGATCCGCAAGACTGCTACGGTCTGACGATAGGGAGTATTGATAAGTACCAGAATCAGGCAGAGCTAAACGTTGGCTCCACCCAACAAACCTTTGTGCACTCATTGACGGGCTTTCAGAATGGCACTTTAAATATCGATGCTGGTGGCAATGTTACTGTTAATCAAGGTAGTTTTGCTGGCACCATCGAAGGTGCTGGTCAGCTCACCATTGCGCAAAACGGCAGCTACGTGCTGTCGGGGGCGCAGTCGATGGCGCTAACCGGCGATATAGTCGTTGATGATGGTGCGGTGCTTTCGCTGGAAGGCGACGCGGCAGATCTCGCCGCTCTCCAGGACGATCCGCAGTCGATCGTGTTAAACGGCGGTGTGCTCGATCTCTCTGATTTCTCCACCTGGCAGAGTAGCACATCATACAACGATGGCCTTGAAGTCAGCGGCAGCAGCGGAACGGTTATCGGCAGTCAGGATGTGGTAGATCTTGCAGGTGGAAACGATATGCATATCGGCGGTGACGGGAAAGATGGCGTCTACGTGGTGGTCGATGCGGGCGACGGGCAGGTAAGTCTGGCAAACAATAATAGTTATTTGGGCACAACACAAATCGCCTCCGGTACGCTGATGGTGAGCGACAACTCGCAGCTTGGAGATACCCACTATAACCGCCAGGTTATCTTTACCGATAAGCAACAAGAAAGCGTGATGGAGATTACTGCCAATGTCGATACTCGCTCTACGACGACTGAGCATGGGCGTGATATTGAAATGCGCGCCGACGGTGAAGTGGCAGTTGATGCGGGGGTAGACACGCAGTGGGGCGCACTGATGGCTGACAGCAGCGGGCAGCATCAGGATGAGGGTAGCACATTTACTAAAACGGGGGCGGGTACGCTGGAGCTGACCGCCAGCGGTACAACGCAGTCGGCAGTACGTGTCGAAGAAGGCACCCTGAAAGGCGATGTTGCGGATATCTTTCCTTATGCTTCGTCACTGTGGGTCGGTGATGGGGCGACGTTCGTTACTGGCGCGGATCAGGATATTCAGTCAATTGATGCTATTTCCAGCGGCACTATCGACATCAGCGATGGTACGGTTTTGCGCCTGACCGGGCAGGATACTTCCGTCGCCCTTAATGCCTCACTATTTAACGGCGATGGGACGCTGGTGAATGCCACCGATGGTGTGACGTTGACAGGTGAGCTTAATACCAACCTTGAAACTGACAGCCTGACTTATCTTTCCAACGTGACGGTTAATGGCAATCTGACCAATACGTCCGGTGCGGTTAGCCTGCAAAATGGCGTCGCTGGCGATACGCTGACGGTAAACGGTGATTATACCGGCGGCGGTACGCTACTGCTCGATAGCGAATTAAACGGCGATGACTCGGTAAGCGATCAATTGGTGATGAACGGTAATACTGCTGGCAACACAACTGTGGTGGTTAACTCCATTACAGGGATTGGTGAGCCGACATCGACAGGCATTAAAGTGGTTGATTTCGCAGCTGATCCCACGCAGTTTCAAAACAATGCGCAGTTCAGTCTGGCAGGCAGCGGCTACGTCAATATGGGAGCGTATGACTACACGCTGGTGGAAGATAACAACGACTGGTATCTGCGATCGCAAGAAGTAACGCCGCCATCGCCACCTGATCCAGACCCTGACCCAACACCCGATCCTGACCCAACACCCGATCCAATCCCCGCTTACCAGCCGGTGCTGAATGCCAAAGTTGGCGGTTATCGCAATAATCTGCGGGCGGCAAATCAGGCGTTTATGATGGAGCGACGCGATCATGCAGGTGGCAATGGTCAGACGCTGAATTTACGTGTTATCGGCGGACGTTATCATTACACGGCGGCAGGGCAACTGGCTCAGCATGAAGACACTTCTACGGTGCAGCTTAGCGGTGACCTGTTTAGCGGGCGCTGGGGCGATGATGGCGAGTGGATGCTTGGGGCGGTTGGTGGCTACAGTGATAATCAGGGCGAGAGCCGCTCGAATATGACCGGAACTCGCGCCGATAACCAGAACCACGGTTATGCCGTTGGGCTGACCTCAAGCTGGTATCAGCACGGTAATCAGAAGCAGGGGGCCTGGCTGGATAGCTGGCTGCAATACGCGTGGTTTAACAATGATGTTTCCGAACAAGACGATGGCACAGATCATTACCACTCGTCGGGGATTATCGCCTCGCTGGAAGCCGGGTATCAGTGGTTACCGGGGCGTGGTGTGGTGATTGAACCGCAGGCGCAGGTGATTTATCAGGGCGTGCAGCAGGATGATTTTACCGCCGCTAACCGTGCGCGCGTGTCACAATCGCAGGGTGATGATATTCAGATGCGGCTGGGTTTACACAGCGAATGGCGTACCGCTGTTCATGTCATACCAACATTAGATCTGAATTATTATCACGATCCCCATTCGACGGAAATTGAAGAGGATGGCAGCACTATCAGTGACGATGCGGTGAAGCAACGGGGTGAAATAAAAGTGGGAGTCACGGGCAATATCAGTCAGCGAGTGTCCCTGCGCGGCAGCGTGGCGTGGCAGAAAGGGAGTGATGATTTTGCCCAGATGGCAGGGTTTTTGTCGATGACGGTGAAATGGTAATCACTGTCTAGTCGGCACGGTTGCCGGATGCGGCGTAAACGCCTTATCCGGCCTACGGGGAGCATTTGTAGGCCTGATAAGACGCGGCAAGCGTCGCATCAGGCATTGGCTCGGCCAAACAACAACCTCACTTATTCTGCGTGTGCAGCATATAGTTCACATCCACGCCGGGGCCGAGTTTAAAAGTATTAGTGAGCGGGTTGTAATGTAGCCCGGTTATATGTCGCTCTTTAAGGCTTGTCTGATCTACCCAGCCAAGCAGTTCTGCCGGTTTAATAAACTTCTTCACATCATGCGTGCCTTTGGGCACCATGCGCAAAATATATTCCGCGCCAACCACCGCCATCAGCCATGACTTGCCGTTGCGGTTAAGCGTCGAGAAAAAGACATCGCCGCCTGGTTTCACCAGTTGCGCACAGGCTCTGACCACTGACTGCGGATCGGGGACGTGCTCCAGCATCTCCATGCAGGTCACCACATCATACTGCCCGGCATGTTTTGCCGCGTGCTCTTCCACGGTTTCCTGCACATAATCCACCTGAATGCCGCTTTCCAGCGCGTGCAGTTTTGCCACCTGCAATGGCTCAAAGCCCATATCCAGACCGGTCACCGTCGCGCCTTCGCGCGCCATACTCTCGGCCAGAATGCCGCCGCCACAACCGACATCGAGCACCTTTTTGCCAAATAAACCGCCAGCACGCTCGGCAATATAGCCCAGACGCAGCGGGTTAATGCGGTGCAACGGTTTGAACTCACCTTCAAGATCCCACCAGCGGGAGGCGACGGCTTCAAATTTAGCGATCTCTTCGTGGTCTACGTTATGGTTTTCCGGCGATTTTTCGGCATTCATTGGCACTTCTACTCCGTAATTGGCAAGACAAACGAGTATATCAGGCATTGGATGTGAATAAAGCGTATAGGTTTACCTCAAACTGCGCGGCTGTGTTATAATTTGCGACCTTTGAATCCGGGATACAGTAGAGGGATAGCGGTTAGATGAGCGACCTTGCGAGAGAAATTACACCGGTCAACATTGAGGAAGAGCTGAAGAGCTCCTATCTGGATTATGCGATGTCGGTCATTGTTGGCCGTGCGCTGCCAGATGTCCGAGATGGCCTGAAGCCGGTACACCGTCGCGTACTTTACGCCATGAACGTACTAGGCAATGACTGGAACAAAGCCTATAAAAAATCTGCCCGTGTCGTTGGTGACGTAATCGGTAAATACCATCCCCATGGTGACTCGGCGGTTTATGACACGATCGTCCGTATGGCGCAGCCATTCTCGCTGCGTTACATGCTGGTAGACGGTCAGGGTAACTTCGGTTCCATCGACGGCGACTCTGCGGCGGCAATGCGTTATACGGAAATCCGTCTGGCGAAAATTGCCCATGAACTGATGGCCGATCTCGAAAAAGAGACGGTCGATTTCGTTGATAACTATGACGGCACGGAAAAAATTCCCGACGTCATGCCAACCAAAATTCCTAACCTGCTGGTGAACGGTTCTTCCGGTATCGCCGTAGGTATGGCAACCAACATCCCGCCGCACAACCTGACGGAAGTCATCAACGGTTGTCTGGCGTATATCGATGATGAAGACATCAGCATTGAAGGGCTGATGGAACACATCCCGGGGCCGGACTTCCCGACGGCGGCAATCATTAACGGTCGTCGCGGTATTGAAGAAGCTTACCGTACCGGTCGCGGCAAGGTGTATATCCGCGCTCGCGCAGAAGTGGAAGTTGACGCCAAAACCGGTCGTGAAACCATTATCGTCCACGAAATTCCGTATCAGGTAAACAAAGCGCGCCTGATCGAGAAGATTGCGGAACTGGTAAAAGAAAAACGCGTGGAAGGCATCAGCGCGCTGCGTGACGAGTCTGACAAAGACGGTATGCGCATCGTGATTGAAGTGAAACGCGATGCGGTCGGTGAAGTTGTGCTCAACAACCTCTACTCCCAGACCCAGTTGCAGGTTTCTTTCGGTATCAACATGGTGGCATTGCACCATGGTCAGCCGAAGATCATGAACCTGAAAGACATCATCGCGGCGTTTGTTCGTCACCGCCGTGAAGTGGTGACCCGTCGTACTATTTTCGAACTGCGTAAAGCTCGCGATCGTGCTCATATCCTTGAAGCATTAGCCGTGGCGCTGGCGAACATCGACCCGATCATCGAACTGATCCGTCATGCGCCGACGCCTGCAGAAGCGAAAACTGCGCTGGTTGCTAATCCGTGGCAGCTGGGCAACGTTGCCGCGATGCTCGAACGTGCTGGCGACGATGCTGCGCGTCCGGAATGGCTGGAGCCAGAGTTCGGCGTGCGTGATGGTCTGTACTACCTGACCGAACAGCAAGCTCAGGCGATTCTGGATCTGCGTTTGCAGAAACTGACCGGCCTTGAGCACGAAAAACTGCTCGACGAATACAAAGAGCTGCTGGATCAGATCGCGGAACTGTTGCGTATTCTTGGTAGCGCCGATCGTTTGATGGAAGTGATCCGTGAAGAGCTGGAGCTGGTTCGTGAACAGTTCGGTGACAAACGTCGTACTGAAATCACCGCCAACAGCGCAGACATCAACCTGGAAGATCTGATCACTCAGGAAGATGTGGTAGTGACGCTCTCTCACCAGGGCTACGTTAAGTATCAGCCGCTTTCTGAATACGAAGCGCAGCGTCGTGGCGGGAAAGGTAAATCTGCCGCACGTATTAAAGAAGAAGACTTTATCGACCGACTGCTGGTGGCGAACACTCACGACCATATTCTGTGCTTCTCCAGCCGTGGTCGCGTCTATTCGATGAAAGTTTATCAGTTGCCGGAAGCCACTCGTGGCGCGCGCGGTCGTCCGATCGTCAACCTGCTGCCGCTGGAGCAGGACGAACGTATCACTGCGATCCTGCCAGTGACCGAGTTTGAAGAAGGCGTGAAAGTCTTCATGGCGACCGCTAACGGTACCGTGAAGAAAACTGTCCTCACCGAGTTCAACCGTCTGCGTACCGCCGGTAAAGTGGCGATCAAACTGGTTGACGGCGATGAGCTGATCGGCGTTGACCTGACCAGCGGCGAAGACGAAGTAATGCTGTTCTCCGCTGAAGGTAAAGTGGTGCGCTTTAAAGAGTCTTCTGTCCGTGCGATGGGCTGCAACACCACCGGTGTTCGCGGTATTCGCTTAGGTGAAGGCGATAAAGTCGTCTCTCTGATCGTGCCTCGTGGCGATGGCGCAATCCTCACCGCAACGCAAAACGGTTACGGTAAACGTACCGCAGTGGCGGAATACCCAACCAAGTCGCGTGCGACGAAAGGGGTTATCTCCATTAAGGTTACTGAACGTAATGGTTTAGTGGTTGGCGCGGTACAGGTAGATGACTGCGACCAGATCATGATGATCACCGATGCCGGTACGCTGGTACGTACTCGCGTTTCGGAAATCAGCATCGTAGGCCGTAACACCCAGGGCGTGATCCTCATCCGTACTGCGGAAGATGAAAACGTAGTGGGTCTGCAACGTGTTGCTGAACCGGTTGACGAGGAAGATCTGGATACCATCGATGGCAGTGCCGCGGAAGGGGACGATGAAATCGCTCCGGAAGTGGACGTTGACGACGAGCCAGAAGAAGAATAATTTTACTTCTTCATGCCAAAAGGGAGCTATCTCCCTTGTTTGAATTGAAAAGTCCAGGCTGCAAAGTCTGGGCTTTTGTCGTATTAGGGCACGGTAAAGTTTGGCTGTGCCCGTAAAAAATGGCTGGCTATACACAAGGAATGTGGCAATGAGTGGTGAAAAAAAGGCGAAAGGCTGGCGGTTCTATGGTCTTGTAGGTTTTGGCGCAATAGCACTGCTTTCCGCTGGCGTCTGGGCGTTGCAATATGCTGGCAGTGGGCCAGAAAAAACGTTGTCGCCGCTGGTGGTGCACAACAATCTGCAAATCGATCTCAATGAGCCGGACCTCTTTCTCGACAGCGACTCTCTGAGCCAGCTTCCCAAAGATCTCCTCACCATTCCGTTTCTCCACGATGTTCTGAGCGAAGATTTCGTTTTCTATTATCAGAATCATGCCGATCGTCTGGGCATTGAAGGCAGCATTCGTCGTATTGTCTATGAACACGATCTCACGCTGAAAGATAAGCTCTTTTCGTCACTCTTAGATCAGCCCGCGCAGGCAGCGCTGTGGCACGATAAACAAGGCCATCTTTCACATTATATGGTGCTGATCCAGCGCAGTGGTTTAAGCAAACTGCTGGAGCCATTGTTGTTTGCCGCTACCAGCGACAGCCAGTTAAGCAAAACGGAAATCAGTAGCATCAAGATAAATAGTGAAACTGTTCCTGTTTATCAGTTGCGCTATAACGGCAATAACGCCCTGATGTTCGCGACTTATCAGAACAAGATGCTGGTGTTTTCCAGCACGGATATGTTGTTTAAAGATGATCAGCAGGATACCGAAGCCACGGCGATCGCAGGTGATTTGTTGAGCGGCAAAAAACGCTGGCAAGCAAGCTTTGGCCTGGAAGAGCGTGCTGCTGAAAAAACGCCAGTACGCCAGCGCATCGTGGTCAGCGCCAGGTTGCTGGGTTTTGGCTACCAGCGGTTAATGCCTTCTTTTGCTGGCGTACGCTTCGAAATGGGTAACGACGGCTGGCACAGTTTTGTGGCGTTAAATGATGAATCCGCCAGCGTAGATACCAGTTTCGATTTTACGCCGGTCTGGAACAGTATGCCTGCCGGGGCCAGCTTCTGTGTGGTGGTGCCGTATTCACACGGTATTGCCGAAGAGATGCTTTCGCACATCAGTCAGGAAAACGACAAGTTGAATGGGGCGTTAGACGGTGCCGCGGGGCTGTGCTGGTATGCAGACTCAAAATTGCAAACCCCGCTGTTTGTCGGTCAGTTTGATGGCACTGCCGAACAGGCGCAATTGCCAGGGAAACTGTTTACGCAAAATATTGGTGCGCACGAAAGCAAAGCGCCAGAAGGTGTTTTGCCGATAAGCCAGACTCAGCAGGGCGAAGCGCAAATCTGGCGTCGCGAAGTGAGTTCCCGATACGGTCAGTATCCGAAAGCGCAGGCGGCGCAACCCGATCAATTAATGTCGGATTATTTTTTCCGCGTGTCGCTGGCGATGCAAAACAAAACGCTGCTTTTCTCCCTCGATGACACGCTGGTTAATAACGCCCTGCAAACACTGAATAAAAACCGCCCGGCAATGGTGGATGTAATACCCACTGATGGCATCGTTCCGCTCTATATCAATCCACAAGGCGTGGCGAAACTGCTGCGTAACGAAACGTTGACCAGTCTGCCGAAGAATCTCGAACCGGTTTTTTATAACGCCGCACAAACTTTATTAATGCCGAAGCTGGACGCTTTATCTCAACAACCGCGTTATGTCATGAAGCTGGCCCAGATGGAACCCGGTGCCGCCTGGCAGTGGCTACCCATAACCTGGCAGCCGCTATGAGGCACGGGCTGCTGGCGCTGATTTGCTGGCTGTGTTGTGTTGTTGCCCATAGCGAAATGCTGAATGTCGAACAATCCGGGCTGTTTCGCGCCTGGTTTGTACGCATTGCACAAGAACAGCTCCGCCAGGGGCCAAGTCCACGCTGGTATCAGCAGGATTGTGCGGGCCTGGTGCGATTTGCGGCGAACGAGACGCTGAAAGTTCACGATAGTAAATGGCTAAAAAGTAACGGTTTCTCTAGCCAGTATTTGCCGCCAGAGATGACGCTAACACCTGGACAGCGTCAACTGGCGCAAAACTGGAATCAGGGGAACGGGAAAACCGGCCCCTACGTGACCGCGATTAATTTGATTCAGTACAACAGCCAGTTTATTGGCCAGGACATAAACCAGGCGCTGCCTGGCGATATGATTTTTTTCGATCAGGGCGATGCCCAGCACTTAATGGTCTGGATGGGGCGTTACGTCATCTACCACACCGGAAGCGCCACGAAAACTGACAACGGAATGCGCGCAGTCAGTCTGCAACAACTTATGACATGGAAGGACACCCGATGGATACCCAACGATTCCAATCCCAATTTCATTGGCATTTATCGTTTAAATTTTCTGGCGCGATAGCAGCGTGCTTGTCCCTGTCTCTTGTGGGAACAGGGCTTGCTAATGCTGATGATTCGCTTCCTTCCAGTAACTATGCGCCGCCCGCCGGGGGAACATTCTTTTTGCTTGCTGACAGCAGTTTTAGCAGCAGTGAAGAGGCGAAAGTGCGACTGGAAGCGCCGGGGCGTGATTATCGGCGCTATCAGATGGAAGAGTACGGCGGCGTGGACGTTCGCCTGTATCGTATTCCTGACCCGATGGCATTTTTGCGCCAGCAGAAAAACCTGCATCGCATTGTGGTGCAACCGCAATATCTGGGCGACGGGCTGAACAATACGCTGACCTGGCTGTGGGATAACTGGTACGGCAAATCTCGCCGCGTAATGCAGCGTACTTTCTCTTCTCAGTCACGGCAGAATGTGACTCAGGCATTACCCGAATTACATCTCGGCAATGCCATTATTAAACCTTCCCGTTATGTACAGAACAACCAGTTTTCCCCGCTGAAAAAATATCCCTTGGTGGAACAGTTCCGTTATCCACTATGGCAGGCTAAACCGGTCGAGCCGCAGCAAGGGGTAAAACTGGAAGGCGCATCCAGCAATTTCATCTCGCCGCAGCCGGGTAACATTTATATTCCTCTCGGCCAACAAGAGCCGGGACTGTACCTCGTCGAGGCGATGGTTGGTGGGTATCGGGCGACGACGGTGGTGTTTGTTTCCGATACCGTGGAGCTTAGCAAAGTGTCAGGCAACGAGCTTCTGGTGTGGACCGCGGGTAAAAAACAGGGTGAAGCGAAGCCCGGCTCAGAGATCTTGTGGACTGACGGTCTTGGCGTGATGACCCGCGGTGTGACCGATGACAGCGGTACCTTGCAGTTACAACATATATCGCCAGAACGTTCATACATTCTGGGTAAGGATGCTGAAGGCGGTGTTTTTGTCTCCGAGAACTTCTTCTACGAAAGCGAAATCTACAACACCCGCTTGTATATTTTTACCGATCGCCCGCTATATCGCGCAGGCGATCGTGTCGATGTTAAAGTGATGGGCCGCGAGTTCCACGATCCGTTGCATTCATCCCCCATCGTCAGCGCCCCGGCGAAGCTTTCGGTGCTGGACGCTAACGGCAGTCTGTTGCAAACCGTCAATGTCACGCTGGATGCGCGCAATGGCGGGCAGGGAAGTTTCCGCCTGCCAGAAAATGCCGTAGCCGGAGGTTATGAGTTACGTCTTGCTTACCGCAATCAGGTCTATAGCAGCAGTTTTCGCGTGGCAAACTACATCAAGCCACATTTCGAGATTGGTTTAGCTCTCGACAAAAAAGAGTTCAAAACTGGCGAAGCGGTCAGCGGCAAACTGCAACTGCTTTACCCGGATGGTGAGCCGGTAAAAGATGCCCGCGTGCAGTTAAGTTTGCGCGCTCAGCAATTATCAATGGTCGGTAACGATTTGCGTTATGCCGGACGTTTTCCCGTGTCGCTGGAAGGCAGCGAAACGGTGTCCGACGCCAGCGGTCATGTGGCGTTAAATCTCCCCGCCGCCGATAAACCGAGCCGCTATTTGTTAACCGTCTCCGCCAGTGACGGCGCGGCGTATCGCGTCACCACCACCAAAGAGATCCTCATTGAACGCGGCCTGGCGCATTACTCTTTAAGTACCGCCGCACAATACAGTAATAGCGGCGAGTCGGTTGTGTTCCGTTATGCCGCGCTGGAATCTTCAAAACAGGTTCCTGTTACGTATGAATGGTTGCGTCTCGAAGACCGCACGAGCCATAGCGGAGAGCTACCGTCAGGCGGCAAATCCTTTACCGTCAATTTCGCTAAACCTGGCAACTACAATCTGACATTACGCGATAAAGACGGCTTAATTCTCGCTGGGTTAAGTCATGCCGTCAGCGGTAAGGGCAGCACGGCGCATACTGGTACGGTAGATATCGTGGCGGATAAAACGCTGTACCAGCCAGGCGAAACTGCGAAGATGCTGATTACCTTTCCGGAGCCAATTGATGAAGCATTATTGACGCTGGAACGCGATCGCGTGGAACAGCAGTCGCTGCTTTCGCATCCGGCAAACTGGCTGACGTTACAACGTTTAAACGATACCCAGTATGAAGCCCGGGTTCCAGTGAGCAATTCCTTTGCGCCTAACATCACTTTTTCGGTGCTGTATACCCGTAATGGTCAGTACAGTTTTCAGAACGCCGGGATCAAAGTTGCCGTTCCTCAGCTTGATATCCGGGTGAAAACGGACAAAACCCATTACCAGCCTGGTGAACTGGTCAATGTCGAATTAACCTCGTCGCTGAAAGGTAAACCTGTTTCTGCGCAGCTAACGGTAGGCGTGGTCGATGAAATGATCTACGCGCTGCAACCAGAAATCGCGCCGAATATCGGCAAATTTTTCTATCCGCTGGGGCGTAACAATGTGCGTACCAGCTCCAGTCTGTCGTTTATCAGCTACGACCAGGCGCTCTCCAGCGAGCCGGTTGCGCCTGGCGCAACTAACCGCAGCGAGCGGCGAGTAAAAATGCTTGAACGTCCACGGCGTGAAGAGGTGGATACCGCGGCATGGATGCCGTCACTCACAACCGATAAACAAGGCAAAGCGTATTTCACGTTCCTGATGCCTGATTCGTTAACCCGCTGGCGTATCACCGCGCGTGGGATGAACGGCGACGGGCTGGTCGGGCAGGGGCGTGCTTATCTGCGTTCGGAAAAAAATCTCTACATGAAGTGGAGTATGCCAACGGTGTATCGCGTGGGCGACAAACCGGCGGCAGGACTGTTTATCTTCAGTCAGCAGGATAACGAACCGGTGGCGCTGGTGACTAAATTTGCAGGCGCTGAGATGCGCCAGACGCTGACGCTGCACAAAGGGGCGAATTATATTTCGCTGACGCTGCACAAAGGGGCGAATTATATTTCGCTGACGCAGAACATTCAGCAATCTGGCTTGTTAAGTGCAGAACTGCAACAAAATGGGCAAGTGCAGGACAGCATTAGCACAAAACTGTCTTTTGTGGACAACAGCTGGCCCGTTGAACAGCAGAAAAATGTCATGCTCGGCGGTGGCGAGAACGCGCTGATGTTGCCCGAGCAGGCGAGTAATATCCGGCTACAAAGTAGTGAAACGCCGCAGGAGATTTTCCGCAACAATCTTGATGCGTTAGTCGATGGACCATGGGGTGGCGTGATCAACACCGGTAGCCGTCTGATCCCGCTCAGTCTCGCCTGGCGTTCGCTTGCCGATCATCAAAGTGCCGCCGCTAACGACATTCGTCAGATGATTCAGGATAACCGTCTGCGGCTGATGCAACTGGCGGGGCCCGGAGCGCGCTTTACCTGGTGGGGTGAAGATGGCAATGGTGACGCCTTCCTTACGGCATGGGCATGGTACGCCGACTGGCAGGCCAGCCAGGCGCTCGGCGTAACGCAACAACCGGAATACTGGCAGCATATGCTCGACAGTTATGCCGAGCAGGCGGATAACATGCCGTTATTGCATCGGGCGCTGGTGCTGGCGTGGGCACAGGAGATGAATCTGCCGTGCAAAACGTTGTTGAAAGGGTTGGATGAAGCTATCGCCCGGCGCGGAACTAAAGATGAAGATTTCTCTGAGGAAGACATCCGCGATATCAATGACAGCCTGATCCTCGATACACCGGAATCTCCACTGGCAGATGCGGTGGCAAACGTCTTAACCATGACGTTGCTGAAAAAAGCGCAGTTGAAGTCCACGGTGATGCCACAGGTTCAGCAATATGCGTGGGATAAAGCGGCAAACAGCAATCAGCCGCTGGCGCACACGGTTGTGCTGCTCAATAGCGGTGGTGACGCTACCCAGACGGCCGCTATTTTAAGTGGTTTGACCGCTGAGCAATCCACTATTGAGCGCGCGCTGGCCATGAACTGGCTGGCGAAATATATGGCGACAATGCCTCCAGTTGTTTTGCCTGCGCCTGCGGGCGCATGGGCTAAACATAAGTTAACTGGAGGGGGCGAAGACTGGCGTTGGGTTGGTCAGGGCGTGCCGGACATTCTCTCTTTTGGTGACGAATTATCGCCGCAAAATGTGCAGGTCCGCTGGCGTGAGCCGGCAAAAATGGCTCAACAAAGTAACATTCCGGTGACCGTTGAACGCCAGTTGTATCGGCTTATCCCTGGTGAAGAAGAGATGAGCTTTATTCTGCAACCGGTGACCAGCAATGAGATTGACAGCGATGCGCTGTATCTCGATGAAATTACGCTTACCAGCGAGCAGGATGCAGTTCTGCGCTATGGTCAGGTGGAAGTACCGCTCCCGCCGGGAGCCGACGTTGAGCGCACAACATGGGGCATTTCAGTCAATAAACCCAACGCCGCGAAACAGCAGGGGCAATTGCTGGAAAAAGCGCGTAATGAAATGGGCGAACTGGCCTATATGGTGCCGGTGAAAGAACTGACGGGAACGGTCACTTTCCGCCATTTGCTGCGCTTCTCGCAAAAAGGGCAATTCGTTCTGCCTCCTGCTCGTTATGTGCGTTCCTATGCACCTGCGCAGCAAAGTGTTGCGGCAGGGAGTGAATGGACCGGGATGCAGGTGAAATAAGTGAACTGGCGCAGAATCGTCTGGCTATTGGCGTTGGTTACTCTGCCAACGCTTGCGGAGGAGACGCCGTTACAACTGGTGCTGCGCGGTGCGCAGCACGATCAACTGTATCAGCTGTCGTCATCAGGCGTGACCAAAGTCTCAGCATTACCTGACTCGCTCACCACGCCGTTAGGGAGTTTGTGGAAACTGTATGTTTACGCCTGGCTGGAGGATACCCATCAACCGGAGCAGCCCTACCAGTGTCGCGGAAACTCCCCGGAAGAGGTTTATTGTTGTCAGGCTGGGGAGAGCATAACGCGCGATACCGCGCTGGTACGTTCCTGTGGGCTCTATTTTGCGCCGCAGCGGTTGCATATTGGCGCAGATGTGTGGGGGCAATACTGGCAACAGCGTCAGGCACCTGCGTGGTTAGCGTCTCTTACAACGCTGAAGCCAGAAACCTCGGTAACGGTTAAATCGCTGCTCGATTCATTAGCGACGTTACCTGCGCAAAACAAAGCTCAGGAAGTCTTACTGGATGTGGTGCTGGACGAGGCGAAAATCGGTGTCGCATCCATGCTCGGTAGTCGGGTACGGGTGAAAACCTGGAGCTGGTTTGCCGATGATAAACAGGAAATCCGCCAGGGTGGTTTTGCTGGCTGGTTAACCGATGGTACACCGCTGTGGGTTACTGGCAGTGGCACCAGCAAAACGGTACTAACCCGTTATGCGACGGTGCTTAATCGGGTTTTGCCAGTGCCGACGCAGGTTGCCAGTGGGCAATGTGTAGAGGTGGAGCTGTTTGCCCGCTATCCGCTGAAGAAAATCACAGCGGAAAAGAGTACGACGGCAGTAAAACCCGGCGTACTTAATGGGCGCTATCGTGTAACGTTTACTAATGGTAACCACATTACGTTTGTCAGCCACGGTGAGACGACCTTACTGAGCGAAAAGGGCAAACTGAAATTGCAGTCGCATCTCGATCGTGAAGAGTACGTTGCCAGAGTTCTGGATCGCGAGGCGAAAAGTACGCCCCCTGAGGCAGCGAAAGCCATGACCGTGGCGATTCGCACTTTTTTACAGCAAAACGCCAATCGGGAAGGCGATTGCCTGACCATCCCCGACAGCAGCGCCACGCAGCGTGTTTCTGCTTCGCCAGCGACCACGGGGGCGCGAACGATGACCGCCTGGACGCAGGATCTCATCTATGCAGGCGATCCGGTTCATTATCATGGCAGTCGCGCTACCGAAGGGACACTTTCCTGGCGGCAAGCCACGGCCCAGGCGGGGCAGGGGGAGCGTTACGACCAGATACTCGCGTTTGCTTATCCCGACAACAGCCTTAGCCGCTGGGGAGCTCCACGCTCAACCTGCCAGTTATTACCCAAAGCGAAAGCCTGGCTGGCGAAAAAAATGCCGCAGTGGCGGCGTATATTACAAGGCGAGACGGGGTACAACGAACCAGACGTGTTTGCGGTCTGTCGTTTAGTCTCAGGTTTCCCCTATACCGATCGGCAGCAGAAACGGCTGTTTATTCGTAACTTCTTTACGCTTCAGGATCGGCTGGATTTAACCCATGAGTATCTGCACCTGGCCTTTGATGGTTATCCCACCGGGCTTGATGAGAACTATATCGAAACGCTGACCCGACAATTATTAATGGACTAATGCTATGCGAAAGATTTTTCTTCCGTTGTTACTGGTGGCACTTTCGCCTGTCGCTCACAGTGAAGGTGTGCAGGAAGTCGAGATTGACGCACCGCTCTCTGGCTGGCATCCGGCAGAGGGCGAAGATGCCAGTTTTTCACAATCGATCAATTACCCGGCGTCGTCCGTCAACATGGCAGATGATCAAAATATCTCAGCGCAGATCCGCGGCAAAATAAAGAATTATGCTGCGGCGGGTAAAGTTCAGCAGGGCCGGCTGGTGGTCAACGGTGCCAGTATGCCGCAGAGAATTGAATCCGATGGTTCATTTGCACGCCCTTATATTTTCACTGAAGGCAGCAACAGCGTGCAGGTCATCAGCCCGGATGGGCAAAGCCGGCAAAAAATGCAGTTTTACTCAACGCCGGGTACAGGAACGATTCGTGCACGTTTACGGCTGGTTCTCTCGTGGGATACGGACAATACCGATCTCGATCTCCATGTTGTCACGCCCGATGGCGAACACGCCTGGTACGGTAACACCGTGCTGAAAAACAGTGGTGCACTGGATATGGATGTCACGACGGGGTACGGACCCGAGATTTTCGCCATGCCAGCACCAGTTCACGGGCGCTATCAGGTGTATATCAACTACTATGGTGGGCGCAGCGAAACGGAATTGACGACCGCCCAACTGACGCTGATCACCGATGAAGGATCGGTCAATGAGAAACAGGAAACATTTATTGTACCGATGCGTAATGCTGGCGAGCTGACGCTGGTGAAAAGTTTTGACTGGTGATCCATCCCTTCACACAACCTGGCTCTCTCTTTTTTCAGATAAGACTGCTGGGCGATCTGCCGACGCCAGGATATAACCATTAACAAGCGTCGGCAGATTGGTCATTTCTTATTTTTCGTACTGAGAACTGTCCATCTACTCCGGCTTTCCTGGTTAAGGCAATGGTTTCTAAGCGATACGCATTATTGCAATGGTGACAGAACATTGCGGTAACACGCTTTTACCGCTACCTTAACCACACTCCATCGGTCACCTGAGGCGGAGCTTCGCCCCTTTGAAATACCTTGCTTCTTTTCGTACAACCCTGAAAGCCTCGCGCTACATGTTCAGAGCATTGGCGTTAGTGCTCTGGCTGTTGATTGCTTTTTCATCCGTTTTTTACATCGTTAATGCGTTACATCAGCGAGAATCGGAAATTCGTCAGGAATTTAATCTGAGTTCCGATCAGGCTCAGCGCTTTATTCAACGCACCTCTGATGTGATGAAAGAGCTGAAGTACATCGCCGAAAATCGCTTATCGGCAGAAAACGGTGTGCTTTCCCCGCGTGGACGAGAAACGCAGGCGGATGTGCCTGCGTTTGAACCGCTGTTTGCCGACTCCGATTGTTCCGCAATGAGTAACACCTGGCGAGGTTCTCTGGAGTCATTGGCGTGGTTTATGCGCTACTGGCGCGATAATTTTTCTGCGGCTTACGATCTCAACCGGGTATTTTTAATCGGCAGTGATAACCTCTGCATGGCCAATTTCGGTCTGCGTGATATGCCAGTGGAACGCGATACCGCGTTGAAAGCTTTGCATGAACGCATCAATAAATATCGAAATGCACCACAAGATGATAGCGGCAGTAACCTCTACTGGATCAGCGAAGGTCCGCGCCCTGGCGTCGGGTATTTTTACGCGTTGACGCCAGTTTATCTGGCGAACCGGTTGCAGGCGCTTTTGGGTGTCGAGCAGACCATCCGGATGGAGAACTTTTTCTTACCGGGTACGTTGCCGATGGGGGTTACCATTCTTGATGAAAATGGTCATACCCTGATTTCGCTTACCGGACCAGAAAGTAAAATTAAGGGCGATCCTCGCTGGATGCAGGAACGCTCCTGGTTTGGCTATACGGAAGGGTTCCGGGAGCTGGTGCTGAAGAAAAATCTGCCACCCTCATCGCTAAGCATCGTGTATTCGGTGCCGGTTGATAAGGTGCTGGAACGCATTCGCATGTTGATCCTTAACGCAATTTTGCTGAATGTGCTTGCCGGAGCTGCATTGTTTACTCTCGCGCGGATGTACGAGCGACGTATTTTCATTCCGGCGGAAAGCGACGCCCTGCGACTGGAAGAACATGAGCAGTTCAATCGCAAGATTGTCGCCTCCGCGCCAGTGGGTATCTGCATTTTGCGTACCGCTGATGGCGTCAATATTTTAAGTAACGAACTGGCGCATACCTATCTCAATATGCTTACGCATGAGGACCGCCAACGACTGACGCAAATTATCTGTGGGCAGCAGGTCAATTTTGTTGATGTCCTGACCAGCAACAATACCAATCTGCAAATCAGCTTCGTCCATTCGCGCTATCGTAATGAAAACGTGGCCATTTGTGTGCTGGTGGATGTTTCTTCGCGCGTGAAGATGGAAGAGTCGTTGCAGGAGATGGCACAAGCAGCGGAACAGGCGAGCCAGTCAAAATCGATGTTCCTTGCCACCGTCAGTCATGAGCTGCGAACGCCGCTGTATGGCATTATCGGTAACCTGGATCTGTTGCAAACCAAAGAGTTACCGAAAGGCGTCGATCGGCTGGTGACGGCAATGAACAACTCTTCCAGCCTGTTGTTGAAAATTATCAGCGATATTCTCGATTTCTCGAAGATTGAATCGGAACAGTTGAAGATCGAACCGCGTGAGTTTTCACCGCGTGAAGTGATGAACCACATCACCGCCAACTATTTACCGCTGGTGGTACGCAAGCAGTTAGGCTTGTACTGCTTTATTGAACCGGATGTGCCAGTGGCCTTAAATGGCGACCCGATGCGTTTACAGCAGGTCATCTCCAACCTGTTGAGTAACGCCATAAAATTCACCGATACCGGCTGTATAGTTTTGCATGTCCGCGCTGATGGCGATTATCTCTCTATCCGTGTTCGCGATACCGGCGTGGGGATTCCGGCGAAAGAAGTGGTGCGCTTGTTTGATCCCTTCTTCCAGGTCGGAACGGGCGTACAGCGAAACTTCCAGGGGACCGGTCTGGGTCTGGCGATTTGTGAAAAACTGATCAGCATGATGGACGGCGATATCTCGGTAGATTCAGAACCGGGAATGGGCAGCCAGTTTACCGTGCGTATTCCGTTGTACGGCGCTCAGTACCCGCAGAAAAAAGGCGTGGAAGGGTTGAGTGGTAAACGCTGCTGGCTGGCGGTCCGCAATGCGTCGCTCTGTCAGTTCCTGGAAACCAGTTTGCAGCGCAGCGGCATCGTCGTTACAACATACGAAGGGCAGGAACCGACTCCCGAAGATGTGTTAATTACTGACGAGGTAGTGAGTAAAAAATGGCAGGGTAGAGCGGTAGTGACCTTCTGTCGTCGCCATATTGGTATTCCGCTGGAGAAAGCGCCAGGGGAGTGGGTACACAGTGTGGCTGCCCCGCATGAGCTACCGGCATTGTTGGCGCGTATTTATTTGATCGAGATGGAGAGCGACGATCCTGCTAACGCTCTGCCGTCGACGGACAAAGCGGTCAGCGATAATGACGATATGATGATTCTGGTCGTGGATGATCATCCGATTAACCGACGTCTGCTGGCAGATCAGTTGGGATCGTTGGGCTATCAATGTAAAACCGCGAATGATGGTGTCGATGCGCTTAATGTACTTAGCAAGAATCATATTGATATCGTGCTTAGCGACGTCAACATGCCAAATATGGATGGTTACCGCTTGACGCAACGCATTCGTCAGTTGGGACTGACGTTGCCGGTAATCGGAGTAACTGCTAATGCGTTGGCTGAAGAGAAGCAGCGGTGTCTGGAGTCCGGTATGGACAGCTGCCTGTCGAAGCCGGTAACGCTGGATGTGATAAAACAGACGCTGACGGTATATGCCGAGAGGGTCAGGAAATCGCGGGAATCGTAGGACGGATAAGGTGTTTATGCCGCATCTGGCATTCAGTGCAAATGCCAGATGCGACGCTGACGCGTCTTATCTGGCCTACTTTAATGTAATCTGTTGAAATAATGGGAATCGTAGGCCGGATAAGGCGTTTACGCTGCATCCGGCAATCGGTGCAAATGCCAGATAAGACACTAACGCGTCTTATCTGGCCTACAGATGATTAGTCTTTATCTGCCGGACTTAAGGTCACAGAAGAGAGATAATTCAGCAGGGCGATATCGTTCTCGACACCCAGCTTCATCATCGCAGATTTCTTCTGGCTACTGATGGTTTTAATACTGCGGTTCAGCTTTTTAGCGATCTCGGTCACCAGGAAGCCTTCCGCAAACAGGCGCAGAACTTCACTCTCTTTTGGCGAGAGACGCTTGTCACCGTAACCACCAGCACTGATTTTTTCCAACAGGCGAGAAACGCTTTCCGGGGTAAATTTCTTCCCTTTCTGCAGCGCGGCGAGAGCTTTCGGCAGATCGGTCGGTGCACCTTGTTTCAGCACGATCCCTTCGATATCCAGATCCAATACCGCACTAAGAATCGCCGGGTTGTTGTTCATGGTCAGAACAATGATCGACAGGCTTGGGAAATGGCGCTTGATGTACTTGATTAAGGTAATGCCATCGCCGTACTTATCGCCAGGCATGGAGAGATCGGTAATCAACACATGCGCATCCAGTTTCGGCAGGTTGTTGATCAGTGCTGTAGAGTCTTCAAATTCGCCGACAACATTCACCCACTCAATTTGCTCAAGTGATTTGCGAATACCGAACAAGACTATCGGATGGTCATCGGCAATAATTACGTTCATATTGTTCATGTAATAGGCTACCTTGCTACAGCAAGCTCTTGACATAACTGTCAATGTCGCTGATGTATTTTTCTATTCCTGGAACATCCTTCTCACGAATCAGATGTTCCAGCGTTTCACATAACTGCTTGCCGGGTACCAGATTTAGCATGGCAAATACGCCTTTAAGACGATGAGCCGTTTGGGCTAACGCAGCAAAGTCACTGGTTGCTGCTTCAGTATACAGCCTCTTAACATCATCCGGTACTGTGTCTACAAAGAGCGCATAATAGCCGCTGGCATGGAGTTGCGCATTTTCATCTCCGCCCAGAGGCGATTCTGTCACCTCTTCCTGCGCCAGTTGCACTTCAATTAATTGTAAGACCGCTTCCTGCATAGCGTTGCTCATATTGAAGTTGACGCACAATTGACCAGGCCCAATTTCCCGTACGCCAGACTCATCATCGCTTAAAAGCAAGCCAGAGGCAGTAAGATTAGACGGATTATCCGTTAAAAAGATATCATAATCTTGACTAATTAATCTTTCATCGGGTGTGATACAGGTTGCACCCCAATTTTCTAACTGGCGAGTGACAATATTCCGAATTTCTGCCGAAGTAACATCCACCATTACGCAGACATCATCCAGTAAACGCTCTTCTTCCTCTTCAACTTCCGGGTCAGCTGCGAGCATTTTGATATGCACAGAGTAGCGTGTACCAAGCCCATCCCGCGTTTTGATGTTTAAATGACCGCCCAGTTTACGTGCCAGTTGATCGCTCAGCCAGAATGCCAGCGGGTCCGCCTTGCCATAGCGATCGTTTTGGGTCTGGTTGATAAACGGGAAGTGCAAATTATCCATTTCATGAATACTTACGCCTTCTCCCGTGTCCAGAATGCGGAACGTCAGGCGGTCTTCGGAGGACTCATCCTGATCAACCTCAAGGGTGATTTTTCCCAATTGCGTTGAGGTCACGGCATATTGCATCAGTAGCAGCAAAATACGTCGTAAGGCATCGCGATCGCCGCGGCGCATATCGTGTGCTTTCAGATGATTGTTAATCAGCAGTTGCAGACCTTTACGCTTGATGGCAGGCAACACTGAAGGCACAACTTCATCAATTAAATCCTGCACGGAGAACAGCACCGTCTCACTTTTCCAGCTATCATCCGCAAGCATGTTCGCTAACTGTATTTCATCAACCAGCCGCACCAGCACATCTGCCTGATTCGCCAGTTGTTTGCTTTCCGGGGCGTTGAGTTTAGCCGCGCTCTCCGCCAGGGACTGTGCGGGTTCTTTCAGCGCATCGCCAATGTTTTTCATAAAGGTCATCCGCCCCTGCTGGTTTTTCTCATACAGACGCTGCGCCTGCTTGAGTTTCTTGTTTACCAGCACTTCGCGATCCTGATCGCGAATAATGAAAATTTGTGTGCGCGGCGCGACCTGGCTGCGGAACATGCGGATCTCATACAGCTCGTTATTGATCGTCGCCTGAATAATCCCCTGATGCTGTTCCGCCATGGTGGTGATGTTTTGCAGATTCAAATGCGGCAGCAAATGATCGGCAATTTTGTTACTTATGACAGTGCGGTTCGATTCCTGATCGTGAACCAGCAGGCCGAGCGGCAGCAGTGAGACTATCTCTTCATTAATTGCCCGTAAAATGCGCAATTCGTTATTGACCGCCGTGCTGGGTAGACTTTCTGTACTGCGGCTGGAGAAATGGCGGAATGTGGTATAGCCAAATAACGCCAGCGCCAGCAAACCGATGTTCAGCAGCAGTGGCAGCAGAATGTTTTGCAACGTATCCAGCAATAAGGTGCCATAAGGAACCTGCCAGACCAGGCGCATATCGGTAGAGTTGAGTGCCGAGGCGATTTCAATCTTCGTACTGTTAAAGTGGATACTGACGCTATCCGTTCCTTCTTTCTCATTATCATTGTCTCCCGTTGCCGTCGTGTCTGGCTCAAGGCGGAAACTGTCCAGCGGCATACCCGGTGGGATCAAATCATTAATCGGCAGATCAAAAGCCACGACCGTTGCCAGATGTCCTGGCTGGTTAAAGGTAGTACGCAATGTAAAGTAATGACCGTTCTGCCAGGCCAGGCGGCGCATGTTAGAAAAGCTTTCGCGTTCATCGAGGGCGTTGGCCTGTTGCAACATCTCTGCACGACGTGAATCAACAATGTCGCTGACGGTCGATTCTTTAAATCCGGAGGTGAGATCTTTAAGGGGTAGGGTTGAGATCAGCACCAGACTGTTATCCTGACCATTCAGGTAATACATCGACCACGGTACATTTTCTGCGCCCCACAATGTATCCAGATAAGTGGACATCCGCTGAGTCATCTCAAGCGTTGAGTTGTCGTGAGAGCCAAAGATTAACGCTTCCGTTTTGCGGCGTGGTTTCTCCAGATAGTAGACATCCTGTTTCAGGCGCGTCTCTTGTAAACCTTCGCCGGAGGAGGGGGAGGTCGTCGCGGCAATGTTGTCGTAGATCTGCCAGGTCACGTAACGCCAGTTATCGACGCGCTTTTGGATAGCATGGGTAATGTCGACAATCTGGTAACTTTTATCTTTCAGCCAGGCGTTAACGGCGCTTTGTACCATTACACCCATCGTCACCAGTAACACAATGATCAACAGTAAAAAGAAGCGGGTAATGCTCCCCGGTAGGAGTGAAAAGCGGGTCGTGGCCGTTGTCTCTTTCTGACGCATTCGTGTTTATGACCTGTTAAAACTTCGCGAAGTGATAGGGCAGTATAAAGGGTACAGTGTGAAATTCCAGACTCTTACCTGATTGATGATTCTCTATTCTCCCGTGATATTTATCATCCTGCATTGGGGGAAATAGATGTACAAGCGCCATTTTGCTGTACAAATAACCTACAAAAAGCCCAACAAAAATAATTGCAAATAAACAAAGATTGCTGGAAATTATGCGGATGTTAATTATTTGTGAAATAGTTAACAAGCGTTATAGTTTTTCTGTGGTAGCACAGAATAATGAAAAGTGTGTAAAGAAGGGTAAAAAAAACCGAATGCGAGGCATCCGGTTGAAATAGGGGTAAACAGACATTCAGAAATGAATGACGGTAATAAATAAAGTTAATGATGATAGCGGGAGTTATTCTAGTTGCGAGTGAAGGTTTTGTTTTGACATTCAGTGCTGTCAAATACTTAAGAATAAGTTATTGATTTTAACCTTGAATTATTATTGCTTGATGTTAGGTGCTTATTTCGCCATTCCGCAATAATCTTAAAAAGTTCCCTTGTATTTACATTTTGAAACATCTATAGCGATAAATGAAACATCTTAAAAGTTTTAGTATCATATTCGTGTTGGATTATTCTGCATTTTTGGGGAGAATGGACTTGCCGACTGATTAATGAGGGTTAATCAGTATGCAGTGGCATAAAAAAGCAAATAAAGGCATATAACAGAGGGTTAATAACATGAAAGTTAAAGTACTGTCCCTCCTGGTCCCAGCTCTGCTGGTAGCAGGCGCAGCAAACGCTGCTGAAGTTTACAACAAAGACGGCAACAAATTAGATCTGTACGGTAAAGTAGACGGCCTGCACTATTTCTCTGACAACAAGTCAGAAGACGGCGACCAGACCTATGTACGTCTTGGTTTCAAAGGCGAAACTCAGGTTACTGACCAGCTGACCGGTTACGGCCAGTGGGAATATCAGATCCAGGGCAATACCTCTGAAGACAACAAAGAAAACTCCTGGACCCGTGTGGCATTCGCAGGTCTGAAATTCCAGGATGTTGGTTCTTTCGACTACGGTCGTAACTACGGCGTTGTTTACGACGTAACTTCCTGGACCGACGTACTGCCAGAATTCGGTGGCGACACTTACGGCTCTGACAACTTCATGCAGCAGCGTGGTAATGGCTACGCAACCTACCGTAACACCGACTTCTTCGGTCTGGTTGACGGTCTGAACTTTGCTGTTCAGTACCAGGGCAAAAATGGTAGCGTAAGCGGCGAAGGCATGACCAACAATGGTCGTGGTGCTCTGCGTCAGAATGGCGACGGTGTCGGCGGATCTATCACTTATGATTACGAAGGCTTCGGTATCGGTGCTGCAGTTTCCAGCTCCAAACGTACTGATGATCAGAACTTCGGCCTGAACGGTTATGGTGAGCGTTATTTGGGTAACGGCGACCGCGCTGAAACCTACACTGGTGGTCTGAAATACGACGCTAACAACATCTACCTGGCTGCTCAGTACACCCAGACCTACAACGCAACTCGCGTAGGTTCCCTGGGTTGGGCGAACAAAGCACAGAACTTCGAAGCTGTTGCTCAGTACCAGTTCGACTTCGGTCTGCGTCCATCTGTAGCATACCTGCAGTCTAAAGGTAAAAACCTGGGTGTCGTTGCTGGTCGTAACTACGACGACGAAGATATCCTGAAATATGTTGATGTTGGTGCGACCTACTACTTCAACAAAAACATGTCCACCTACGTTGACTACAAAATCAACCTGCTGGACGACAACCAGTTCACTCGTGACGCTGGCATCAACACTGATAACATCGTAGCTCTGGGTCTGGTTTACCAGTTCTAATCTCGATTGATATCGAACAAAGGGCCTGCGGGCCCTTTTTTCATTGTTTTCAGCGTACAAACTCATTTTTTTGGTGTACTCTTGCGACCGTTCGCATGAGGATAATCACGTATGGAAATAAGCTTTACCCGCGTGGCACTGCTGGCTGCCGCGCTCTTCTTTGTTGGTTGCGATCAAAAACCACAACCCGCCAAAACCCACGCTACTGAAGTTACCGTTCTTGAAGGCAAAACCATGGGTACCTTCTGGCGTGCCAGCATCCCGGGCATTGATGCCAAACGCAGTGCCGAACTTAAAGAAAAGATTCAGACCCAGCTGGACGCCGACGATCAGCTGCTTTCGACCTATAAAAAAGATTCCGCGCTGATGCGCTTTAACGACTCGCAAAGTTTGTCGCCGTGGCCAGTAAGTGAAGCGATGGCCGAAATCGTCACTACCTCGCTGCGCATTGGCGCGAAGACCGATGGTGCGATGGATATTACCGTCGGGCCGCTGGTGAATCTGTGGGGCTTTGGCCCGGAACAACAGCCGGTTCAAATTCCGAGCCAGGAACAGATCGATGCGATGAAAGCCAAAACCGGCTTACAGCACCTGACGGTCATCAATCAGTCGCATCAGCAATATCTGCAAAAAGACCTGCCGGATTTATATATCGATCTCTCCACCGTCGGTGAAGGTTATGCGGCGGATCACCTGGCACGCTTGATGGAGCAGGAAGGTATTTCACGTTATCTGGTGTCAGTTGGTGGTGCTCTGGATAGCCGTGGTATGAACGGTGAAGGCCAGCCGTGGCGGGTAGCGATTCAAAAACCAACCGATAAAGAAAACGCGGTTCAGGCCGTGGTGGATATCAACGGTCATGGCATTAGCACCTCTGGCAGCTACCGTAACTATTACGAACTGGACGGCAAACGTCTTTCTCATGTTATCGATCCGCAAACCGGGCGTCCTATCGAACACAATCTGGTATCCGTGACGGTGATTGCCCCGACGGCGCTGGAAGCCGATGCCTGGGATACTGGCTTAATGGTACTCGGGCCGGAGAAAGCCAAAGAGGTTGTTCGCCGGGAAGGGCTGGCGGTCTATATGATCACCAAAGAAGGTGATAGCTTTAAAACCTGGATGTCGCCGCAGTTTAAAAGCTTCCTTATCAGCGAAAAAAATTAAAGCGCAAGATTGTTGGTTTTTGCGTGATGGTGACCGGGCAGACTAAAGGCTATCCTTAACCAGGGAGCTGATTATGAAAAAAGCCACATGCTTAACTGACGATCAACGCTGGCAATCTGTCTTAGCCCGCGACCCGAATGCCGACGGCGAATTCGTTTTCGCCGTGCGTACCACAGGCATCTTTTGCCGTCCGTCTTGCCGCGCCAGACATGCTTTGCGGGAAAACGTCTCCTTCTACGCAAATGCCAGCGAGGCACTCGCCGCTGGCTTTCGCCCCTGCAAACGTTGTCAGCCAGACAAAGCCAATGCCCAGCAACATCGGTTGGATAAAATTACCCACGCCTGTCGACTGCTGGAACAGGAAACGCCTGTAACGCTGGAAGCCTTAGCCGACCATGTGGCGATGAGTCCGTTCCATCTGCATCGGTTGTTTAAAGCGACTACCGGAATGACGCCTAAAGCCTGGCAACAGGCCTGGCGCGCTCGCCGTTTGCGCGAATCGCTGGCGAAAGGGGAGAGCGTGACGACGTCTATTCTTAACGCCGGATTCCCCGACAGCAGCAGTTACTACCGCAAAGCCGACGAAACGCTGGGCATGACGGCTAAACAATTCCGTCACGGTGGCGAAAATCTGGCGGTGCGTTACGCGCTGGCTGATTGTGAGCTGGGTCGTTGCCTGGTGGCAGAAAGCGAGCGGGGGATTTGCGCGATATTGCTGGGCGATGATGACGCGACACTAATCAGCGAGTTGCAGCAGATGTTTCCCGCTGCCGACAACGCGCCTGCCGATCTGATGTTTCAGCAACATGTGCGTGAAGTGATCGCCAGCCTCAATCAACGCGATACGCCGCTGACGTTACCGCTGGACATTCGCGGCACTGCTTTTCAGCAACAAGTCTGGCAGGCACTGCGCACGATACCTTGCGGTGAAACCGTCAGTTATCAGCAACTGGCTAACGCCATCGGCAAACCGAAAGCGGTACGGGCCGTTGCCAGCGCCTGTGCCGCCAACAAGCTGGCTATCATAATACCCTGTCATCGGGTGGTCCGTGGTGATGGCACACTTTCCGGTTACCGCTGGGGCGTGTCGCGTAAAGCGCAACTGCTGCGCCGCGAAGCTGAAAATGAGGAGAGGTAATGTTGGATCTGTTTGCCGATGCTGAACCGTGGCAAGAGCCACTGGCGGCTGGAGCGGTAATTTTGCACCGTTTTGCTTTTAACGCTGCGGAGCAACTGATCCGCGATATTAATGACGTTGCCAGCCAGTCGCCGTTTCGCCAGATGGTCACCCCCGGGGGATATACCATGTCGGTGGCGATGACCAACTGTGGGCATCTGGGCTGGACGACCCATCGGCAAGGTTATCTCTATTCGCCCATTGATCCGCAAACAAATAAACCGTGGCCCGCCATGCCACAAAGCTTTCATGATTTATGTCAACGTGCGGCTACGGCGGCGGGCTATCCGGATTTCCAGCCAGATGCTTGTCTTATCAACCGCTACGCTCCTGGCGCGAAACTGTCGCTGCATCAGGATAAAGACGAACCGGATCTGCGCGCGCCGATTGTTTCTGTTTCTCTTGGCTTACCCGCGATTTTTCAATTTGGTGGCCTGAAACGTAATGATCCGCTCAAACGTTTGTTGTTGGAACATGGCGATGTGGTGGTATGGGGCGGTGAATCGCGGCTGTTTTATCACGGCATTCAACCGCTGAAAGCGGGGTTTCATCCACTCACCGGCGACTGCCGCTACAACCTGACATTCCGTCAGGCAGGTAAAAAAGAATAAAAATAAGAATTATTATTGCTGTGCGCGCGAAGATGTTTAAACTGCGGGCTGTAATTCATTGTCCGGGTTTTCTGCATGGAACTTCTTGTACTTGTCTGGCGGCAGTATCGCTGGCCATTTATCAGTGTGATGGCGCTAAGCCTCGCCAGTGCGGCATTAGGCATTGGCTTAATTGCTTTTATCAATCAGCGCCTTATCGAAACGGCGGATACCAGTCTGCTGGTATTGCCGGAGTTTCTGGGATTATTGCTGCTGTTGATGGCAGTCACTCTCGGATCGCAACTGGCGCTCACCACTTTGGGGCATCACTTCGTTTACCGACTGCGTAGTGAATTTATCAAGCGGATTCTGGATACCCACGTCGAGCGCATTGAACAACTCGGTAGCGCCTCGTTGCTGGCGGGATTAACCAGCGATGTGCGCAATATCACCATTGCTTTTGTGCGTCTTCCGGAACTGGTGCAGGGGATCATTCTCACTATCGGTTCCGCGGCGTATCTGTGGATGCTGTCGGGCAAAATGTTGCTGGTAACGGCTATCTGGATGGCGATCACCATCTGGGGTGGTTTTGTACTGGTGGCGCGGGTGTACAAACATATGGCGACCCTGCGTGAAACCGAAGACAAGCTGTACACGGATTTTCAAACCGTACTCGAAGGGCGCAAAGAGCTGACTCTGAACCGGGAACGCGCCGAGTATGTGTTTAACAACCTCTACATCCCCGATGCGCAAGAGTATCGCCATCATATTATTCGCGCAGACACCTTCCATCTTAGCGCCGTGAACTGGTCAAACATCATGATGCTGGGCGCTATCGGCCTGGTGTTCTGGATGGCGAACAGTCTCGGTTGGGCTGATACCAACGTTGCTGCGACCTATTCGTTGACGCTGTTATTCCTGCGTACGCCGCTGCTTTCGGCGGTTGGCGCATTGCCGACGCTGCTGACGGCGCAGGTGGCGTTTAACAAGCTGAACAAATTCGCGCTCGCGCCTTTCAAAGCTGAGTTTCCGCGCCCGCAGGCTTTTCCCAACTGGCAAACGCTGGAGCTGCGTAACGTGACGTTTAGCTATCAGGATAACGCGTTTTCCGTTGGGCCGATTAACCTCACCATTAAACGTGGCGAGCTGCTGTTTCTGATTGGCGGCAACGGTAGCGGAAAATCGACGCTGGCGATGTTGTTGACGGGCTTGTATCAGCCACAAAGCGGCGAAATCTTGCTGGATGGCAAACCTGTCAGCGGCGAACAACCGGAAGATTATCGCAAACTGTTTTCGGCAGTGTTTACCGATGTCTGGCTGTTTGATCAACTGCTGGGGCCGGAGGGTAAACCCGCTAACCCGCAACTGGTTGAGAAGTGGCTGGCGCAGCTGAAAATGGCTCATAAGCTTGAGTTAAGCAACGGGCGTATTGTTAACCTGAAGTTATCAAAAGGGCAGAAAAAACGCGTGGCGCTGTTGCTGGCGCTGGCAGAAGAACGCGATATTATCCTGCTGGATGAATGGGCGGCGGATCAGGATCCACACTTCCGTCGTGAGTTTTATCAGGTGTTGCTGCCGCTGATGCAGGAGATGGGTAAAACTATTTTCGCTATCAGTCATGATGATCATTACTTTATCCACGCCGACCGCCTGCTGGAAATGCGCAATGGGCAACTTAGCGAGCTGACGGGCGAAGAGCGCGATGCCGCTTCGCGTGATGCCGTTGCCCGGACGGCATAATATTACGACGCTGACCTGGCGGACTGCTGCCGTCAGGTCAATATGCTAAAAATCCCTTCATTTCTAATAACCCTATAATTAATCAACGAAATTATAATGTTTCTAAAATTAGAATATAATTTATAAACATTATTTAAATGTTATTACTTAAGTGTTACCGTTGATGCCGCGCAAATCTCACCTGCAATAAAGCGACTAAAAGTAAGGCATTAACAAGATGAAAAAAGTGACTGCCATGCTCTTCTCGATGGCCGTGGGGCTTAATGCCGTTTCGATGGCGGCAAAAGCGAAAGCGTCCGAGGAGCAGGAAACTGATGTACTGTTGATTGGCGGCGGCATTATGAGCGCCACGTTGGGGACCTATTTACGCGAGCTGGAGCCTGAATGGTCGATGACCATGGTGGAGCGCCTGGAGGGTGTCGCGCAGGAGAGTTCGAACGGCTGGAATAACGCCGGAACCGGGCATTCTGCACTGATGGAACTGAACTACACCCCGCAAAACGCCGATGGCAGCATCAGTATTGAAAAAGCAGTCGCCATTAACGAAGCATTTCAGATTTCCCGCCAGTTCTGGGCGCACCAGGTTGAGCGCGGCGTGCTGCGTACTCCGCGTTCATTTATCAATACCGTTCCGCATATGAGCTTTGTCTGGGGCGAGGATAACGTTAATTTCCTGCGCGCCCGTTACGCCGCGTTGCAACAAAGCTCGCTGTTTCGCGGTATGCGTTACTCTGAAGATCACGCGCAGATCAAAGAGTGGGCACCGTTAGTGATGGAAGGGCGCGATCCACAACAGAAAGTAGCGGCAACACGCACAGAAATTGGCACTGATGTGAACTATGGCGAGATCACCCGCCAGTTAATTGCTTCCTTACAGAAGAAATCTAACTTCTCGCTGCAACTCAGCAGCGAAGTCCGCGCCCTAAAGCGTAATGACGATAACACCTGGACCGTTACCGTTGCCGATCTGAAAAACGGCACTGCACAGAACATCCGCGCCAAATTTGTCTTTATCGGCGCGGGCGGTGCGGCGCTGAAGCTATTACAGGAATCGGGGATTCCGGAAGCGAAAGACTACGCCGGTTTTCCGGTGGGCGGACAGTTCCTTGTTTCGGAAAACCCGGACGTGGTTAATCACCATCTGGCGAAGGTTTACGGTAAAGCATCCGTTGGCGCACCACCGATGTCGGTTCCGCATATCGATACCCGCGTTCTGGACGGTAAACGCGTAGTGCTGTTTGGGCCATTTGCCACCTTCTCAACCAAATTCCTCAAAAACGGTTCATTGTGGGATCTGATGAGTTCCACCACCACCTCTAACGTGATGCCGATGATGCACGTCGGGCTGGATAATTTCGATCTGGTGAAATATCTGGTGAGTCAGGTGATGTTGAGTGAAGAGGATCGTTTTGAAGCGTTGAAAGAGTACTATCCGCAGGCAAAAAAAGAGGACTGGCGTTTGTGGCAAGCGGGGCAGCGCGTGCAGATTATCAAGCGTGATGCCGAGAAAGGTGGCGTACTGCGTCTGGGTACTGAAGTGGTCAGTGACCAGCAAGGGACCATTGCCGCGCTGCTGGGGGCATCGCCAGGGGCGTCAACCGCCGCGCCGATTATGTTGGATCTGCTGGAAAAAGTATTTGGCGATCGCGTTTCCAGCCCGCAATGGCAGGCTACGTTGAAAGCGATCGTTCCGTCTTATGGACGCAAGCTGAACGGTGATGTAGCGGCAACAGAACGCGAGTTGCAGTACACCAGCGAAGTGCTGGGGCTGAAATACGACAAGCCGCAGGCAGCAGATAGTACGCCAAAACCGCAGTTGAAACCGCAACCCGTTCAAAAAGAAGTGGCGGATATTGCGTTGTAATGATGTGCCACATCCGGCATGGTATGCCGGATGTGGCGTATGCTGATAAGACGCGCCAGCGTCGCATCAGGCACCGGCTCGGGCGTTAGATGTCGGATGCGGCGTGACCGCCTTATTCGGCCTACGGGGTGCCGCACTTCACAGCATTTTAGCGAACTACCGCGTTGTCAATTTTCTCTTCCGCCTTCCAGACGCGGTACTTCACATCTACATTGTCTGGCGTATACACCACGATCGGCAGCTTGCTGTTGTAACGCAGCATTCCAGCATCGCCCAGATACGCGGTGACAAATTTCTTCTCTTTCTTGCCATCCGGGCAGGCCATCATCGTGGAAACCGGCGAGCTAACTTTATCAAAGACATAATAATCATAGCCCCAGCCTTCCAGCGTTTTGCTTTCCAGCTTCCCGCCGAGACGATGCAAATTGCAATCGACTTCCAGCGTCTGACCGATTAACAGTTCTACTTTCAGGGTAGATTCATCTTCTTGCGGGGTTAACTGAATCACCTGACGCTTCATCCCTTTTTCAGCTTGTGGATAAGGCGCGATTTTTTCCAGTGGCTGGACGCTTTCTGCCGCCCAGGCGGAAGTGGTAGCGAAAGCGGCAAACAATACTGCAGGTAGAATGGTCTTCATTTTTTTGCTTTCCTTCTTCATTTATAGGTTTTCACCGATGATGTCGCTGAAGGTTAACATATTCATCAGATTTATTAATTTGCTTTATGAATAACTTAAAGAACATTCAGACAATTTTACCTGCTCTTTTAGTGTTAAATTCTGATGAGGGAGCAAACCAGCAGAAATATCTCTGGTGAATTAATCGCTATATAAATATGTTTATAACCATTTGAAATGTGAGCAAAAGCCCGTTTTTGCCACGCTTCCCGCCACTCTTTTGATCCTGCTACAGGTTTTACCCCGATCGGGGTATGCATCTTTGACACATCCTTTAATATCTTAGCGGCTATAAAAATGGCTTATTAATTATGCGGTTTATTTGGTCGCTCTCAATTTTCAGAGCGCGTTAATGATGGAAGGTCAATGTGAAGATTGATGCATCCCGTCGGGGCATACTCACTGGTCGCTGGCGCAAAGCCAGTAACGGTATCCGTCCACCCTGGTCCGGTGATGAATCTCATTTTCTGACCCATTGCACCCGTTGCGACGCCTGTATTAATGCTTGTGAAAACAACATTCTGCAACGCGGCGCGGGCGGCTATCCGAGCGTTAATTTCAAAAATAACGAGTGCAGCTTCTGTTACGCCTGCGCGCAGGCTTGCCCCGAATCGCTATTTTCTCCGCGCCACACCAGGGCCTGGGATTTGCAGTTCACCATTGGGGACGCGTGCCTGGCGTATCAGTCAGTTGAATGCCGCCGCTGTCAGGATAGCTGTGAGCCAATGGCAATTATCTTTCGCCCGACGCTCTCCGGAATCTACCAGCCGCAACTTAATAGCCAACTTTGCAACGGATGTGGAGCATGTGCAGCCAGCTGTCCGGTATCAGCCATAACTGCGGAGTATCTCCATGCACACTAACTGGCAAGTTTGCAGCCTGGTCGTGCAGGCCAAAAGCGAACGAATTTCAGACATCAGCACCCAACTGAACGCCTTTCCCGGCTGTGAAGTTGCTGTCAGCGACGCGCCGAGCGGTCAGTTGATTGTGGTGGTGGAAGCAGAAGACAGCGAAACGCTGATCCAAACCATTGAGTCAGTACGCAACGTAGAGGGCGTGCTGGCGGTGTCGCTGGTTTATCACCAGCAGGAAGAGCAAGGTGAGGAAACACCATGAAACTCAGTCGTCGTAGCTTTATGAAAGCTAACGCCGTTGCGGCCGCTGCGGCGGCTGCCGGTCTCAGCGTGCCGGGCGTTGCCCGCGCCGTTGTTGGTCAGCAGGAAGCCATTAAATGGGATAAAGCGCCGTGCCGTTTCTGCGGTACTGGTTGCGGCGTTCTGGTCGGAACGCAGCAGGGGCGTGTGGTGGCCTGTCAGGGCGACCCGGACGCACCGGTTAACCGTGGCCTGAACTGCATTAAGGGCTATTTCCTGCCCAAGATCATGTACGGTAAAGACCGTTTGACGCAGCCGCTGCTGCGTATGAAAAACGGTAAATATGACAAAGAAGGCGAATTTACCCCAATCACCTGGGATCAGGCCTTCGATGTGATGGAAGAGAAATTCAAAACCGCCCTGAAAGAAAAAGGACCGGAATCGATCGGTATGTTCGGTTCTGGTCAGTGGACTATCTGGGAAGGTTATGCCGCGTCCAAGCTGTTCAAAGCGGGCTTCCGTTCGAACAACATCGACCCGAACGCACGTCACTGTATGGCGTCGGCAGTAGTTGGCTTTATGCGTACCTTTGGTATGGATGAGCCGATGGGCTGCTATGACGACATCGAGCAGGCTGACGCGTTTGTGCTGTGGGGCGCTAACATGGCGGAGATGCACCCGATCCTCTGGTCACGCATCACTAACCGTCGTCTCTCTAACCAGAACGTCACCGTGGCGGTGCTTTCTACCTACCAGCATCGTAGCTTCGAGCTGGCGGATAACGGCATCATCTTTACGCCGCAATCTGACCTGGTGATCCTGAACTACATCGCCAACTATATCATTCAAAACAATGCGATAAATCAGGACTTCTTCAGCAAGCACGTTAACCTGCGCAAAGGGGCGACGGACATCGGCTACGGTTTACGTCCGACCCATCCGCTGGAAAAAGCAGCGAAGAATCCGGGTTCTGACGCCTCCGAACCGATGAGCTTTGAAGATTACAAAGCCTTCGTTGCTGAGTATACGCTGGAAAAAACTGCCGAAATGACCGGCGTGCCGAAAGACCAGTTAGAACAACTGGCGCAGCTGTATGCCGATCCGAACAAGAAAGTCATCTCCTACTGGACGATGGGCTTCAACCAGCATACTCGTGGCGTGTGGGCCAACAACCTGGTCTACAACCTGCACCTGCTGACCGGCAAAATTTCCCAGCCGGGTTGCGGTCCGTTCTCCCTGACCGGGCAGCCTTCCGCGTGTGGTACTGCGCGTGAAGTGGGCACCTTTGCTCACCGTCTGCCTGCGGACATGGTGGTAACTAACGAGAAACATCGTGATATCTGCGAGAAGAAGTGGAATATCCCGAGCGGCACCATTCCGGCGAAAATCGGTCTGCATGCGGTAGCACAAGACCGTGCGCTGAAAGACGGCAAGCTGAATGTTTACTGGACCATGTGTACCAACAACATGCAGGCCGGGCCGAACATCAATGAAGAGCGTATGCCGGGCTGGCGCGATCCGCGCAACTTCATCATCGTCTCCGATCCGTATCCGACAGTCAGTGCGCTGGCCGCCGACTTGATCCTGCCGACCGCAATGTGGGTAGAGAAAGAGGGCGCTTACGGTAACGCCGAACGCCGTACTCAGTTCTGGCGTCAGCAGGTACAGGCGCCAGGCGAAGCGAAATCGGATCTCTGGCAGTTAGTCCAGTTCTCCCGCCGCTTCAAAACTGAAGAAGTATGGCCGGAAGAGCTGCTGGCGAAGAAACCGGAACTGCGTGGCAAAACGCTGTACGAAGTTCTGTATGCCACCCCCGAAGTGAGCAAATACCCTGTATCCGAACTGGCGGAAGATCAGCTGAACGATGAATCCCGCGAGCTGGGCTTCTATCTGCAAAAAGGGCTGTTCGAAGAGTACGCATGGTTTGGTCGCGGTCACGGTCACGATCTGGCACCGTTCGATGACTACCACAAAGCGCGCGGTCTGCGCTGGCCGGTGGTGAACGGTAAAGAAACGCAGTGGCGTTACAGCGAAGGTAACGACCCGTACGTGAAAGCGGGCGAAGGCTACAAGTTCTACGGTAAACCGGATGGCAAAGCGGTGATCTTCGCGCTGCCGTTCGAACCGGCGGCGGAAGCACCGGATGAAGAGTACGACCTGTGGCTCTCTACCGGACGCGTTCTGGAGCACTGGCACACCGGCAGTATGACTCGCCGTGTACCAGAACTGCACCGCGCCTTCCCGGAAGCGGTCCTGTTTATTCACCCGCTGGATGCGAAAGCGCGCGATCTGCGTCGTGGCGACAAAGTGAAAGTGGTTTCTCGCCGTGGCGAAGTGATCTCGATTGTCGAAACGCGCGGTCGTAACCGTCCGCCACAGGGCCTGGTGTACATGCCGTTCTTCGACGCCGCACAGCTGGTTAACAAACTGACGCTGGATGCGACCGATCCGCTCTCGAAAGAGACGGACTTCAAGAAGTGCGCAGTCAAACTGGAGAAGGTGTAAGCCATTATGTCCCGGTCAGCGAAACCTCAAAATGGTCGCCGCCGCTTTCTGCGCGATGTCGTTCGCACAGCAGGCGGGCTGGCTGCCGTGGGTGTGGCGCTGGGGTTACAACAGCAAACCGCACGCGCATCTGGCGTGCGGTTGCGCCCGCCCGGAGCCATAAACGAGAACGCCTTTGCCAGTGCCTGTGTGCGTTGCGGTCAGTGTGTTCAGGCTTGCCCTTACGACACCTTAAAACTGGCGACGCTGGCTTCTGGCCTGTCGGCGGGCACGCCATATTTTGTCGCACGGGATATTCCTTGCGAAATGTGTGAGGACATTCCGTGCGCCAAAGTGTGCCCAAGCGGTGCGCTGGATCGTGAGATTGAATCGATCGACGACGCGCGGATGGGGCTGGCGGTACTGGTGGACCAGGAAAACTGTCTCAACTTTCAGGGGCTGCGCTGCGATGTTTGTTATCGCGAATGCCCGAAAATTGATGAGGCCATCACCCTGGAGCTGGAGCGCAACACGCGTACCGGTAAGCACGCCCGCTTTCTGCCGACGGTTCACAGCGACGCCTGTACCGGTTGCGGTAAGTGCGAAAAAGTATGCGTGCTGGAACAACCGGCAATCAAGGTGTTACCGCTGTCACTGGCGAAAGGGGAGTTAGGTCACCATTACCGCTTCGGCTGGCTGGAGGGGAACAATGGCAAATCGTAAACGTGACGCCGGGCGCGAGGCGCTGGAGAAAAAAGGCTGGTGGCGCAGTCACCGTTGGCTGGTGTTACGTCGCCTTTGTCAGTTCTTCGTGCTGGGGATGTTTTTGAGCGGTCCGTGGTTTGGTGTGTGGATCTTACACGGTAACTACAGCAGTAGCCTGTTATTCGACACCGTTCCGCTGACCGATCCGCTGATGACGCTGCAAAGTCTTGCCAGTGGTCATCTGCCTGCCACGGTGGCGTTGACCGGTGCGGTGATTATCACCGTGCTCTACGCCCTGGCGGGAAAGCGATTATTTTGCAGCTGGGTCTGCCCGCTGAACCCGATTACCGACTTAGCGAACTGGTTACGCAGGCGCTTTGACCTCAATCAGTCTGCGACGATCCCTCGCCACATTCGCTACGTGCTGTTGGTGGTCATTCTGGTGGGATCAGCCTTAACTGGCACGCTCATTTGGGAATGGATCAACCCCGTTTCTCTGATGGGGCGCAGCCTGGTAATGGGCTTCGGCAGCGGCGCGCTGCTTATTCTCGCGCTGTTTTTATTTGATCTACTGGTCGTTGAACACGGCTGGTGCGGGCACATTTGTCCGGTTGGCGCGCTGTATGGCGTGCTGGGTAGCAAAGGTGTGATTACCGTTGCGGCCACCGATCGGCAGAAATGTAACCGCTGTATGGATTGTTTTCATGTTTGCCCGGAACCGCATGTGCTACGTGCCCCGGTGCTGGATGAACAAAGCCCGGTGCAGGTCACCAGCCGCGATTGCATGACGTGCGGTCGCTGCGTGGATGTCTGTTCTGAGGATGTATTTACAATAACTACACGATGGAGTTCGGGAGCGAAATCATGAAAAGCCATGACCTGAAGAAAGCGCTGTGTCAATGGACGGCGATGCTGGCCCTGGTGGTAAGCGGCGCGGTTTGGGCGGCTAATGGCGTCGATTTTAGCCAGTCGCCGGAAGTATCCGGGACACAGGAAGGGGCCATTCGGATGCCAAAAGAGCAGGAACGGATGCCGCTGAACTATGTGAATCAGCCGCCAATGATCCCGCATAGCGTTGAAGGTTATCAGGTAACGACCAATACCAACCGCTGCTTGCAGTGCCACGGTGTCGAAAGTTATCGCACCACTGGCGCGCCGCGTATCAGTCCTACTCACTTTATGGACAGCGACGGCAAAGTGGGCGCGGAAGTGGCTCCGCGTCGTTATTTCTGTCTGCAATGTCACGTACCGCAGGCCGATACCGCGCCAATCGTGGGGAATACCTTTACCCCATCAAAAGGTTACGGGAAATAAGAGGTTATTATGGGAAATTCTGACCGTAAGCCTGGTCTGATTAAGCGCCTGTGGAAATGGTGGCGTACCCCCAGCCGTCTGGCGCTGGGGACGCTGCTGTTGATCGGTTTTGTTGGCGGCATCGTCTTCTGGGGTGGCTTTAACACCGGGATGGAAAAAGCCAATACCGAAGAGTTCTGCATTAGCTGCCACGAAATGCGCAACACGGTGTATCAGGAATACATGGATTCCGTGCACTACAACAACCGTAGCGGCGTCCGTGCGACCTGTCCGGATTGTCACGTTCCGCACGAGTTTGTGCCGAAGATGATACGCAAGCTCAAAGCAAGTAAAGAGCTGTATGGTAAAATTTTTGGCGTTATTGACACGCCGCAGAAATTTGAAGCTCATCGTCTGACGATGGCACAGAATGAGTGGCGGCGCATGAAGGACAATAACTCGCAGGAGTGCCGTAACTGTCACAACTTCGAGTATATGGATACAACCGCCCAGAAATCGGTTGCCGCGAAGATGCATGACCAGGCGGTGAAAGATGGGCAAACCTGTATTGATTGCCATAAAGGGATAGCGCACAAGCTGCCCGATATGCGTGAAGTCGAGCCAGGTTTTTAACAGGGTTATTGCGTGGGTATGCTTGAAGCCAGAGAGTTACTTTGTGAGCGGGATGAACGAACCTTATTTAGTGGCTTGTCATTTACGCTGAACGCAGGAGAGTGGGTACAAATCACCGGTAGCAACGGCGCGGGGAAGACAACGCTTCTCCGTTTGCTGACGGGGTTGTCTCGCCCTGACGCAGGCGAGGTTCTCTGGCAAGGGCAGCCCTTGCATCAGGTACGCGACAGCTACCATCAAAACCTGTTATGGATAGGCCATCAGCCGGGGATCAAAACCCGGCTGACGGCGTTAGAAAATCTGCACTTTTATCATCGCGATGGCGATACCGCACAATGTCTGGAAGCCCTGGCGCAGGCCGGGCTTGCCGGATTCGAAGATATTCCTGTAAATCAGCTCTCGGCCGGGCAACAACGCCGCGTCGCTTTAGCGCGTCTGTGGCTGACCCGTGCCACGTTATGGATCCTCGACGAGCCTTTTACCGCGATTGACGTTAACGGCGTCGATCGTCTGACCCAGCGTATGGCGCAGCATACGGAGCAGGGGGGGATTGTGATTCTGACTACCCACCAGCCGCTCAACGTTGCTGAAAGTAAAATTCGCCGCATTTCACTGACGCAAACGAGGGCCGCATGATGTTCTGGCGCATTTTCCGTCTTGAGCTGCGTGTAGCGTTTCGCCATAGCGCCGAAATCGCCAACCCGCTGTGGTTCTTCCTGATTGTAATTACCCTTTTTCCGCTCAGTATCGGTCCGGAGCCGCAACTGCTGGCGCGTATTGCACCGGGCATTATCTGGGTTGCTGCGCTGCTTTCATCCTTGCTGGCGCTGGAACGACTGTTCCGTGACGATTTGCAGGACGGCAGTCTTGAACAATTGATGTTGTTGCCGTTACCCTTGCCCGCCGTTGTGCTGGCGAAGGTGATGGCGCACTGGATGGTAACCGGTCTGCCGTTACTCATCCTTTCGCCACTGGTAGCAATGCTACTGGGAATGGATGTTTATGGCTGGCAAGTGATGGCGCTGACGCTTCTGCTGGGAACGCCTACGCTTGGCTTTCTCGGTGCACCGGGTGTGGCGTTGACAGTGGGACTTAAGCGCGGTGGTGTGCTGCTCAGCATACTGGTGTTACCGCTGACTATCCCATTACTCATCTTTGCCACCGCCGCGATGGACGCGGCTTCCATGCATTTGCCCGTTGACGGGTATCTGGCAATTTTAGGCGCGTTGCTGGCAGGCACCGCGACATTAAGTCCTTTTGCGACGGCGGCAGCGTTACGAATCAGCATTCAATAACGCTGGATTACTGATTTTTGTTCGAGTCTGGTATCGAAACTATGTGGAAAACACTGCATCAACTGGCGATCCCTCCACGGCTGTATCAAATCTGTGGCTGGTTTATACCGTGGCTGGCAATTGCCAGTGTGGTCGTGCTTACCGTCGGCTGGATCTGGGGATTCGGCTTTGCTCCGGCTGATTATCAGCAGGGAAATAGCTACCGCATTATCTACCTGCATGTGCCTGCGGCGATCTGGTCGATGGGCATTTATGCATCAATGGCGGTGGCGGCTTTTATTGGCCTTGTCTGGCAGATGAAAATGGCCAACCTGGCGGTGGCGGCGATGGCCCCCATTGGTGCCGTGTTTACCTTTATTGCCCTGGTTACCGGCTCTGCATGGGGAAAACCGATGTGGGGCACCTGGTGGGTATGGGATGCACGTCTGACTTCTGAACTGGTGCTGCTGTTTTTGTATGTGGGTGTGATTGCCCTGTGGCACGCCTTCGACGACCGCCGTCTGGCGGGCCGTGCGGCAGGTATCCTGGTGCTGATTGGCGTGGTGAATCTGCCGATTATTCATTACTCCGTGGAGTGGTGGAACACCCTGCATCAGGGATCAACGCGGATGCAGCAAAGTATCGATCCGGCGATGCGTTCGCCGCTGCGCTGGTCGATTTTTGGCTTCCTGCTGCTGTCTGCCACGCTGACGCTGATGCGGATGCGTAATTTGATTTTGCTGATGGAAAAACGCCGTCCGTGGGTGAGTGAACTGATACTGAAAAGAGGCCGTAAATGACCCCTGCATTTGCTTCCTGGAATGAATTTTTCGCAATGGGCGGTTACGCCTTTTTTGTCTGGCTGGCGGTGGTGATGACCGTTATTCCGCTGGTGGTTTTGGTCGTGCACTCGGTGATGCAGCATCGCGCAATTCTGCGTGGTGTGGCGCAACAGCGGGCGCGTGAGGCGCGTTTACGTGCTGCGCAACAGCAGGAGGCTGCATGAATATTCGCCGTAAAAACCGCTTGTGGATTGCCTGTGCCGTGTTGGCAGGGCTGGCGCTGACTATCGGTCTGGTGCTATATGCGCTGCGCTCGAATATCGATCTCTTTTATACGCCGGGGGAAATTCTCTACGGCAAGCGTGAAACTCAGCAAATGCCGGAAGTCGGGCAGCGTCTGCGCGTCGGCGGGATGGTGATGCCGGGTAGCGTGCAGCGCGATCCCAATTCGCTAAAAGTAACTTTCACCATTTACGACGCTGAAGGTTCAGTAGATGTCTCTTACGAAGGCATTTTGCCGGATCTGTTCCGTGAAGGGCAGGGCGTTGTGGTGCAGGGCGAGCTGGAAAAAGGCAATCATATCCTCGCGAAAGAAGTGCTGGCGAAACACGACGAAAACTACACGCCGCCAGAAGTTGAGAAAGCGATGGAAGCTAACCACCGTCGCCCGGCGAGTGTTTATAAGGACCCAGCATCATGATGCCGGAAATTGGAAACGGGCTGCTGTGCCTGGCGTTAGGGATTGCGCTGCTGCTGTCCGTGTATCCGCTATGGGGCGTGGCGCGCGGAGATGCGCGCATGATGGCGTCTTCCCGCTTGTTTGCCTGGCTGCTGTTTATGTCTGTGGCTGGCGCATTTCTGGTGCTGGTCAATGCTTTCGTGGTCAACGACTTTACCGTCACCTATGTTGCCAGCAACTCCAATACCCAGCTTCCGGTGTGGTATCGCGTGGCGGCTACCTGGGGCGCGCATGAAGGCTCGCTACTGCTGTGGGTGCTGCTGATGAGCGGCTGGACCTTTGCGGTGGCGATTTTTAGTCAGCGTATTCCGCTGGATATTGTGGCCCGCGTACTGGCGATAATGGGGATGGTCAGCGTCGGCTTTTTGCTGTTCATTCTCTTTACCTCTAACCCATTCTCACGCACGCTGCCGAACTTCCCGATTGAAGGGCGCGATCTTAACCCGCTGTTACAGGATCCGGGGCTGATCTTCCATCCGCCTCTGCTTTATATGGGGTACGTGGGTTTCTCGGTGGCGTTTGCTTTTGCCATTGCTTCTTTGTTGTGCGGGCGTCTGGACAGCACTTATGCGCGTTTTACTCGTCCGTGGACGCTGGCGGCGTGGATCTTCTTGACGCTCGGCATTGTGCTCGGTTCCGCATGGGCCTATTACGAACTCGGCTGGGGCGGCTGGTGGTTCTGGGATCCGGTAGAAAACGCCTCGTTTATGCCGTGGCTGGTGGGGACTGCGCTGATGCACTCACTGGCGGTCACTGAACAACGCGCCAGCTTCAAAGCGTGGACATTACTGCTGGCAATCAGTGCCTTCTCGTTGTGTCTGCTGGGGACTTTCCTGGTGCGTTCCGGCGTGCTGGTATCGGTACACGCGTTTGCCTCTGATCCGGCACGCGGTATGTTTATCCTCGCCTTTATGGTACTGGTGATTGGTGGTTCGCTGCTGCTGTTTGCCGCGCGTGGACACAAAGTTCGCTCACGCGTAAACAATGCGCTGTGGTCGCGGGAATCTCTGCTGTTAGCGAACAACGTTTTGCTGGTCGCCGCGATGCTGGTGGTATTACTGGGGACGCTGCTGCCGCTGGTGCACAAGCAACTGGGACTGGGCAGTATTTCGATTGGCGAACCGTTCTTCAACACCATGTTTACCTGGCTGATGGTGCCGTTTGCGCTGCTGCTTGGTGTCGGTCCTCTGGTGCGCTGGGGGCGCGATCGCCCACGTAAAATCCGCAATTTATTGATTATCGCCTTCATCTCAACGCTGGTGCTGTCGCTGCTGCTGCCGTGGCTGTTCGAAAGCAAAGTTGTGGCGATGACGGTGCTCGGCCTGGCAATGGCCTGCTGGATTGCTGTGCTGGCAATTGCGGAAGCTGCGCTGCGTATTTCACGTGGCACGAAAACCACCTTCAGTTATTGGGGAATGGTGGCGGCTCACCTGGGGCTGGCAGTGACAATTGTTGGTATTGCCTTTAGCCAGAACTATAGCGTTGAGCGTGATGTGCGCATGAAGTCCGGCGATAGCGTCGATATTCATGAATATCGCTTCACCTTCCGTGATGTCAAAGAGGTGACTGGCCCGAACTGGCGTGGCGGTGTGGCGACTATCGGCGTAACGCGCGATGGCAAGCCGGAAACGGTGCTGTATGCGGAAAAACGTTATTACAACACTGCCGGGTCGATGATGACCGAAGCGGCAATTGACGGCGGCATCACGCGTGACCTGTACGCCGCGCTCGGTGAAGAGCTGGAAAACGGCGCGTGGGCCGTGCGTCTTTACTACAAACCATTTGTTCGCTGGATTTGGGCGGGCGGGCTGATGATGGCGTTGGGCGGACTGCTGTGTCTGTTTGATCCTCGCTATCGTAAGCGCGTGAGTCCGCAAAAAACTGCGCCGGAGGCCGTATGAAGCGCAAAGTATTGTTAATTCCGTTGATTATCTTCCTGGCGATTGCCGCGGCGCTGCTGTGGCAGCTGGCGCGTAATGCCGAAGGGGATGATCCGACCAATCTGGAATCGGCGCTCATTGGCAAGCCTGTGCCGAAGTTTCGTCTCGAATCACTGGACAATCCGGGGCAGTTTTATCAGGCGGATGTGCTGACTCAGGGCAAACCAGTGCTGCTTAACGTCTGGGCGACCTGGTGTCCGACCTGCCGTGCGGAACATCAATATCTGAATCAGCTTTCAGCGCAGGGCATTCGCGTGGTCGGCATGAACTATAAAGACGATCGCCAGAAGGCAATCAGCTGGCTGAAAGAGCTGGGCAATCCTTACGCGCTAAGCCTGTTTGATGGCGACGGCATGTTAGGGCTGGATCTCGGTGTCTATGGCGCGCCAGAAACCTTCCTTATTGACGGCAACGGTATCATTCGCTATCGCCATGCGGGCGATCTCAATCCTCGCGTCTGGGAAGAAGAGATCAAGCCGCTGTGGGAGAAATACAGTAAGGAGGCCGCACAATGAGGTTTTTATTGGGCGTGCTGATGCTGATGATCTCCGGCTCAGCACTGGCGACCATCGACGTGTTGCAGTTTAAAGATGAAGCACAGGAACAACAGTTCCGTCAGCTCACTGAAGAACTGCGCTGCCCGAAATGCCAGAACAACAGCATTGCCGATTCCAACTCGATGATTGCCACCGACCTGCGTCAGAAAGTGTATGAACTGATGCAGGAAGGTAAAAGTAAAAAAGAGATTGTCGATTATATGGTGGCGCGTTACGGCAACTTCGTCACTTACGATCCGCCGTTAACGCCGCTGACCGTGCTGCTGTGGGTGCTTCCGGTAGTGGCTATTGGCATTGGCGGTTGGGTCATATACGCCCGCTCGCGGCGTCGGGTACGCGTAGTGCCGGAAGCGTTTCCTGAACAAAGCGTGCAGGAAGGTAAGCGTGCCGGATATATTGTTTATCTGCCGGGTATTGTGGTGGCGTTAATTGTGGCTGGCGTCAGCTACTACCAGACTGGCAATTATCAGCAGGTGAAAATCTGGCAGCAGGCCACGGCACAGGCTCCGGCGTTGCTGGACAGGGCGCTGGATCCGAAAGCCGATCCGCTCAACGAAGAAGAGATGTCGCGTCTTGCGCTGGGGATGCGTACTCAACTGCAAAAAAATCCGGGAGATATAGAAGGCTGGATTATGTTGGGCCGCGTTGGCATGGCGCTGGGTAACGCCAGTATCGCCACCGATGCATACGCTACTGCGTATCGCCTCGATCCGAAAAACAGTGATGCCGCACTGGGTTATGCTGAAGCGTTGACACGTTCATCTGATCCCAACGACAACCGCCTCGGCGGCGAACTGCTGCGCCAGTTGGTGAGAACGGACCATAGCAATATCCGTGTGCTAAGCATGTATGCGTTTAATGCCTTTGAGCAGCAGCGATTTGGCGAAGCCGTTGCCGCGTGGGAGATGATGTTGAAACTCTTACCTGCCAACGATACTCGCCGTGCGGTGATTGAACGTAGTATCGCGCAGGCGATGCAACATTTGTCGCTGCAGGAGAGTAAATAAAAAGAGGCCCGATGGTGATGCCATCGGGCTATTTTTATTGTGCCCCGCGTTGTTGCAGGAACAGAATGGTGGCCGCCACGCGTGAGCGGACATTGAGTTTACGCAGCAGATTGCGAATATGTACTTTTACTGTCTGCTCGGAAATATTCAATACCGAGGCAATCTGTTTATTTGACAGCCCCTGTGCCAGCTCGTGCAGAACATCCAGCTCGCGCTCCGTCAGCACGCTGAAGGGATCTTCTTCCGCGCCAAACATTTCACGTTCACGTAAGTACTGATTGACGCGTTCGCTAAAGACTTTGCTGCCTTTCGCTCCGGCACGAATCGCTTCCAGCAATACTTCCGGGTCGCTGTCTTTCAACAGATAACCGTCTGCGCCTGCGTCTATCAGCGCAAAGACATCGCTGGAGGCATCGGATACGGTCAGGATAATAATTTGCGCGGTAACGCCATCCCTGCGCAAGGCATTGAGGGTATCCAGGCCACTCATACCTTTCATATTGAGATCCAGCAAGATCACGTCGATATCCAGTCTATTCGCCAGATCGATCGCGCTCGCGCCGTCGCCCGCTTCGGCGACCACTTCAAAGCCAGGATCAAGCTCCAGTAACTGACGAACACCGCGTCGCATAAGTGGATGATCATCCACAATCATCACCTGAAAAGGCGTTGCTTCAGGCATAGTAGTCTCCTGAGGTTTTATTAGAATCATTATGTTTGAGCGTAGCGTTGGTAACGCTACCAGGCGCGTGAATGTTACCCCATTTTATGTATGGACATGTAGTGAAAACTACAACCTTGTCGTTCGCTTTGGCATCATTTTCATTATAAAGACGGAATTTTGCATCAGCTTCTCATCAAGAAAAACAACTAAAAAATCAATCACAATACTTGTGCATTTCTTTAAACAGTTTTTAAAAACTGACTCCGGGTATGGAGCTATGGGTATTTTCCGTACCCAATGCTTTTAACAGCAATTAATTTCATAGGATGAAAGCTCAATTCATCAATCTGGTTCTGTTTCTCTTTGTCGTTCCGCAATATCTGTTCTGGTGGCTACAGCGTTATATTCACCCATAGCATTGGCATCAACAGTTGAGTATGGTGAGACAGTTGATGGTGTTGTCCTGGAAAAAGATATCCAGCTGGTTTATGGGACCGCCAATAATACGAAAATCAATCCTGGCGGAGAACAGCATATAAAAGAATTTGGTGTAAGTAGTAATACTGAAATTAAAGGAGGGTATCAGTACATTGAAATGAATGGTACCGCAGAATACTCAGTATTAAATGACGGTTATCAAATTGTTCAAATGGGTGGCGCGGCAAACCAGACTACCCTCAATAATGGTGTGCTACAGGTTTATGGCGCAGCGAATGATCCCACGATTAAAGGCGGGCGCTTAATCGTTGAAAAAGATGGGATTACCGTCCTTGCCGCTATCGAAAAGGGAGGATTACTGGAGGTTAAAGAGGGGGGATTAGCGATTGCGGTAGATCAGAAAGCAGGCGGTGCTATTAAAGCAAGCACGCGGGTCATGGAGGCATTCGGAACAAACCGTCTCGGTCAGTTCGAAATCAAGAATGGTATTGCTAACAATATGCTGTTGGAAAACGGCGGAAGTTTGCGAGTTGAAGAAAATGACTTCGCTTATAATACTACTGTAGATAGTGGCGGCTTACTGGAGGTTATGGATGGCGGGACTGTAACTGGCGTTGATAAAAAAGCAGGCGGAAAATTAATTGTCTCAACGAATGCGCTGGAAGTGAGTGGTACAAACAGTAAAGGCCAATTTAGTATAAAAGATGGTGTGTCAAAAAATTATGAACTGGATGATGGTTCCGGGCTCATTGTTATGGAGGACACGCAGGCCATTGATACTATCCTTGATGAGCATGCCACTATGCAATCGCTGGGAAAGGATACTGGTACGAAAGTGCAGGCAAATGCGGTATATGATCTCGGTCGATCAGATCAGAATGGAAGTATCACGTATTCCTCAAAAGCCATTTCTGAAAATATGGTTATCAACAATGGCCGCGCTAACGTCTGGGCTGGCACAATGGTTAACGTTTCAGTCAGAGGGAATGATGGCATTCTTGAGGTCATGAAGCCGCAAATAAATTATGCACCCGCAATGTTGGTGGGTAAGGTAGTGGTTTCTGAGGGCGCTTCTTTTAGAACGCATGGTGCCGTGGATACCAGCAAAGCGGACGTTTCGCTCGAAAATAGCGTATGGACCATCATTGCCGATATCACTACGACGAACCAAAACACCCTCCTCAACTTAGCCAACCTTGCGATGTCTGACGCAAATGTGATTATGATGGATGAGCCAGTGACTCGTTCATCAGTGACGGCAAGTGCGGAAAATTTCATTACGTTGACCACCAATACCCTGTCGGGAAACGGCAATTTTTATATGCGTACCGATATGGCTAATCATCAGAGCGATCAGCTCAACGTCACCGGTCAGGCAACAGGTGATTTCAAAATATTCGTGACGGACACCGGTGCCAGCCCGGCAGCAGGAGATAGCCTTACACTGGTAACAACGGGCGGCGGTGATGCTGCATTTACGTTGGGCAATGCCGGAGGCGTTGTTGATATCGGTACGTATGAATATACCTTGCTGGATAATGGCAACCATAGCTGGAGTTTGGCAGAGAATCGCGCGCAAATTACCCCTTCAACCACTGATGTGCTGAATATGGCGGCAGCACAACCGCTGGTATTTGATGCAGAACTGGACACCGTGCGTGAGCGTCTTGGTAGCGTAAAAGGCGTTAATTACGATACGGCGATGTGGAGTTCGGCAATTAACACCCGCAACAACGTGACCACTGATGCGGGCGCTGGCTTTGAGCAAACATTGACCGGGCTGACGCTCGGTATCGATAGCCGTTTCTCCCGTGAAGAAACCAGCACAATTCGCGGCTTGTTCTTTGGTTACTCTCATTCTGATATTGGTTTTGATCGCGGCGGCAAAGGCAATGTCGATAGCTATACCCTGGGGGCTTATGCCGGTTGGGAGCATCAGAACGGTGCCTATGTTGATGGAGTGGTGAAAGTTGACCGTTTTGCCAACACCATCCATTGCAAGATGAGTAATGGGGCAACAGCGTTTGGCGATTACAATAGTAACGGCGCGGGTGCTCATGTCGAGAGCGGGTTCCGTTGGGTTGACGGATTGTGGAGTGTTAGACCCTATCTGGCCTTTACCGGCTTTACCACAGATGGTCAGGACTACACGTTATCAAACGGCATGCGCGCGGATGTGGGAAATACCCGGATATTACGCGCTGAAGCGGGAACGGCGGTAAGCTATCACATGGACCTGCAAAACGGTACGACGCTGGAACCCTGACTGAAAGCCGCCGTGCGTCAGGAATACGCCGATTCTAACCAGGTGAAAGTTAATGACGATGGCAAATTTAATAATGATGTGGCTGGAACCCGTGGCGTTTATCAGGCTGGGATAAGGTCATCGTTTACCCCGACGTTAAGCGGTCATTTGTCAGTCAGCTATGGCAATGGCGCAGGGGTAGAATCGCCGTGGAATACTCAGGCGGGTGTGGTCTGGACGTTCTGATAACAAAAAATAAACAGGCTGTGATGTGTCACGGTCTGTTTATCGAATTAATTGCAGATATAAAAAAAACCAACCGTAAAGGTTGATTTTTTCTTGGGATTTTTGGTCGGCACGAGAGGATTTGAACCTCCGACCCCCGACACCCCATGACGGTGCGCTACCAGGCTGCGCTACGTGCCGACTCGTGGCTGCTAATACTACCGTTTTCCACACCGATTGCAAGTAAGATATTTTGCTAACTGATTTATAATTAATCAGTTAGCGATAAAACGCTTCTCGTCTGTCAGCACTTGCAATAACAAACTTAACTGTGGTTTTTCATCTTTCACTCTTTCACCACGTAAGTTGTAAGTGCGGTATTTACCGTTATTGTTCAGCACCAGCGTCTTTTTCGGGGTGGTAATTGCCAGCGTATCGTTATCCGCTGCAGTAACCCAGTAATGACGGCGTTGAGGGTTGAACAAATCCTGACCTTGCGAATATTCGCTGGCAGGTGTGCTGACATGTAGCAGGCGTTGCATCAGCGTCGTCATCAGATCGGTATGATCAGTCAGAGCATTAATACGCTGCGCCGGCGTGCCTGGCCAGTGAATCACTAATGGCACCTGCAGATGACCGTGGGACCAGTCAAAGGTTTCTTCGTCTTCGCTCAGCGGAATACCCCGACCGGCAGTGATAATCACCACCGTATTGTCCAGTTTGCCAGAATCACGCAGTGCATTGAGCACGCGGTTGATCTGGTCATCGACATTGCCTGCCGCCCGGCTATATTTCCGTGCAAATGCCTGCTGATTGCTGTCGTCAATGTTAGTGCCATTGAAAGAGACCCACGAGAACCAGCGGTTATCTTCTTGTGCGTAGCGGCCCAGCCAGTTGATCCACTGCGTGGCGGTCTGCTCGTCGGATTGGGTGCGTACGCTCGGCATCGAGAAATCTGACAACAATGCCTGGCGATACAGCGGGCTGGTAAAGCCATCTGATGAGAATAATCCCAGCTGATAGCCTTGCTGATTAAGCGCAGTAATTAACGCCGCAGGGGTACGGGTCGACAGAATGCCGTCCATATAGCTCGGCGAGATGCCATAGAACAGGCCAAAGATGCCGTTGTCTGTAGTGTTGCCGGAGCTCATATGGCGCGTGAACGAAATATTTTGCTCAGCAAAACCTGCCAGCGCAGGCATCTGCTTCTCGAAGCGTGAGTAGTTCAGGCCATCGACAGTAATCAACAGCACATTCTGCCCGGTGCCCATATCGCGATAGCGCAGTTCGCTTAACGGATACTGAACGGAAACGGCGTCTGGATTACCTTGCTCAATAAGACGGCGTTGATACTCCTGCGCATCAAGCAGACCATGCTTCTCAAGAAAACGTCGCGCCGTCATCGGGTACGAAAGCGGCAGGTTAGCGCGCTGCATGGTGATCGGGCGATAGAAGTTGGCATCGGCCCAGATATACACCACATGCGAGGCGATAAAGGCGATAAATAAGAATGCGGCCAGCGGGCGCGCGAAGCGCCGACGACGCGTCAGGCTGCGCAGCTTTTGCCAGCTCCACGTCGCAAACACCAGTTCAAGCAATAAAATAACCGGCACGCTGATGAACATCAGCTGCCAGTCGCGCGCCATCTCATTTTCGTCTGGGTTGATAACCAGTTGCCAGACGATGGGATTAAGATGGAGATGGAAACGAGTAAAGACTTCGCTATCGATCAGTAATAGCGTCATTCCCGCCGTTGCCAGAATGACGGACAAAAACCTCATCAGCCTCTGGGAGCCGACGATAAAGGTCAGCGGGAAGAGGATCAGCAAGTAGGTGGCGAACACCAGGAAGCTGAAATGGCCGATAATGCTTACGTAGGAATAAATGCGACCAGCAAGCGTTGTCGGCCAGTCGGCGATAAACAGGTAACGGCTGCCAATGACGAGCGAAAGCAGAATATTGAACAGTGCAAACCAGTGCCCCCAACTGACCATCTGGGAGACTTTTTCACGGTAGCGCTGACGATGAGTTACCATAACCTGTTATCTGTTTCCCTTAGTGCGCTTTGTCTTCGTTGATAGAGGACTGTAAGGCGCGGGCAAAAGAGTTGGCAATTGCCTGGCGTTGGGCCGGGGCAATGCTGGTATTGATAAGGTTAGTGACCATGTTGCCTAACACCATCAGGGAAAGGTCGGTCGGAGCCTTATGTTTTTCCAGTACGTTGAGCAGCTCTGCGAGCAATTGTTCAACCTGTTCATCACTGTAGCGGGAAATTTGTGGCATAAATCGAAATCAGTTAGTTGATGAAAGGGCAACATATTACCGTAGCAACGGTTTTTTTTCTGCTTTTTTATGCGTTAAATCATTCTCGTTACGCTGCCTTCTGTAAAATGACCGCCATCTTTTATTGCGTCGCTTAACCGGCGGTGGTTGAATACCGCCCGGTCTTAAAGGAGAGTTTATCATGAGTCTGGATATCAACCAGATTGCTCTGCACCAGCTTATCAAGCGTGATGAGCAGAACCTTGAGCTGGTGTTGCGCGATTCATTGCTGGAACCGACAGAAACCGTCGTTGAGATGGTGGCAGAACTGCATCGGGTCTATAGCGCCAAAAATAAAGCTTACGGCTTGTTTAGCGAAGAGAGTGAACTGGCGCAGACGCTGCGCTTACAGCGTCAGGGCGAAGAGGACTTTCTGGCATTTAGCCGCGCGGCAACCGGGCGCCTGCGTGACGAATTAGCGAAATATCCTTTTGCTGACGGTGGATTCGTGCTGTTTTGCCACTACCGTTATCTGGCGGTGGAGTATCTGCTGGTGGCAGTTCTGAGCAACCTGAGCAGTATGCGCGTTAACGAAAATCTCGACATCAATCCAACCCATTATCTTGATATCAATCATGCGGATATTGTTGCGCGTATCGATTTAACCGAATGGGAAACCAATCCAGAGTCCACCCGCTATCTCACTTTCCTGAAAGGGCGAGTAGGGCGCAAAGTGGCGGATTTCTTTATGGATTTCCTCGGGGCCAGCGAAGGGTTAAACGCGAAAGCGCAAAACCGTGGGCTGTTGCAAGCGGTTGATGATTTCACTGCCGAAGCACAACTGGATAAAGCAGAGCGACAGAACGTGCGCCAGCAGGTTTATAGCTACTGTAATGAGCAGCTGCAGGCAGGCGAAGAGATCGAACTGGAGTCGCTGTCGAAAGAGCTGGCAGGCGTCAGCGAAGTGAGTTTCACGGAGTTTGCGGCTGAAAAAGGCTACGAACTGGAAGAGAGCTTCCCGGCAGACCGTAGCACACTGCGTCAGTTGACGAAGTTTGCCGGTAGCGGCGGTGGCTTGACTATTAACTTTGATGCGATGCTGTTAGGTGAACGCATCTTCTGGGATCCGGCAACCGATACCCTGACCATTAAAGGCACGCCGCCGAATTTGCGTGACCAATTGCAGCGCCGGACGTCTGGCGGCAATTAATCGGTTTTGTGTTCTGAATGCCAGATGCGGCGTGAACGCCTTATCTGGCCTGCAAAAAATAGCAATACCGTAATCAGGCATAATCTGCAGATACAAAAAACCCCGCCGGAGCGGGGTTTTTTACAACTTATTCAGCAATTAAGCGCGAACGAAGTCGATGTGCTGCAGCTTCGGTTTGTACGGGTGACGCTGTACGTCCTGAGCTTTAACTTTGATTTCTTTACCGTCAACAACGATGGTCAGAACTTCGCTGTAGAATTCAGCTTTAGCTTGCATGTTCATGACTTTGTCGTGATCCAGCTCGATAGCCAGCGGCGCTTCTTTGCCACCGTAGATGATTGCCGGGAACTTGTTAGCGGCACGCAGGCGGCGGCTCGCACCCTTACCCTGCTCTTTACGTACTTCTGCGTTGATAGTAAACATTTCTTTCTCTCTTAAATTAATCCTGCTACAGGCGACCCAGCAACAGGTAAGTGATCTGCTTTGCGTATGCAAAAGCGGGCGAGATTCTATACTCAATCGCTTTATACATCAATCAAAACTACCATTAACCGCGTAATTCGTGCGCCCGACGAAAACGACCTTCGTAATCGAACACTTTTTCACGCACTTGCCAGTACTGACCTTTCATGCGGGCAACGACAAAATCCGGGTGTCGCAATAAGGCTTGCTGGGCGAGGATATCGGCGGCGGTGATCCAGCGCAGAGGGATGCCCGGTGTGCGCGTATGCGGGCGGATAAAAAGCTGCTCGAAGGCAGTTCGCTGGGCGGGCGTTTGCAGACGGAAACGCTCACTCACATCCGCGCCGTCTTCATCGTAATAGGTGATTTTCAACCATTCGCCTTTCTCGTCGTGCTCATGCTGCAAAGACATGCCGCTACAGCGTAATACCAGCGCATCTTTCAGTCGTAGCGCCGCTTTTAACATATCATCCGGATCAACCAGTACCGTGTCACATTCGCGGCAGCGGCGAGCGGCAATATCATTTTCTGCGTTACATTGCGGGCAATTTTTAAAACGGAAACGGAAGTCACACTGTTCGCGATGACCGTCGTCATCTTCAAACCATCCCTGACAGCGGCGACCAAAGTGTTCAATCAATGTCCCGTCGGCGGTCGTTTTCCCCCAAAAGGTGTTGGCAAAACCGCAGGCAGGGCAGAAAACCTGTACCGGAACGTTGTCACTTTTGCCTTTCGGTGTACCAACTTCCGGCGCGTAGAGATCGTGAGGATTACCCGCATAATCAAGAATTAAACAATCAGTCTTGCCCGGAGCGAGACGCAGACCGCGCCCGACAATTTGTTGGTAAAGACTCACTGATTCGGTAGGGCGCAGAATGGCGATAAGATCGACGTGCGGGGCGTCAAATCCGGTGGTCAGTACTGCGACGTTGACCAGATAGCGAAAACGCTGGGCTTTAAAATCTTCAATTAACACATCGCGCTCAGCGCCGGGGGTGTCGCCAGTAATCAGTGCAGCATCTTCGGCAGGCAGTAATCCCACAATCTCTTTTGCGTGTTCAACGGTGGCGGCGAAAATCATTACCCCTTTGCGCTTTTCGGCGAACTCCATGATCTGGCTGATGATATGTGGCGTAATGCGTTGCTGTTTTTTCAGCTCACGGTTGAGATCAGCTTCGCTGAACAGCCCGTTACTCTGTGCCTGCAAGCGGCTGAAATCGTATTGCACTACTGGCATATCCAGTCGTTCTGGCGGCGTCAGATAGCCGTGTTTAATCATATAACGCAGCGGCAGCTCATAAATGCAGTCACGGAAAAGGGCTTTCTCATCGCCGCGTACCATGCCGTGATAATGGAACTGGTAGATCCAGCCTTTGCCCAATCGAAAAGGCGTGGCAGTCAGCCCCAGCAGGCGTAAGTGGGGATTCACTTTAGTCAGGTGAGTGAGGATTTGCTGATACTGGCTCTCTTCATCGTCACCAATACGGTGGCATTCATCGACAATCAACAGCGAAAATTCACCCTGAAAGGCATCAAGATTACGAGCGACCGACTGCACGCTGCCAAATACCACTTTACCGTGGCTCTCTTTGCGCTTTAACCCAGCGGCAAAAATATCGGCTTCCAGCCCCAGCGCCTGATACTTTGCATGGTTTTGCGCCACCAGTTCTTTGACGTGTGCCAGCACCAGAACACGACCACGCGCCAGCCGTGCCAGTTCGGCAATCACCAGGCTTTTACCTGCGCCGGTGGGCAGCACGATAACGGCAGGGGTTTTATGACGACGAAAATGGTTGAGCGTGGCATCCACGGCTTCTTGCTGATATGGGCGAAGTGTAAAAATCATGGTCTCGCGTAGGTAGATTATTCTGCTAATAGTATGCCATGGATCTTTTTCCCTTGAGGGATGTTATTAGACCGCTATACTGGGCAGACAACAGTTCAGATTTTCGGGTCAATGCCCGACCTCCGTTTTTACAGGCAAAATCACACACATGCGACTTGATAAATTTATCGCACAGCAACTCGGCGTTAGCCGTGCTATTGCCGGGCGTGAAATCCGCGGCAATCGTGTCACCGTCGATGGCGAAATCGTCCGTAATGCAGCGTTCAAACTGCTTCCTGAACATGATGTCGCTTACGATGGCAACCCGCTGGCGCAGCAACACGGTCCACGTTACTTCATGCTCAATAAGCCTCAGGGCTATGTTTGCTCCACGGACGACCCTGATCACCCAACGGTGCTCTATTTTCTTGATGAACCGGTAGCGTGGAAACTGCATGCGGCGGGGCGGTTGGATATTGATACCACCGGTCTGGTGCTGATGACTGATGATGGTCAGTGGTCGCACCGCATTACTTCTCCGCGCCATCATTGCGAGAAGACCTATCTGGTGACACTGGAATCACCTGTAGCTGACGATACGGCAGAGCAATTTGCTAAAGGCGTGCAGCTGCATAACGAAAAAGATCTCACTAAGCCTGCGGTGCTGGAAGTGATTACCCCAACGCAGGTTCGTCTGACCATCAGCGAAGGGCGTTATCATCAGGTGAAACGCATGTTCGCCGCCGTGGGTAACCACGTGGTTGAGCTGCATCGTGAACGTATTGGCGGTATTACGCTGGATGCTGATTTAGCCCCCGGTGAATATCGTCCGTTAACTGAAGAAGAAATTGCCAGCGTCGTCTAACTTTTCAATGACTTTCAGGAGCCCGTTGTGACCACCCGACAGCATTCGTCGTTTGCTATTGTTTTTATCCTTGGCCTGCTGGCCATGTTGATGCCGCTGTCGATTGATATGTATCTGCCCGCGCTACCGGTAATTTCAGCGCAGTTTGGCGTACCGGCGGGCAGTACGCAGATGACCCTCAGTACTTATATTCTGGGCTTTGCGTTGGGGCAGTTAATCTACGGGCCGATGGCAGACAGCTTCGGGCGTAAGCCGGTGGTGCTCGGCGGTACGCTGGTGTTTGCCGCCGCCGCGGTGGCGTGTGCGTTGGCAAACACCATCGATCAGCTGATTGTGATGCGTTTCTTCCACGGGCTGGCTGCGGCTGCGGCCAGCGTGGTCATTAACGCCCTGATGCGCGATATTTACCCGAAAGAAGAGTTCTCGCGGATGATGTCGTTTGTCATGCTGGTGACCACTATTGCACCGCTGATGGCACCGATTGTCGGCGGTTGGGTGCTGGTGTGGCTGAGCTGGCATTACATCTTCTGGATCCTGGCATTAGCGGCGATTCTGGCTTCGGCAATGATTTTCTTCCTGATTAAAGAAACCTTACCACCGGAGCGTCGTCAGCCATTTCACATTCGTACCACTATTGGTAACTTTGCGGCGCTGTTCCGTCATAAGCGTGTCCTGAGTTATATGCTGGCCAGCGGTTTCAGCTTTGCCGGAATGTTCTCGTTCTTAAGCGCCGGACCGTTTGTCTACATTGAAATTAACCACGTCGCGCCGGAAAACTTTGGTTATTACTTTGCACTAAACATTGTTTTCCTGTTCGTGATGACCATTTTTAACAGCCGCTTCGTTCGCCGCATTGGCGCGTTAAATATGTTCCGCTCGGGGTTGTGGATACAATTTATTATGGCAGCGTGGATGGTCATCAGTGCGCTGCTGGGGCTGGGATTCTGGTCGCTGGTGGTTGGCGTTGCGGCGTTTGTGGGCTGCGTGTCGATGGTGTCATCCAATGCGATGGCGGTCATTCTTGATGAGTTTCCCCATATGGCGGGAACGGCATCTTCGCTGGCAGGAACCTTCCGTTTTGGCATAGGGGCAATTGTTGGCGCATTGCTTTCTCTTGCGACCTTTAACTCTGCATGGCCGATGATTTGGTCAATTGCATTCTGCGCAAGCAGCTCCATTCTCTTCTGTCTGTACGCCAGTCGACCGAAAAAACGGTGATCTATTGCACAACGAGGAAGCTAAAAGGCTTCCTTTGTTGATGCATGTCAACCACAAATCTATCATTCCCCCGATATATGTTTATTTTATGTAAAATCAATTTATGTAAAAAGTCACATCATTGTAGTTAAAAAGGTTGAGTTAGATCGCAGAAACGGGTACATATAGCCCCGCAAACGTGACCACGCCCGCAGATATTACTTAAATCAGAGCCATAGAGGCCACGCAGGCGAGGCATCAATCTTTACGATCTGTATAAAGACGGATTGTTGATGATGTGTTAAAATTGATGTAAACAAATTGTGAAGTGAATGTACTTCCGGGGAAAATAAGTGACTTCATTACAACTCTCAATCGTCCATCGACTGCCGCAGAACTATCGCTGGTCTGCTGGTTTCGCAGGTTCGAAGGTTGAACCGATTCCGCAAAATGGACCGTGCGGTGACAACAGCCTGGTGGCGCTTAAATTGCTTAGCCCGGATGGTGATAATGCATGGTCGGTGATGTATAAACTAAGCCAGGCGTTAAGCGACATCGAAGTTCCATGTTCGGTGCTGGAGTGTGAAGGTGAGCCGTGCCTGTTTGTAAATCGCCAGGACGAGTTTGCTGCAACATGCCGATTGAAAAATTTTGGTGTGGCAATTGCCGAACCCTTTTCAAACTACAATCCTTTTTAAGCGTCAGCTCAACGCCAGTAGCTGACGCGTATACTCCTGCTGCGGTGTGGCAAACACGCGCGCGCACGGTCCTTGTTCCACTACTTCCCCTTGTCGCAGTACGATAACCTGATGACATAACGCGCGGACAACGTGCAAATCGTGGCTGATAAACAAATAGGCCAGTTGATGCTTTTGTTGCAATGATTTCAATAGCGTCAATATTTGCGCCTGTACCGTTTTGTCGAGTGATGATGTCGGTTCATCAAGTATGATCAGCGAGGGCTTAAGAATTAATGCCCTGGCAATCGCAATACGTTGTCGCTGACCACCAGAGAACTCCGCCGGATAACGGTGGCGTGTTTCAGGATCTAATCCCACTTCATGCATCACGGCTATCACTTGTTGTTCGCGTTGTGCGGCAGAAAGCGTCGGCTGGTGAACCCGTAAGCCTTCCTCAATAATCTGCAAAACGTTGAGTCGTGGGTTGAGCGAGGAGTTTGGATCCTGAAATACCACCTGAATGCGATGACGAATAGGTAACAGCTGGCGGCGATTTAAATTTTGCAGTGGCTGACCGTCAAAGATGATGCTGCCCTGAGAATTAATCAGTCGCAGCAGCGCCAGTCCCGTCGTACTTTTCCCGGAACCGGACTCGCCCACTAAACCCAGTGTTTCACCCGCTCGTAGCGTAAAACTGATGTTTTTCACCACCACATTATGATCCACAATGCGCTTCAAAATCCCTTTGCGAATGGGGAAGGCAACCTGAAGCTGTTCAACATCCAGCAACGTTGAGGCAGGTTCTGGCAACGGCACTGGATCGCCTGACGGTTCACTGTTGAGTAGCTTTTGTGTGTAAGGATGAGTGGGTGAGGCAAATAGCGTAGCGGCGTAATTTTGCTCGACACAGCGACCGTTTTGCATTACCGCCACGCGGTGGGCCAGTTTTCTGACAATGCTGAGGTTATGAGTAATAAACAGCATGCCCATATTCAGCTCGCCTTGCAGTTCGCGCAACAGCTGTAAAATCTGCGCCTGGACAGAGACGTCCAGTGCGGTGGTCGGTTCATCGGCAATTAATAATTCCGGTCGCGTTAACAGCGCCATCGCAATCATCACCCGCTGGCGTTCCCCGCCGGAGAGCTGATGCGGATAATCTGTCAGCCGTTTTGCCGCCTGGCGGATACCAACGCGATCAAGGCAGTTAAGAATTTCGCCACGAGCCGCTTCCCGACGCATCCCGCGGTGGAGTGAAAGCACTTCATAAAGCTGTTTTTCCAGGGTATGCAATGGATTTAACGACACCATCGGTTCCTGAAAAATCATGGCGATCTTATTACCGCGTACACCGCGCAACGTTTGATCGCTGGCGTGAAGCAGCGATTCGCCATGAAAACGAATATCGCCGGAGAGATATTCAACCGGCGGGGAAGGGAGCAGGCGTAAAATTGACAGCGCGGTAACGCTTTTGCCTGAACCTGACTCACCCACCAGCGCCAGCGTTTCGCCAGCCTCAATCTGTAGTGAAACATCATTGACTACTGTACGTACGGTTTGCTGATGGCGAAAACCCACCGACAAATTTTCAATCGCTAACAGAGTTTGCGTCATGCTACACCGCCTTATTAGGATCAAATGCGTCGCGGACGGCTTCACCAATAAAGATCAGCAAAGACAATAATATCGCCACCGACAAGAAGGCGGTGATCCCAAGCCACGGGGCCTGAAGGTTATTTTTCCCTTGTAACAGCAGTTCACCGAGTGACGGTGAACCGAGCGGTAGACCGAAGCCGAGGAAATCGAGCGAGGTCAGGGTGGTTATCGAACTACATAAAATAAACGGTAAAAAGGTGAGGGTCGCGACCATGGCATTAGGCAACATATGACGCAGGATGATACTGCGATCGCTGACGCCAAGCGCCTGTGCCGCACGAATGTAGTCGAAATTACGAGTACGTAAAAACTCCGCCCGCACCACGCCGACCAGACTCATCCAGCCAAACAAGACAGTAATTGCCAGCAGCCACCAGAAGTTAGGCTGTACGACGCTGGAAAGTAAAATAATCAAAAACAGCGTCGGCATCCCCGACCATACTTCAATAAAGCGTTGTCCCCAGAGATCGACTTTACCGCCGTAATAGCCTTGTAGCGCCCCCGCCAGCACGCCCATCACGCTGGAACAGAGAGTCAGCATCAGGCCAAACAGAACCGAGATCCGCGTGCCATAGAGAATGCGTGCCAGCACATCGCCGCCGTTGGCATCCGTTCCCAGCCAGTTTTGCCGGGAGGGTGGAGAAGGGAAGGGCTTATCGGTAGCAAAGTTGATACTGGTAGCACCAAAGCGAATCGGTGCCCACAGTACCCAGCCGTTATTTTCCAGCCGTTGTTTCAGCCACGGGTCCTGATAATCAGCCTGACTTGCCAGCGGGCCGCCAAAATCGCTTTCGCTGTAGTTTTTCAACAACGGGAAATACCAACTGCCGTCATAACGTACCAGCAACGGTTTATCGTTGGCGATAAGTTCAGAACACAAACTCAAACCAAACAAAACGAGGAAAATCCATAACGACCAGTAGCCGCGACGGTTATGGCGAAAACGCGCCCAACGGGCCTGATTGACGGGGCTGAGTCGCGACATTAACGTCCCTCAAAATCTATACGCGGATCGACCAGCGTATAGCTGATATCACTGACAATATTCAGCAGCAGGCCAATCAGGGTGAAAATATACAAGGTACCAAACATTACAGGATAATCGCGCGAGACGGTCGCTTCGTAGCCCAGTAAGCCAAGGCCATTGAGTGAAAACATCACTTCAATCAGCAGCGAGCCGGTAAAAAACATGCTGATAAACGTCGCCGGAAAACCGGCAATCACCAGCAGCATGGCGTTGCGGAACACATGTTTCCAGAGAATATTTTTTTCACTTACCCCTTTCGCACGCGCGGTCACCACGTATTGCTTGCGCACTTCATCAAGGAATGAGTTTTTGGTCAGCATGGTCAGCGCCGCAAAGCCACCAATCACTGTCGCCAGCACCGGCAGCGTGATATGCCACAGATAATCGGTGATTTTCTGATACCACGGCAGCGAATCAAAGTTAGCGGAAACCAGGCCGCGTAGAGGGAACAGGTCGAAATAGCTGCCGCCCGCGAAGAAGACAATCAGCAGGATGGCAAACAAAAAGGCCGGAATGGCGTAGCCGATGATGATAAATGCGCTACTCCAGACGTCAAAGCGGCTCCCATTATAAACAGCTTTGCGAATGCCTAACGGAATCGACACCAGATAGATAATCAGCGTGCTCCACAATCCGAGGGTGATGGAAACCGGCAGACTGTCTTTAATCAGCGTCAGCACCGAGGCGCTGCGAAAAAGGCTATCACCAAAATCAAAGCGGATGTAGTCCCAGAGCATTTTGAAGTAACGTTCGTGGATCGGCTTATCGAAACCGTAGCGATGAGTGATCTCGGCGATCACTTCTGGATCTAATCCGCGTCCGCCACGGTAATTACTGTCGCTGATATTGCCGACGCCCGTTTGCGCATGGCTGGCGCGAATACCTTCACCGCCTGCGCCGGGTAATACTCCGGCATTACCAAACTCAATGGCGGCGATGGCCTGGTCGACCGGACCGCCAGGCGCAATTTGCACGATGAAAAAGTTGATAGTGATAATCGCCCATAACGTTGGGATCACCAGCAACAGACGGCGAATCAGATAAGCGCCCATCTACTCTCCCTGTTGTCTGGCTGACGGCAGTTTGGCCGCTTTATTAACGTCATACCACCAGGTATCGATACCCAGGCTGTAAACAGGGCGTACAGCGGGTTGGGAGAATTTATCCCACCAGGCGAGACGGTCTTCCGCCATGTACCACATTGGCAGCATGTAATAATTCCACGTTAATACGCGATCCAGTGCTCGCCCTAACGGCAGTAATTTTTCTTTATTTCCCTGCGCGGCAATAATTTGATTGATCAGCGAGTCGATAACCGGACTTTGCACGCCGGGGGCATTATAAGTGGAATTGATATATTCCGATGACCAGGAAATCTGTAAATCGGAACTGGGCCACGGCATCGCCCGCCATACGCGCGGCATCATGTCATAGTCGCGACTGCGCATGCGGTTGGTGATTTGCGAGTTATCCACCTTGCGAATGTCCATGTTGATACCCAGCCGTTGCAGGCTGTGCTGGAACGGCAATACCCACTGACTATTGCTGCTTGCGGGAAGCAATAATTCAAAGCTGAGTGGCTGACCCGTTGTGGCATTAACGCGTTGCTGACCCTTCAGCACCCAGCCCGCTTCGTTGAGAAGTTTGTCGGCTTTTAACAGGTTGTCACGATCGTAGCCATCGCCTTTAGATACCGGCGGCTGGTAGATTTGTGTGAAGACTTCTGGCGGTAGATCTTTTTTCATTGGTGCCAGAAGCACCAGCTCCGCGGCGTCGGGGTAATTTCTGGCCGCGTATTCGGTATTCTGAAAATAACTGTTCGTGCGACTCCAGGCGTTGTAAAACAACGCCTTGTTCATCCATTCAAAGTCAAAGGCGAGGGTGATTGCTTCCCGGACCCGGCGATCGCTGAATACCGGACGTTGGATATTAAACGCCAGCCAGCGCGTATCCTGGGCTGATTCGTTCTTTTGCTCATCTTTGATGATGTATTTTTTATCGAAATTTTTACCGGTATAACGCGTGGCCCAGTTTTTAGCGTCGTTTTCCATACGCAAATCAAAGGCACCTGCTTTAAACGCTTCAAAGGCGACATTATCATCGAGGTAATAATCGTAGCGAATGGTGTCGAAATTCCAGCGTCCACGGTTTACCGGTAAGTTTGCTGCCCAGTAATCTTTCACGCGGGAATAGACAATATTTTGCCCCATTTTCCAGGACGTAACGCGGTACGGACCACTGGCAAGCGGAGGCGTGGCGAGCGGGTCGCTAAGTTTGTGATCCTTCCAGTACTTTTCTGGAAATACCGGCAGCGAAAACAGACTCAGCATATCTTCTTTGCTGGCTTTAGCTAACTCAATGCGCACGGTTAACGGTGCAATGGCTTTGACGGTGGTGCCTTTGTAGACCAGACGAAATTGCGGTACGCCTTCGGTCATAAATTTTCGAAAAGTAAACTCTACATCGCGGGCAGTAATGGGCGAACCATCATGAAAACGGGCGCGCGGATTAATAGCGACCTCCACCCAGGAATAATCGTCAGCATAGCGTGCGCTTTCAGCAATCAGCGGGTAATAACTGCCTGGTTCGTCATCGGAAGTCGTAAATAGCGTGTCGTACAGCTGCTCGGTGCGTGCGCCCGGGTTGCCGCGCAGTGCATAGCGGTTGAAATTATCGAAGGTGCCGAGGGCTGACAACGTTATCTGCCCACCTTTTGGCGCGGCGGGGTTCACATAATCAAAATGGTTGAAATTAAACGCGTACCGGGGTTCGCCCAGCACGGCAAAGGCATAGCTTTCCTTGATAGCCTGCGCCTGCGCACCAAAGGTGAACAGAGCGATAAACAGCAGCAGTATGCGCACAATCATCTGCAACGGATTTCCTTTTACTCATCATTAGCCGCAATCCGGCATGCTTTCACTATGAATAATAAGGGACGTAAGCACACCTTACCACTGCGGCGTATACGGTTTCTTCAGCCAGCGAACAAAATCGTCCAGCGGTAACGGGCGACTAATCCAGTAGCCTTGCATGAAATTAACGCCGCGTTCGCTTAGCCATCGCGCTTGTTCCGGCGTTTCGACCCCTTCAGCAACCGTCAGCATATTGAGGCGTTTCGCCAGCGTCAGCACCGCGTCAAGTACGGGTGAAGTGATCGTTTCCGTACCGATGGCGTTGATAAATCCACGGTCAATTTTCAGATAATCGAGCGTAAAACGCTCAAGATAGATAAGCGCGCTGTGCCCGGTGCCGAAGTCATCAATAGCAATTTCTACGCCTACCGAGTGCAGCCAGGCGAAGAGTTGTGTGGCTTCTTGCTCTTTCAGCATATCGCGCTCGGTAATTTCCAGCACAATCTGGAAATGGTGTGCGGGTAGGGAAGTGAGCAGTTTCTGGATATCTGCTTTAAAGCTTTCGCTGTGCAGATGGTCCGGCGCAATGTTAATGCCAAATTTGACGCCTACCGGCAGCACTTTTTCTAATTCTGCGGCATCGCGGGCAATTAACTCAAACAGATGCTGAGTCAGCGGCACAATCATCTTTTGCGATTCGGCAAAGTTAATGAAGGCATCCGGGGGAATTTCTCCCGCGACAGGATGCCGCCAGCGTAGCAGTACTTCCAGGCCCGTTACTCGCAAAGCTTGTGTATCCACCACCGGTTGATACGCCACGTAAAATTGTTCGCGCTTGATGGCGGTCATGATTTCTCTGCCGGGGCGCATACGTACGCTCATCAGGTAATAGCAGAGCAGGCCAACGACAGTTCCACTCATGCCGCCCAGTAAAAATGCGTACCACACATCGTTCCATGTCCAGTCATCTGCATAAAGCCGAACGGTCAGAGGAATGCCCGCAATTTTAGTTTCACGGACTGGCATGTCGGTTAATTCGTTAACGTTCATCAAACGTGAAGAAAAGGTAGATAGCGCAGTATTGCCAATAATGAGGGCGACGCCATCGTAATCTTCCTGCCGTGAACTATAAAAGAGTGAAGGCGTCAGGTTGAGATTCAGAGCGGCAAAGACGCCGCTATTTTTCAGCAAAGGGTTGCGATACCAGATGACGATTGCGGGTTTGTTCGGCACCATCGGCGTGCCGGGTAAGATCGCCATATCGACATTTTTATTAATGTCGAGCGCCGGAATCAATTCATTGAGTGGAATGTCCATCTCACCGGTCGCAGATGAACAGAATGTTTTTTTATCTTTCACCAGCACAAACGTACGGACATTCATGCTAAACGCCGCGCGGGCGGTCAGTTCGGGGTTAGCCTGCTGGCAGGTATCTAAGGTCAGCGGCTGGAGCCGGTCAGTAGTGGATTTCAGGTCGGCAAAATAGGTATCGAGATACTTTTGTACGTCGGTAATCAGTGTGTCGTATTTGACTTCGTGCTTATGCCAGGCCACTAAAAACTGAAGGCAACTCACCAGTATCGCAATCATCACGCCTGCAACAATGCAGGTAAGCAGGAGCTTACGTCCAGAATTGGGAGCGCGTATGAACATGATTCCGTTAATTTCCTGAAATTACGACAACATTTAAAAGATAACAATGACCGGACTATAGCCTGGATCAAGACGCGGAAACATCATTTTCTCTGATGAATGAAAACAAAAAAGCACTGCCTAAGCAGTGCTTTCAGTTAACTCGTTAGGATAGCCAAGGGATTGCATCCAAACGGTTTATTAGCTGCGGCTGAGAACCCGGCGTGCTTCGTTGTAACGCTTCTTCCAGTACGGTTCATTCATGCTGGAAATAATAACACCACTGCTGGTGGAAGCATGGACAAACTGATTGTTGCCGATATAAATACCGACATGGCGTCCCGTTGAACCGGCACGGAACAGAACTAAATCACCCGTACGCAAATTACTGCGGGAAACAGATTTACCCATTTCCTGCTGTTCGTAAGTCGAACGTGGAAGTTCTAAGCCAAATTGCTCACGGAATGTACGCTGTACGAAACCAGAACAATCGATACCTTTTTTAGTGCTGCCGCCCAGACGATAACGTACGCCTTTCCAGTCAGCATACTGATCCATAATTCGCGATTTTACGTCGACATTACGAACCAGGTTTTCAAATTCATCCTGAGAAGCTTGCAGTGATGATGTTTCACTACCCACTACACGTGTCTCAGGATGCATATTCTTTGCGGTGTTATTTGCACTACATGCAGAAAGCAGAACCGCTACTGCAATCGCGGGGATCCCGCGCAAGATATATCTCAAAATCGGTTGAGATTTGACCATGTTGTTTGTTTTCCCTTGAAGTCCTTAACGACAAATATCGTTATAAAAAAATGCCAAGCGACACGAGACTAATTACCTGGGCATGTTGAAACAATTCCTTAAGGCCAAATCTGTGGACTAACGCACAAAATTATATGCTGTGAGGATAATCTACCGCCGAGGCAAAACGAGTTCGAGATTACCCGATTGGTGCGGTCTTGGCGAGCGGTTTTACATGATTTTTTATAAGAAAAAGTGATACAGAAAGTTAATAAGCGGGATTGGTCAATTAAAGTACGATTGAGTGAAACGCATGCAATCCATTCATTTACTTAGAGAATGATTTTTGCGCGCGATGGATGAAAGCACGGTGCGCATCATCAGGATTATCCTCACTATAAAAATAAACCTGATGATGTTAATTACTGTGAGTTATTTGTTTTGGAAATGTTTGTTTTTTCCCGGTAGTGATTTGTCAAAAAAGGTGATTAATCGATCACTTAATGGCGTCAGCAACACCCAGGGCAAACCGATCAATATCACGGTCATCGAACCGACAATGATGTCAGTAAACCAGTGTGCGCCAATCATTACTCTGGGAAACGCAAAAACCACAAAAATAATAAGGGCGATAAGACCTGCAACTTTGCCGAAATAACGCCACATGAATGCCGAAAAAATAAGCAGCATCATGCCGTGATCGCCGGGAAAGCTATCTCGTGAGGCATCTTTCGTGGGAACAGAGAGCAGTTCGCTGACGCGGTTAATGTCGGTAAAAGTCAATGTTGGGCTGGCCCGTTTTACAGGAATTAATGCCTGACCCAGCTGGTTTAATACCACTGCAGTTAATAGCATGACCAGACCAATAATCACGATACGTCGTCTGCCTGGGGCGTTTTCTTTCAGCCAGAAACTCAGCATCAACATACCCATCGCCAGCAGTGAACAACCGTCGAAGGCGCGATTGTTGGTCAATGCAACCAGCCACAAAAAGGCCTTACTTTCGACCAGTTTCTGATTAAAGAAATAAAAAATATCCGCATCAATCGGCAACCAGAATCCATGATTAACGGGAATATACCAGGAAAGAAACAGCGCGAGGCCGACAATATTCAACAACACTATTTGCGGCAAATTTTTAATCATATTTTCTCTAATTATCTTACTGAAAAACGCAGGCAACCTTACGCGGTAGTCGCTAAACGAAGCTTCAACAGCGCGCTCTGCAAAGCATTCCAGTCAGCTTCGCTGCTGGAAATCAGCTCAATACGACTGTCCGGTGGCGCAACGTTTTGCGTTTCAATGTGCAGGTCATCGCCCTGACGGTTGATTCGTACCAGCCCTTCGGGAATACGCAGCACGCCTTTGACGCGTTCCACCGGTGCAAGTCGCGCCCATTCCAGAATGCCAATGGTGTCGAATACCGTATCAGCGTCGAATATCCAGCCGCAGGCCTGATATCCTTGCCCGCTGTTCAGACTGCGACGCCAGCGTTGATGCTCTGGCAGGCTTAACGCTGCTAACCCTTTTTTCACGACATGCTGATGAGAATGCGCGGCGCTGGCGGGCAACTCGGCTAAATTGCGACGCGGCAAATCCAGAAGATGACCGTCAACTTTCCCATGCTCACTGTGAATTAATTGTCGATCGCCACCATTTTGCTGCCACCAACGCTGTAGCGCTTGCTCACTTTCGGGCGTCGCACGGTCGGATTTATTGGCGACAATGATGTCTGCGGCAGCCAGCTGGTCACGGAAGTTTTCATTGCTGGCGCTTTTTTCGTCCAGCAGCAAGCGCGGATCGAGAATGCACAAGGTGGCGCGCAGATCTATCCACGGTTCATAGACTGGTGCGGTTAACAGATCGAGGATCTGTTTCGGATGGCCCAGCCCGGTCGGCTCTATCAACAAGCGGTCTGGTTTTCCCTGACGCAGTAAGGTATTCAACCCTACCTGCATGGGTAAACCATTAACGCAGCACATGCAGCCGCCGGGGATCTCTTTCAGCAATGCGCCGCTATCGGCGAGCAAAGCACCATCAATTCCGACTTCCCCAAATTCATTAACCAGTACCGCCCATTTTTCGTTGGGATCTTTATGGGCTAACAGATGAAGAATCGACGTGGTTTTCCCGCTGCCGAGAAAACCGGTGATGAGGTTGGTCCTGGTCACAACGGCTCCGCAATACTCTGGTAAGTTAACTGAGCGTTAATCCTGGCTAAAAAAGGCAGAAAAGAGAAGGGGAGAGCGGACGAAGGTGAGCTTCATCCGCTTTAACCGCAGAAATCGTTAAATTTTGAGGGTGTTTAATAGCGCCTGATGTGCGCCGAATTGTACGATTTGTTGCCAGGCTTGTTCGATGGCCTGCACAAAATGCGGGTTATCTGGCAGATCATCACCGAAAACTTCACGCAGGGAAAGCAGGGCGGTTACGCGTTGTTCACTGCTGCTGCCCGCAACAAGTTCGCGAATTTTATCGCTAAGCGGATCGCGAACATCAATGGCATTTCCGGCATCATCAACGCCGCTGACGTAACGCATCCAGCCAGCAACGCCTAATGCCAGCAACGACCAGTCCGTTTCGCACCCCAGATGTATGCGAATACCTGCCAGCATACGTTGCGGTAATTTCTGGCTACCATCCATTGCGATTTGCCAGGTCTTATGTTTCAGCGCCGGATTAGCAAAACGTGCAATTAACTTGTCCGCATATTGTGTTAAATCGACATCTTTAATTTGTAGTGTCGGCGCTTGCTCATTCAGCATTAATGTTCTGGCGGCATGGCGAAATGCGCGATCCTGCATGCAATCACTGATATGGGCGAATCCTGAAAGGTAACCCAGATAAGCGAGAAAAGAGTGGCTGCCATTAAGCATACGCAGTTTCATCTCTTCCCATGGCAGGACATCATTCACCATTTGTACACCTGCGACTTCCCAGGCAGGACGCCCAGCGACGAAGTTATCTTCCACTACCCACTGGATAAACGGTTCGCAGCTAATCGCGCAGGGATCATTTACCCCCAGATGCTGGCTGATTTCTGCCAGTGATTCGTCGGTTGCAGCCGGAACAATGCGGTCGACCATGGTTCCCGGAAAACTGACGTGTTCTTTTATCCACCCGGCGAGTTCTGGCGAACGTTTTTCTGCCATTCCCAGCACCGCGTTTTTCACCACATGGCCATTGTCGGGAATATTGTCGCAGGAGAGCACGGTAAACGGTGTAAGGCCGCGCTCACGGCGGCGTTTCAGTGCTTCGACGAGAATACCCGGTGCGGAGTGAGGTTCTTCAGGGGTTTGTAGATCGTGAATAATCCGCGGATTACTGGTGTCGAGTGCACCGGTGGCCGGGTCAATACAATAGCCTTTTTCGGTAATCGTCAGGGAAACAATTGCCACCTGTGGCTCGCAAAATTTCTCAATAATTGCCGCTAAGGAATCCAGTTTTGCATTAAGGCATTCGTGAACGGCACCGACAATTATCACCTGATTGCCGTCCGCACCTTTTTCCAGCACGGTATATAAATGGTTCTGTGCGCGGAGCTGGCTCATCAGTTGATCACCGCTGAACAAGCTGATTTCACAGATCCCCCAGTCGCCGCCCTGGGCATTCAGCACACGATCGGTCAGTAACGCCTGATGAGCGCGGTGAAAGGCGCCAAAGCCAAAATGAACGATACGTGATTGCAACTGCTGGCGATCGTAGCGTGGAGCGTGTACATGATGCGGGAGCGTAACGGAGGCAATTGTCTTCATAGGAGTCACGTCTTAGTAACGATAAATTAACAATGACAGTGTAAAGTTATATGACAGCAATTGAAATTGGTCTGGATTGTTAATGCGATGAAGTGTGAGGGCGATCAATCAACGAGTGAAAATTGAGGGCGTAAGGTGTTCAGGAAGCGCAAAATAGAAGATTGGTATAATAAATTAAAAAAGGGACAGCCTGAGCTATCCCTTTTCTGCATGCGGCTGAAGTTAGTCAGCACGCCCCATATAACGGCGTTCTTCGATATGGATACGAATTTTTTCGCCCGGGCTTAAGTATTCTGGTACCTGAATCACCAGACCAGTGCTCAATGTCGCCGGTTTGTTACGGGCGCTGGCAGATGCCCCTTTGATGCCTGGTGCGGTTTCAACGATTTCCAGATCAACGGTCTGCGGCAGCTCAAGCGCCAGCAGTTGACCGTCCCAGGTCAGCACCTGCATGTCCGGCATGCCGCCCTCTGGCATAAACAGCAACTCTTCTTCAATCTGATCTTTGGTGAAGGTATACGGGGTATAGTCTTCTTTATCCATAAAGACATATTCGTTGCCATCGACATAGGAGAAGTCAACGTAACGGCGGGTCAGCGTCACGGTGTCAACGATATCATCACCTTTGAAACGCTCTTCTACTTTCAGCCCGGTACGGACATCAGAAAAACGCATTTTGTACAGCGTAGCGGCACCGCGGGCAGTGGGCGACTGAATATCAATATCCTTAACCAGCAGCAGTTTGCCGTTGTAATTCAGTACCATACCTTTTTTAATTTCGTTCGCTCTTGGCATCGAAAAATTCCTGTAGTCGAAAATGTCAAAAATATCGCGACAAAGTACTCGCGACGGGCCTTTCGGGCAAGTGGTATTCGCACTTTTGCTGGTGCAAAAAAGGTGGTACTGTGCGCGCTCATCAATCCGGTGGTTAACCTTAAGAGAACAACGTATGAAATGCCGTCCGGGTTGCGGGGCGTGTTGCACTGCCCCTTCAATTTCCAGCCCTATTCCCGGTATGCCAGATGGCAAGCCCGCCAATACGCCCTGCATTCAGCTTGATGAACAGCAACGCTGTAAAATTTTCACCTCGCCACTGCGACCGAAAGTCTGTGCAGGCTTACAAGCCAGCGCTGAAATGTGCGGTAACTCGCGTCAGCAGGCCATGACCTGGCTTATCGATCTGGAAATGCTGACCGCGCCTTAAACATCTTTAATCCGCAGTAAGCAAAACAGAGTGGCGATAATCATCACCATCGCAAACCAGAACACAGCGTGATAATTCCAGATCTCGGCGACGATGCCCGCCACTGATCCTGCGATGATCCAGCCCACGCGCGACGTGTTGGTATAGAGCGTGGTGGCTGAACCCGCCTGACCGGGCATCAGATCCTGAAAATAGAGCATCCCGATGCCGCCCAGAATGCCAATAAAAATAGCATTTAGCAGCTGCAAGCCCAACAGAATGACAGGTGAATGCGCCATCAGCATTCCTGCGTAAAAACAGACGCCACCCACGGCAGCAACGCGCATTAAGAAACGCTTACCCAGACGTTTGGCGAAATATCCGGCAATCAACATCGTCGGGATTTCCAGCCCGGCGGCGGTCCCCATCATCACACCGGCCAGTTTCTCGGGAAGATGCAGTTCGTTGATAATAAATAGCGGCATGTTGATGATGTACAGGCTGTTCGAGCCCCACATCAATGTACAAATGACAAACAGCAGCAGCGTATCGCGACGGTTACGGCGCGGCGCTTCGATCGTGCCGGTCGCCAGCGGAAGCTCTTTTTGCATCGACGGTAAAAACAGCCACACCATCACACCGCAAACAATAAACGCTACCGCTGCGCTCAGATACATTACCGTAAAGCTGAAACCCATCGCTAAGGCATAAGCCAGCGGTGGGCCAATGACCCATGCCAGTGAAACCTGAGCGCGTAAAAAAGAGCTGAACATCACCGCCTCACGTCCGGTTTTGTCGGCATGTTCACGGGCAAGGGCAAACATTTGCGGGTTAGCGGTCGAGCCAAAGCTGCTAAGAAAGACGCCAACGAATAGCAAAACAAAGTAGTTGCGATTCCAGGCAAAAAGGGTGCAGGCCAGCACGCCTAACAGGCAGCAAAAGACAATCAGCGATTTGCGATCGCCGCGCTTATCAGAGCGCCCGGCGAGAAACTGACTTACCAGAATCCCAATGACAGCGCTGCCGGTAAAGAAGAATCCCACCATCGCCGGACGAGCATGTACTTCATCAGTAAGAAAAATACTGAGTGTCGGGGTTTGCAGAGCGCCCGCAATACCGGTGAGAAAGGCAACGATTAAAAACGCCGTCGAGGTCAGGTCAAACGATTTCGCGCTGGAGACTGCGGGGGAGTTATGCATGCTGGTCGATCACTGGAAGAGGAAGACGCGGAGTTTACGCTGCTTGTCAGAAAATAAACAGACAGCGAAATCAAAAGCGCCACGAATAATCAAAATGCCATTTCACTGTTGCTGATTGGCTGCTGACGCTGCTGAAATGAAATTGCTGATAACGGATTTTCCCATCAGCAATTAGGAAAAATGGCAAAAAATTGTGCAGCACATCAAACTTTTGCTCATAACTTTACGGCTTTCCTTGCGTGCTGAAACAGAAGTATTATGCTTTCTTGAAACGTTTCAGCGCGATCTTGTCTTTAACCCTAAGCCAGGTTGGCGCTTTTTTTCTCATAGAGGCTGAATCGTTTCAATTCAGCAAGAGAGGAGAACTATGTTCCAGTTATCCGTACAGGACATCCATCCGGGCGAAAAGGCCGGAGACAAAGAAGAGGCGATTCGCCAGGTCGCTGCGGCGCTGGTGCAGGCCGGTAATGTAGCAGAAGGCTACGTCAATGGCATGCTGGCGCGCGAACAGCAAACCTCAACGTTCCTCGGCAATGGTATTGCTATTCCACACGGCACTACCGACACCCGCGATCAGGTGCTGAAAACCGGCGTTCAGGTATTTCAGTTCCCGGAAGGCGTCACCTGGGGTGACGGTCAGGTAGCGTACGTGGCAATCGGTATTGCTGCCAGCTCGGATGAACATCTGGGCCTGCTACGCCAGCTGACCCACGTACTGAGCGATGATTCCGTTGCTGAACAACTGAAGTCAGCAACAACAGCAGAAGAACTTCGCGCATTACTGATGGGCGAAAAGCAGAGTGAGCAGCTGAAGCTCGACAACGAAATGCTGACGCTGGATATCGTCGCCAGCGATCTGCTGACTCTTCAGGCGCTGAACGCTGCGCGTCTGAAAGAGGCGAGGGCAGTTGACGCCACTTTCGTCACCAAAGCCATCAATGAACAACCGCTGAACCTCGGACAGGGTATCTGGCTGAGCGATAGCGCCGAAGGCAATCTGCGTAGCGCGATTGCGGTAAGCCGTGCGGCAAATGCTTTTGATGTGGACGGCGAAACGGCAGCCATGCTGGTGAGTGTGGCGATGAATGACGATCAGCCCATCGCGGTTCTTAAGCGTCTCGCTGATTTATTGCTCGACAATAAAGCTGACCGCTTGCTGAAAGCGGATGCGGCAACGTTGCTGGCGCTGCTGACCAGCGATGATGCGCCGACCGACGACGTGTTAAGCGCGGAGTTTGTGGTGCGCAATGAACACGGCCTGCATGCTCGTCCAGGTACCATGCTGGTCAATACCATTAAACAATTTAACAGTGATATTACCGTGACAAACCTTGATGGTACCGGCAAACCGGCAAACGGACGTAGTCTGATGAAAGTTGTGGCACTTGGCGTTAAGAAAGGTCATCGCCTACGCTTTACCGCCCAGGGTGCAGATGCTGAACAGGCGCTGAAAGCAATCGGCGACGCTATCGCTGCTGGTCTTGGGGAGGGCGCATAATGAGCAGACGTGTTGCTACTATCACCCTTAATCCGGCTTATGACCTTGTTGGTTTCTGCCCGGAAATTGAACGCGGCGAAGTGAACCTGGTGAAAACCACCGGTCTGCATGCGGCGGGTAAAGGCATCAACGTGGCCAAAGTATTAAAAGACCTGGGAATTGATGTCACCGTTGGCGGCTTCCTGGGTAAAGACAATCAGGATGGTTTTCAGCAACTGTTCAGCGAGCTGGGCATTGCCAACCGTTTCCAGGTTGTACAGGGGCGCACCCGAATTAACGTTAAGCTGACGGAAAAAGACGGCGAAGTGACCGACTTCAACTTCTCGGGTTTTGAAGTCACCCCCGCCGACTGGGAACGCTTTGTGACTGATTCTCTGAGCTGGCTCGGTCAGTTCGATATGGTCTGTGTCAGCGGAAGCTTACCGTCAGGCGTCAGCCCGGAAGCGTTCACCGACTGGATGACTCGCCTGCGTAGTCAGTGTCCTTGCATTATCTTTGATAGTAGCCGTGAAGCGTTAGTAGCAGGTTTGAAAGCGGCACCGTGGCTGGTGAAACCTAACCGCCGCGAGTTGGAAATCTGGGCAGGCCGTAAACTGCCTGAAATGAAAGATGTGATTGAAGCTGCACATGCGCTACGTGAACAAGGTATTGCGCATGTTGTTATTTCACTGGGTGCCGAAGGCGCGCTTTGGGTTAATGCCTCCGGCGAATGGATCGCCAAACCACCGTCAGTCGATGTCGTAAGCACCGTTGGCGCAGGGGATTCTATGGTTGGTGGCCTGATTTATGGCTTGCTGATGCGTGAATCCAGTGAACACACACTGCGTCTGGCGACAGCTGTTGCAGCCCTGGCGGTAAGTCAAAGCAATGTGGGTATTACCGATCGTCCGCAGTTGGCCGCAATGATGGCGCGCGTCGACTTACAACCTTTTAACTGACAGCAGGAGAGGCATAATGAAAACGCTGCTGATTATTGACGCTAATCTCGGTCAGGCACGCGCCTATATGGCGAAGACCCTGCTGGGCGCGGCGGCGCGAAAAGCAAAACTGGAAATCATCGACAATCCGAACGACGCAGAAATGGCGATTGTTCTCGGTGATTCCATCCCGAATGACAGCGCGCTGAACGGTAAAAATGTCTGGCTGGGTGATATTTCCCGGGCAGTTGCGCACCCTGAGCTGTTCCTGAGTGAAGCCAAAGGCCATGCGAAACCTTACACTGCGCCGGTCACTGCGACAGCACCGGTTGCCGCCAGCGGTCCGAAACGCGTAGTTGCGGTGACTGCTTGCCCGACTGGCGTAGCACACACCTTTATGGCGGCTGAAGCCATTGAAACCGAAGCGAAAAAACGTGGCTGGTGGGTGAAAGTTGAAACCCGTGGTTCTGTTGGCGCGGGTAATGCAATCACTCCCGAGGAAGTAGCCGCAGCGGATCTGGTGATTGTGGCGGCAGATATCGAAGTGGATCTGGCGAAATTTGCTGGTAAACCGATGTATCGTACCTCTACCGGTCTGGCGCTGAAGAAAACCGCGCAGGAACTGGATAAAGCGGTTGCTGAAGCAACGCCGTATGAACCGGCGGGCAAAACTCAAACGGCGACCACTGAAGGTAAGAAAGAGAGTGCAGGCGCTTATCGTCACTTGCTAACGGGCGTCTCTTACATGCTGCCGATGGTCGTTGCTGGTGGTCTGTGTATCGCGCTTTCTTTTGCTTTTGGTATCGAAGCGTTTAAAGAGCCGGGTACGTTGGCAGCGGCGCTGATGCAGATTGGTGGTGGTTCAGCCTTTGCGCTGATGGTGCCGGTACTGGCAGGTTATATTGCCTTTTCCATTGCCGATCGTCCGGGCCTCACGCCGGGTCTGATTGGCGGTATGCTGGCGGTCAGCACCGGTTCTGGCTTCATTGGTGGTATTATTGCGGGCTTCCTGGCTGGTTACATTGCGAAGTTAATCAGTACGCAATTGAAACTGCCACAGAGTATGGAGGCGCTGAAACCGATCCTGATCATTCCGCTAATTTCCAGTCTGGTGGTCGGTCTGGCGATGATCTACCTGATCGGTAAACCGGTTGCTGGCATTCTCGAAGGGTTGACTCACTGGCTGCAGACCATGGGGACTGCGAATGCGGTTCTGCTGGGGGCGATCCTCGGTGGCATGATGTGTACTGACATGGGCGGTCCGGTAAATAAAGCAGCGTACGCATTCGGTGTGGGTCTGCTGAGTACTCAAACCTATGGCCCGATGGCGGCGATTATGGCGGCAGGTATGGTGCCACCGCTGGCAATGGGCCTGGCAACAATGGTGGCGCGTCGCAAATTCGACAAAGCGCAGCAGGAAGGTGGCAAAGCCGCTCTGGTACTGGGACTGTGCTTTATTTCGGAAGGTGCAATTCCGTTTGCTGCTCGTGATCCGATGCGTGTGCTGCCGTGCTGTATCGTGGGTGGGGCGCTGACTGGCGCAATCTCAATGGCGATTGGTGCGAAACTGATGGCACCGCACGGTGGTCTGTTTGTTCTGCTGATCCCTGGCGCTATTACGCCGGTATTGGGTTACCTGGTAGCAATTATTGCCGGTACGCTGGTGGCGGGTTTGGCCTATGCCTTCCTGAAACGTCCGGAAGTGGACGCAGTAGCGAAAGCAGCGTAATAAAAGGTGTGTTACAGGGCAGAAATTTCCTGCCCTGTATCATTGGATGAGCGCAAAGGGAATGACCGGTTTGTAAATGTAATTTTATGAATTTAAATGGTTTTATCTTTCAGTAGAAACCTGAAACGTTCATCAAACACTAAGGTTATTTCCTCAAGGGCAGATTATTTTCTGCCCTTTTTTAGTGTTCCTGTTCTGTGCATCCCGTCACAAATTCCTCGCTTTTGTAATTCAGGCATTTAATCGCATTTTGTGAGCCTGCTCAAATCTGCCCATTTTGCCTCTCTGGCGGTAATTTACTTTACGTAAAACATGCATACTATGAGCACATGTTTAAATATGAACACATGTTTAAACCGTCTTTGCAGTATCTATATTCTTGTGGATTGACAGGGTTGGTAATTTTTTACCAGAGGACGTGCTATGCGCGAAAAGGATTATGTCGTAATTATAGGTTCGGCGAATATTGATGTCGCCGGATATTCACATGAATCATTAAATTATGCGGATTCAAATCCAGGTAAAATAAAATTTACGCCTGGTGGAGTAGGGCGCAATATTGCACAAAACCTGGCGTTGCTGGGTAACAAAGCCTGGCTACTGAGCGCAGTAGGCAGTGATTTTTATGGTCAATCGCTGCTAACGCAAACCAATCAATCTGGCGTTTATGTCGATAAATGCCTGATTGTGCCGGGAGAAAATACGTCTAGTTATTTATCATTACTCGATAATACCGGTGAAATGCTGGTTGCTATAAATGACATGAATATTAGCAACGCTATTACAGCTGAATATCTCGCACAGCACCGTGAATTTATTCAGAGGGCAAAGGTCATTGTCGCAGACTGTAATATCAGTGAAGAGGCACTGGCATGGATTCTGGATAATGCCGCCAACGTACCCGTATTTGTCGATCCGGTTTCAGCGTGGAAATGTGTCAAAGTGCGCGACCGTCTAAATCAGATCCACACTCTCAAGCCAAACCGCCTTGAAGCGGAAACCCTGAGTGGGATTGCGCTGTCAGGGCGTGACGATGTGGCAAAAGTTGCTGCCTGGTTCCATCAACATGGCCTGAACCGACTGGTATTGAGCATGGGCGGCGATGGCGTTTATTACAGCGATATCAGCGGTGAAAATGGCTGGTCTGCGCCGATCAAAACCAATGTTATTAATGTTACCGGAGCGGGCGATGCCATGATGGCGGGACTTGCTTCGTGTTGGGTAGACGGAATGCCGTTTGCCGAATCTGTTCGTTTCGCACAGGGATGTTCGTCAATGGCGCTCTCCTGTGAATACACCAATAACCCCGATTTATCGATTGCCAACGTTATATCGTTAGTGGAGAACGCAGAATGTCTGAATTAAAAATTTCCCCTGAATTATTACAAATTTCCCCGGAAGTGCAGGACGCTTTAAAAAACAAAAAACCGGTTGTGGCGCTGGAATCGACCATTATTTCTCACGGGATGCCGTTCCCACAAAATGCCCAGACCGCAATTGAAGTAGAAGAAACTATTCGTAAACAGGGCGCAGTACCTGCCACTATCGCCATTATTGGCGGCGTGATGAAAGTGGGTTTAAGCAAAGAAGAAATTGAATTACTGGGTCGTGAAGGGCATAACGTGACCAAAGTTAGTCGTCGCGATTTACCTTTTGTTGTTGCCGCCGGAAAAAATGGCGCAACCACTGTGGCTTCAACGATGATTATTGCGGCGCTTGCCGGAATTAAAGTATTTGCCACCGGGGGAATTGGTGGTGTGCATCGCGGGGCGGAACATACCTTCGATATTTCTGCCGATTTGCAAGAACTGGCAAATACTAATGTCACCGTTGTTTGTGCCGGGGCGAAATCTATTCTCGATTTAGGATTAACCACTGAGTATTTAGAAACCTTCGGTGTGCCGTTAATTGGCTATCAGACTAAAGCGCTGCCTGCGTTTTTCTGCCGTACCAGCTCGTTTGACGTCAGCATTCGTCTCGACAGCGCCAGTGAAATTGCCCGTGCAATGGCGGTGAAATGGCAAAGCGGGCTGAACGGTGGCCTCGTGGTAGCGAACCCGATCCCGGAACAGTTTGCGATGCCGGAGGAATCTATCAATGCAGCCATAGATCAAGCCGTCGCCGAAGCCGAAGAGCAGGGCGTTATTGGTAAAGAAAGTACACCGTTCCTGCTGGCGCGCGTTGCTGAGCTGACCGGCGGTGACAGCCTGAAATCCAATATCCAGCTGGTGTTCAACAACGCCATTCTGGCGAGTGAAATTGCCAAAGAATACCAGCGTCTCGCGGGTTAATTTCTGACGGGCAGAAAGCCGTCGCCCGTACTCATCAAGCATACCAAAACCTGGCGCTGACGCCGGGTTTACTGGCATGAAGGGAAAATCATTATGGATATAATGAGAAGTGTTGTGGGGATGGTGGTGTTACTGGCAATAGCATTTCTGTTGTCAGTGAATAAAAAGAGCATCAGTTTGCGCACGGTTGGAGCCGCACTGCTGCTGCAAATCGCTATTGGTGGCATCATGCTCTACTTCCCACCGGGAAAGTGGGCAGTAGAACAGGCGGCATTAGGCGTTCATAAAGTGATGTCTTACAGTGATGCCGGTAGCGCCTTCATTTTTGGTTCGCTGGTTGGGCCGAAAATGGATGTCCTGTTTGACGGTGCGGGTTTTATCTTCGCCTTTCGCGTACTTCCGGCGATTATTTTCGTTACTGCGCTCATCAGTCTGCTGTACTACATTGGCGTGATGGGGCTGCTGATTCGCATCCTTGGCAGCATTTTCCAGAAAGCTCTTAACATCAGCAAAATCGAATCTTTTGTCGCAGTCACAACTATTTTCCTCGGGCAAAATGAGATCCCGGCGATCGTTAAACCGTTTATCGATCGCATGAATCGCAACGAGTTGTTTACCGCAATTTGTAGCGGGATGGCGTCCATTGCTGGTTCGATGATGATTGGTTATGCCGGAATGGGCGTACCAATTGACTACCTGTTAGCGGCATCGCTGATGGCGATCCCAGGTGGTATTTTGTTTGCACGTATTCTTAGCCCGGCCACCGAGCCTTCACAGGTCACATTTGAAAATCTGTCGTTCAGCGAAACGCCGCCAAAAAGCTTTATCGAAGCGGCGGCGAGCGGTGCGATGACCGGGCTGAAAATCGCCGCTGGTGTAGCGACGGTGGTAATGGCGTTTGTCGCAATTATTGCGCTGATCAACGGCATTATCGGCGGAATTGGTGGCTGGTTTGGTTTCGCCAATGCCTCTCTGGAAAGTATTTTTGGCTATGTGCTGGCACCGCTGGCGTGGATCATGGGTGTGGACTGGAGTGATGCCAATCTTGCGGGTAGCCTGATTGGGCAGAAACTGGCGATTAATGAGTTTGTTGCTTATCTCAATTTCTCGCCCTATCTGCAAACGAGCGGCACGCTGGATGTCAAGACCATTGCCATTATCTCGTTCGCCCTCTGTGGGTTTGCAAACTTTGGTTCTATCGGTGTTGTCGTTGGCGCATTTTCGGCTATTTCGCCAAAACGTGCTCCAGAAATCGCCCAGCTTGGTTTACGGGCGCTGGCAGCAGCAACGCTTTCCAACCTGATGAGTGCGACTATTGCCGGGTTCTTTATTGGTCTGGCGTAATGCTCGATTTGTAGACCGGATAAAACGTATTAAGCGTTGCATCCGGCAATCGCGCTATTGCAAATAATTTTTACTGCATCATCCCGGAGAATTTATTCTCCGGGTCCATCTCCAGCGCCAGTCCTGACAACTGCTTTCTGTTTTTAATGAGATACCCTTTCTTGCTTTTAGTTAATAAACCGTCGTGAATGAATTGCGCGAGAACATATAAAAGATGTCGATAAGAAACGCCTAAATACTCTGCCGCTTGCGTATGCTTTTCGTGATAAAGATCACCTTCCTGCGAGAGTAATATAAAAGCTGCCAGGCGATTAACTAACGGAAATGATTGATTCTGAGTTAAAGAAACAATATTACGATAATTTTTATGACTTAAGGTGACGCAGAGTTTTCGTAAAAATAGCGTGTCGTTTAATAACAGCGGGCGGTAATGTTTCATAGGGAGCGCAAGGCACCAACACTCTTCAATAGCCTGCACCGCACGCGGTTCATGGTCTTTGTCGATTAACTCAATCTCGCCAATAAAACAGGGGGCGGCAAAGAAATCGATCAGCGACACGCGACCATTAGCTAGCGTGGCGTAAAGCCTGGCGCGGCCTCGCGTCAGGTAAAACAGCCAGGACGGCTGTTGCCCTTCCTGCACAATGTAGTCACGCGCTAAAAAATGAAACAGCCGCGTATCGGCTGAAACATCCGTTAAAAAGCAATCCTTAAACGCGGATTCACTCATCAATTGCTGCTTAAGATCATTATTGTGGATTTCTTTCACGATGTTTATCCGCTATGAGATTTCTCATATTTAGCATACGTACGCGGTTGGTAAGATTCAATCATCGGCCCGGTCGAATTTTCTTTGCTGTAGAAAAAATAACGCAACTGGAAACAGAGGAAATAAACAATGGAAAAGAGAAAAATTATTCTGGATTGTGATCCGGGTCATGATGATGCTATTGCAATGATGATGGCAGCGAAACATCCGGCAATAGATTTATTAGGCATCACTATTGTAGCGGGTAATCAGACGCTTGATAAAACATTAATTAATGGCCTGAATGTTTGCCAGAAACTGGAGATTAATGTTCCGGTTTATGCGGGGATGCCGCAACCCATTATGCGTAAACAAATCGTTGCCGATAATATTCACGGTGAAACCGGACTGGATGGCCCGGTATTCGAGCCGCTGACCCGCCAGGCAGAAAGTACCCACGCGGTGAAATACATCATTGATACCCTGATGGCAAGCGATGGCGATATCACTCTGGTGCCGGTTGGTCCGCTTTCAAATATCGCGGTGGCAATGCGTATGCAACCCGCGATCCTGCCCAAAATCCGTGAAATTGTGCTAATGGGCGGCGCTTACGGTACAGGCAACTTCACGCCATCTGCCGAGTTCAACATCTTTGCTGATCCGGAAGCAGCCCGCGTGGTGTTCACCTCCGGCGTTCCATTAGTGATGATGGGCCTCGATCTCACCAACCAGACCGTTTGCACCCCGGACGTGATTGCACGGATGGAAAGGGCAGGCGGCCCTGCCGGAGAGCTGTTCAGCGACATCATGAACTTCACTCTCAAAACGCAGTTCGAAAACTACGGCCTGGCTGGCGGCCCGGTGCACGACGCCACCTGCATCGGTTATCTGATTAACCCTGATGGCATTAAAACACAGGAGATGTACGTCGAAGTGGACGTCAACAGTGGCCCTTGCTATGGGCGTACCGTCTGCGACGAGCTGGGCGTTCTTGGCAAGCCCGCTAATACCAAAGTCGGCATCACTATTGATACCGACTGGTTCTGGGGCTTAGTCGAAGAGTGCGTGCGCGGCTACATCAAAACCCATTAAGTGTTGATAACAAGCCGGGTCAGTATCGCAAGATCCAAGCCCGGCTATTTCTGATGGGCAGAAAGCCGTCGCCCAATATGACATGAAGAGATAATAACTATGGATGTCATGAGAAGTGTTCTGGGAATGGTGGTATTGCTGGCAATTGCATTTTTGCTGTCAGTAAACAAGAAGAAGATCAGCCTGCGTACCGTTGGCGCGGCGTTAGTGTTACAGGTTGTGATTGGCGGGATTATGCTTTGGTTACCGCCAGGGCGTTGGGTCGCTGAAAAAGTCGCTTTTGGCGTGCATAAAGTGATGGCGTACAGCGACGCGGGTAGCGCATTTATCTTCGGTTCGCTGGTCGGGCCGAAAATGGACACGCTGTTTGATGGCGCAGGATTTATCTTTGGTTTCAGGGTATTACCGGCAATTATCTTCGTCACTGCACTGGTGAGTATTCTCTACTACATCGGTGTGATGGGGATTTTAATTCGCATTCTCGGCGGTATCTTCCAGAAAGCGTTAAATATCAGCAAGATTGAGTCATTCGTCGCGGTCACCACCATTTTCCTCGGGCAAAACGAAATTCCGGCGATCGTCAAACCCTTTATCGATCGTCTGAATCGCAATGAATTATTTACAGCGATTTGTAGTGGCATGGCCTCGATTGCTGGTTCGACAATGATTGGTTACGCCGCCCTGGGCGTACCTGTGGAATATTTGCTGGCGGCATCGTTAATGGCGATCCCAGGCGGGATCTTGTTTGCCCGCCTGTTAAGCCCGGCTACGGAATCTTCGCAGGTTTCCTTTAATAACCTCTCTTTCACCGAAACACCGCCAAAAAGCATTATTGAAGCCGCTGCGACAGGGGCAATGACCGGGCTGAAAATCGCCGCCGGTGTAGCGACAGTTGTTATGGCATTTGTCGCCATCATTGCGTTAATTAATGGTATTATCGGCGGCGTTGGCGGCTGGTTTGGTTTTGCACATGCCTCGCTGGAGTCCATTTTAGGTTACCTGTTGGCCCCATTGGCGTGGGTGATGGGGGTTGACTGGAGTGATGCAAATCTTGCCGGGAGTTTGATTGGGCAGAAGCTGGCGATCAATGAATTTGTCGCTTATCTCAATTTCTCGCCATATCTGCAAACGGGTGGCACTCTGGATGCTAAAACCGTGGCGATTATTTCTTTCGCGTTGTGCGGTTTCGCTAACTTTGGTTCTATCGGGGTGGTGGTGGGGGCGTTTTCTGCGGTTGCGCCACACCGTGCGCCGGAAATCGCCCAACTTGGTTTACGCGCGCTGGCGGCGGCGACACTTTCTAACCTGATGAGTGCTACTATTGCAGGATTCTTTATTGGTTTAGCGTAGTGCGCAATTTATGAGCCGGATAAGATGCGGTCAAGCGTCGAATCCGGCAACATTGTTACACCATTGGCACTAATGAAAGCGCGTTATCGGCAGACAGGGTAGGGTTGTTTAAGCTGCCGCTGGCGCGCGAAATTGCCGCGCAGGCTACCGCAAAACGGGCGCTGTCGCGGAAACTGTATCCTTCAAGAAAGCTATATACCAGGCCCGCCATAAAACCATCGTCAGCACCAAAACTGTCTACTGTCGTATGCGCTGGCGCGGTCAGCAAAAATTGTTCTCCATCCTTATCGCTGCAAAATACAGATTCATCTTTCAGATAAACAAAAATGCGTTTAACACCTTGTTGATGCAGCGAATTTACAGCTCTGATGCGATCGTTGTCGTCTTTAATCGGTTGCCCCCACAAAATTTCCAGTTCATTTTGTGTTGGTTTCAGAGTGTGGATCCGGCTGTACCAGTTTTTTACTTTGTTCGCTTTAAATTCGGAAACGGTATCGACAAACATCGGAATTTCATCAGCAATGGTAAAGACCCACTCCAGGGCTTCAGGTGTGAGATTACAATCAGCCAGCACCACACCAGCATGGCGAATCAAGTCCCGTGAAGTATTGAGCAGTTGAGGCGTTAGCTGTTGCAGAATATGTGTGTCATTGATTGCCAGGATAGTTTCTTCCTGCTTATTAGCGATAGCGAGATAAGTTGCAGTGCTGTGTCCATGCAGACGAATGCAGTTTGAAACGTTCACGCCCGCGCGGCGCGTTTCTTCCAGTAATGTCTCGCCGTAAAAATCGTTGCCAATAGCTGATATTAAATGCACATCCCGACCAAGCAGAGCCAGGTTATGCGCGATATTACGTCCGACGCCGCCTGCGGAACAGTGAACAGAACCTGGATGAGAGGCTGCTTGCGGGTAACGGATATCCGCCATTCCGCGAATATCCATATTGATTGCACCCACAACCACACAGTAATCCTGCTCGGTAAGGATATATCCTTTGCCTTTAATCAAACCCTTGCGCATCAAATCCATAATATGAGCGGCAACACGTGAGCGGCTGATTTGCAGAATATCGGCGATTTCATTCTGTTGAATCAGCGGGTTACGCCGTAAAATTTTAAGAATCTGCTTTTCCCTGTCGTTCATCGATCAGGCCACCGCTTTTTCAGTTTGTTGCGCTTTCAGCCAGGCGATCTCTTCTGCCCAGATATCCGGGTTGATGGTTTCAAGGATCAGCGGAATGCCGTCGAAACGGTCGTCCTGCATGATCCAGCGGAACGCATCATGACCGATATTGCCTTCACCGAGGCTATGATGGCGGTCAACGCGGCTGCCAAAGGTGCTTTTCGCATCGTTAAGGTGCATCCCGCGCAGATACTTAAAGCCAACAATACGGGCAAAATCCGCGAACGTTTTCTCGCATTCGGCTGGAGTACGCAAATCATACCCGGCAGCGAAAGCATGGCAGGTATCAATGCAGACGCCGACACGGGATTTATCTTCCACGCCGTCGATAATCGCCGCGAGATGTTCGAATTTAAACCCTAAGTTACTGCCCTGACCGGCGGTGTTTTCAATCACCGCTGTTACACCTTGAGTTTTATCCAGCGCAATGTTGATGGATTCGGCAATACGCGCAAGGCAATCCTCTTCTGAAATCTGCATCAGATGGCTGCCAGGGTGGAAGTTGAGCAAAGAAAGCCCCAGTTGTTCGCAACGCTGCATTTCATCTATAAAGGCATCGCGCGATTTTTCCAGAGCTTCAGTGACCGGATGTCCGAGGTTAATCAGATAGCTGTCGTGGGGAAGAATTTGCGCCGATGTGTAGTGATATTTTTCACAGGCCGCTTTGAATTCATCGATGGTTTGCGTCGTGAGCGGTGCGGCACGCCACTGACGTTGGTTTTTGGTGAACAAGGCAAACGCGGTTGCGTCGATTTCGGCGGCGCGAATTGCGGCATTTGCCAGACCGCCAGCAGCACTAACGTGCGCTCCAATGTATTTCATGCGAGGACTCCTGTTAAACCCGCTGGAGGAAAACGGTAATGATAGCGGGTTAACAGGAGCAAGATGTAGTGGTTTATGCGATGACGCTTTGAATCACATAGTTAATCGCACCACCACCAACAATCAGCCAGGCAAACAGTACCAGTGCCATCAGCAGAGGTTTCGCCCCGGCTTTTTTCAGCGCGCTGACGTGAGTGGTCAGACCCAGCGCCGCCATCGCCATTGCCAGCAGGAAGGTATCCAGCGTTACCAGCATGTTCACCACGCTCTGCGGTAACAGGTGGAACGAGTTAAAGATGGCAACGACGATGAACAAGATGGCAAACCACGGAATAGTGATTTTGCTTTTCTCGCCGCTGTTCGCCCCAGACAGCTGTTTAACACGCGCCGCCAGCAGGATGAGGAACGGAGCCAGCATCATCACGCGCAGCATTTTGGAAATAACTGCTGCGTTTTCCGCATCCGGGCTGATGGCATGACCTGCCGCCACCACCTGCGCCACTTCGTGCACAGTAGAACCAATGTAGATACCGAAAGTTTCCGGACTAAACCATTGAGACATCAGCGGATATATCGCCGGGTAGAGGAAAATAGCGACGGTCCCGAAGATAACAACGGTTGCAACAGCCACGGTTACTTTACTGGCTTCCGCTTTCACTACTGGCTCAGTCGCCAGTACCGCGGCAGCACCACAGATACTGCTACCGGCACCGATCAACCAGCTGGTGTGCTTATCCAGACCAAACACTTTCTGCCCCAGGAAGCAAGCCAGCAGGAAGGTACTGGACAGCGTCAGCACGTCAATGATGATCCCACTGATACCGACATCGGCAATTTGCGAGAACGTCAGACGGAAGCCATAAAGAATGATACCCAGACGTAATAAATATTGCTTGGCAAACAGCACACCACCGTCACAGCTTTTCCAGATGTGCGGATAGATGGTGTTGCCTAAAACCATCCCCAACAAGATTGCGAGGGTGAGGGCACTAAACCCGGCACCCGCAACCGCGGGAATGGAACCACCCCACAGGGCGACCCCGGTGATAACTGCACTCAGGGCTAACCCCGGAATAAAATGCCACAGTGTACGATGTTGTTTCTGTAAGGTGATATTCGTCATAACCCTCTCCTTTAACCGGGCATAAGGTTACGACTAACTGGTTTAAAAATAAAATTGATTATATATTTATAATTAATCTTTATAAGTGGTAAGCGACTATGCACATCACCCTCCGGCAGTTGGAAGTTTTTGCAGAAGTATTGAAAAGTGGATCAACCACCCAGGCGTCGGTGATGCTGGCGTTGTCGCAATCAGCAGTGAGCGCAGCCTTGACCGACCTGGAAGGGCAGCTTGGCGTGCAACTGTTTGATCGCGTGGGGAAAAGACTGGTTGTTAATGAACACGGGCGGCTGCTCTATCCGCGTGCGTTGGCATTGCTTGAACAGGCGGTTGAAATCGAACAACTGTTTCGCGAAGACAACGGCGCGATTCGTATCTATGCCAGTAGTACCATCGGTAACTACATTCTGCCTGCAGTTATCGCCCGTTATCGCCATGATTATCCGCAGTTGCCGATTGAACTTAGCGTTGGGAACAGCCAGGACGTGATGCAAGCGGTGCTGGATTTCCGCGTTGATATTGGTTTTATTGAAGGACCGTGCCACAGCACTGAAATTATTTCTGAACCGTGGCTGGAAGACGAGCTGGTGGTTTTCGCCGCGCCGACTTCGCCGTTGGCCCGTGGTCCGGTCACCTTAGAGCAGCTGGCCGCTGCGCCGTGGATCCTGCGTGAACGCGGTTCCGGCACGCGGGAGATTGTCGATTATCTATTGCTGTCACATTTACCGAAGTTTGAGATGGCGATGGAATTAGGTAACTCCGAGGCAATCAAACATGCGGTGCGTCATGGGTTGGGAATTAGTTGCCTGTCGCGACGGGTGATTGAAGATCAATTGCAGGCAGGCACATTAAGTGAAGTTGCGGTCCCTCTGCCGCGCCTGATGCGTACGTTGTGGCGTATACATCATCGGCAAAAACACCTTTCCAACGCGCTACGGCGCTTTCTGGACTATTGCGATCCCGCGAATGTACCGCGTTAAGTTGCTGTACAAGAACATGCTGGTGCTGTGTCGATTTCGTGACGCAGCGCCCTCAGCATGCATTCGCCAGAAAAGAGATTGGCTGCTTTACTTATAATCCCTGGGCGATCATGAAGGTGTCTTATAACCGTGTATTTCTGCCGGAAGGATTGCCAATCGTCTGCTACAATCGCGCCTCATTTTTAAGATGGATAGCATTTTTGTATGGTTTCCGAAACTAAAACCACAGAAGCGCCGGGCTTACGCCGTGAATTAAAGGCGCGTCACCTGACGATGATTGCCATTGGCGGTTCCATCGGTACAGGTCTTTTTGTTGCCTCTGGCGCAACGATTTCTCAGGCAGGTCCGGGCGGGGCATTGCTCTCGTATATGCTGATTGGCCTGATGGTTTACTTCCTGATGACCAGTCTCGGTGAACTGGCTGCATATATGCCGGTTTCCGGTTCGTTTGCCACTTACGGTCAGAACTATGTTGAAGAAGGCTTTGGCTTCGCGCTGGGCTGGAACTACTGGTACAACTGGGCGGTGACTATCGCCGTTGACCTGGTTGCAGCTCAGCTGGTCATGAGCTGGTGGTTCCCGGATACACCGGGCTGGATCTGGAGTGCGTTGTTCCTCGGCGTTATCTTCCTGCTGAACTACATCTCAGTTCGTGGCTTTGGTGAAGCGGAATACTGGTTCTCACTGATCAAAGTCACGACAGTTATTGTCTTTATCATCGTTGGCGTGCTGATGATTATCGGTATCTTCAAAGGCGCGCAGCCTGCGGGCTGGAGCAACTGGACAATCGGCGAAGCGCCGTTTGCTGGTGGTTTTGCGGCGATGATCGGCGTAGCTATGATTGTCGGCTTCTCTTTCCAGGGAACCGAGCTGATCGGTATTGCTGCAGGCGAGTCCGAAGATCCGGCGAAAAACATTCCACGCGCGGTACGTCAGGTGTTCTGGCGAATCCTGTTGTTCTATGTGTTCGCGATCCTGATTATCAGCCTGATTATTCCGTACACCGATCCGAGCCTGCTGCGTAACGATGTTAAAGACATCAGCGTTAGTCCGTTCACCCTGGTGTTCCAGCACGCGGGTCTGCTCTCTGCGGCGGCGGTGATGAACGCAGTTATTCTGACGGCGGTGCTGTCAGCGGGTAACTCCGGTATGTATGCGTCTACTCGTATGCTGTACACCCTGGCGTGTGACGGTAAAGCGCCGCGCATTTTCGCTAAACTGTCGCGTGGTGGCGTGCCGCGTAATGCGCTGTATGCGACGACGGTGATTGCCGGTCTGTGCTTCCTGACCTCCATGTTTGGCAACCAGACGGTATACCTGTGGCTGCTGAACACCTCCGGGATGACGGGTTTTATCGCCTGGCTGGGGATTGCCATTAGCCACTATCGCTTCCGTCGCGGTTACGTATTGCAGGGACACGACATTAACGATCTGCCGTACCGTTCAGGTTTCTTCCCACTGGGGCCGATCTTCGCATTCATTCTGTGTCTGATTATCACTTTGGGCCAGAACTACGAAGCGTTCCTGAAAGATACCATTGACTGGGGCGGCGTAGCGGCAACGTATATTGGTATCCCGCTGTTCCTGATTATTTGGTTCGGCTACAAGCTGATTAAAGGAACTCACTTCGTACGTTACAGCGAAATGAAGTTCCCGCAGAACGATAAGAAATAAGTTTCCTCCCTTCCTTGCTAAGCCCTCTCAACCGAGAGGGCTTTTTCAATTCCATTTCCCTGACAAATCATGCGGATATAAAATTTAACATTTGGATTGATAATTGTTATCGTTTGCATTATCGTTACGCCGCAATCAAAAAAGGCTGACAAATCAGAGGCTGTTCCGGCTTTCTGGGATGATCACCTGCATACAAATAAGTCCACCGCGATGCTGCCGTACGCAAGGGGACGTGAAGAAGATGTGAGCGATAACCCATTTTATTTTCGTAGTTACCTCATGGAGATATGGAATGTTTAGGTTGAACCCTTTCGTACGGGTCGGGCTGTGTTTGTCCGCTATTTCTTGTGCATGGCCTGTGTTAGCGGTCGATGATGATGGCGAAACGATGGTTGTCACTGCATCTTCCGTTGAACAAAACCTCAAAGATGCACCCGCCAGTATCAGCGTCATTACCCAGGAAGACCTGCAGCGAAAACCGGTACAGAATCTGAAGGATGTCCTCAAAGAAGTGCCTGGCGTACAACTGACGAACGAAGGGGATAACCGTAAGGGCGTTAGTATTCGTGGTCTGGACAGCAGCTACACCCTGATTCTCGTCGACGGTAAACGCGTTAACTCCCGCAATGCCGTCTTCCGCCACAATGATTTCGATCTGAACTGGATCCCGGTCGATTCCATCGAACGTATTGAAGTGGTTCGTGGCCCGATGTCGTCGCTATACGGCTCCGATGCGCTCGGCGGTGTAGTGAATATCATCACCAAAAAAATCGGTCAGAAATGGTCGGGTACCGTTACCGTCGATACCACCATTCAGGAACATCGCGATCGCGGTGATACCTATAACGGTCAGTTCTTTACCAGTGGACCATTAATTGATGGTGTGCTGGGAATGAAAGCTTACGGCAGCCTGGCAAAACGTGAAAAGGATGACCCGCAAAACTCAACGACCACCGATACCGGAGAAACGCCGCGTATTGAAGGATTCTCCAGCCGCGACGGCAATGTCGAATTTGCCTGGACACCGAATCAAAATCACGATTTTACTGCCGGATACGGTTTCGACCGTCAGGATCGTGATTCCGACTCGCTGGACAAAAACCGCCTGGAACGCCAGAACTACTCCGTCAGCCATAATGGGCGTTGGGATTACGGCACCAGCGAACTGAAATACTACGGTGAGAAAGTCGAGAACAAAAACCCTGGCAACAGCAGCCCGATAACTTCCGAAAGCAATGCGGTCGACGGCAAATACACGTTGCCGCTGACGGCAATTAATCAGTTTCTCACGGTTGGCGGTGAATGGCGTCACGACAAACTTAGCGATGCGGTGAACCTGACCGGGGGAACCAGCTCCAAAACGTCTGCCAGCCAGTACGCGCTGTTTGTGGAAGATGAATGGCGGATCTTCGAGCCGCTGGCGCTGACGACCGGCGTGCGTATGGACGATCACGAAACCTACGGTGAACACTGGAGTCCGCGTGCCTACCTGGTTTATAACGCCACCGACACCGTAACGGTGAAAGGGGGCTGGGCGACGGCATTTAAAGCACCTTCTCTGTTGCAACTTAGCCCTGACTGGACGAGCAATTCCTGCCGTGGCGCATGTAAGATTGTGGGTAGCCCGGATCTGAAACCAGAAACCAGCGAAAGTTGGGAGCTGGGGCTTTACTACATGGGTGAAGAAGGCTGGCTGGAAGGGGTTGAATCCAGCGTTACCGTTTTCCGTAACGATGTGAAAGATCGTATCAGCATCAGCCGTACGTCTGACGTCAACGCTGCACCGGGCTACCAAAACTTTGTTGGTTTTGAGACGGGCGCTAACGGACGGCGCATACCGGTATTTAGCTACTACAACGTTAACAAAGCTCGTATTCAGGGCGTGGAAACCGAACTGAAAATTCCGTTCAACGATGAATGGAAACTGTCGATCAACTACACCTACAACGATGGTCGTGATGTCAGCAACGGCGAAAACAAACCGCTATCCGATCTGCCGTTCCATACTGCTAACGGTACGCTGGACTGGAAACCGCTGGCGCTGGAAGACTGGTCATTCTATGTTTCTGGTCACTATACCGGGCAGAAACGCGCCGACAGCGCGACGGCTAAAACACCGGGCGGTTATACCATCTGGAATACCGGCGCGGCCTGGCAGGTGACTAAAGACGTCAAACTGCGCGCAGGCGTGCTGAACCTTGGCGACAAGGATCTCAGTCGTGACGACTACAGCTATAACGAAGACGGACGTCGTTACTTTATGGCAGTGGATTATCGCTTCTGATGAGAAGATGCCCGGCGAACCGGGCGGACTTTCACTTCAGTAAATACTGCGCATGGAAGCGCAGGTGATCCTCTATAAAAGAGGCGATGAAGTAGTAACTGTGATCATATCCCGGCTGAATACGCAGCGTCATCGGCCACGCTTTCTGGCGCGCGGCTTCTGCCAGTACCGCAGGTTGCAACTGGTCGGCAAGAAACTGATCATTATCGCCCTGATCGATAAGCGTCGGGATCGCATCCTGCGCGTTACTGGCATACATCAGCGCGCAACTGTCCCATTCCAGCCATGCATTTTTGTCCTCACCTAAATAGCTGCTAAACGCTTTGATTCCCCACGGGACGCTGCACGGATTCACAATTGGCGCAAAGGCCGAAACGCTGGTGTATTTACCCGGATTTTTCAGCGCCATAATCAGCGCACCGTGACCACCCATTGAATGACCGCTAATGGCGCAGCGGTCGCTGACATTAAATTGCGACTGAACCAGCGCCGGTAATTCATCGCGCAGATAATCATACATCCGGTAATGCGTCGCCCACGGCGGTTGCGTGGCGTTAAGATAAAACCCCGCGCCCTGGCCTAAATCGTAGCCATCATCGTTGGCAACCTGTTCGCCGCGCGGGCTGGTGTCTGGCATCACCAGTACAATCCCCAGTTCTGCCGCCACGCGCTGGGCACCCGCCTTGGTGGTGAAGTTCTCGTCATTGCAGGTTAATCCGGAAAGCCAGTACAGCACTGGTGGCGGGGTGTGATCACGAGGGGGTGGGAGAAAGATACTGAACGTCATCGGGCAGTTTAAGGTACTGGAGTCGTGTCGCCAGCGTTGCTGCCAGCCTTCAAAACAGCGGTGCTCTTCGAGCATTTCCATGCGTGGCTCCTTGTTGTGTTGTTTGCAATTTCTTCATCATACCGTTTATTCAATGTGCTGTGAGTAACTTTCACTTCCGTATTTGCATAACGATGTTTTAACATCTGCTGATGAAAGGCAGCGGCAATTACAATAATTATCGCTGTGAATACTGGATTATGTGCGCCGCCTCACGCACAATAATCAGGCTGTAAATCAGCTTAATAACTTTGCCCCCACGCAGGGCGGAGGCGTCACACCTGCAGGAGAAATCATAAATGCCATCACTCAGTAAAGAAGCGGCCCTGGTTCATGAAGCGTTAGTTGCGCGAGGACTGGAAACACCGCTGCGCCCGCCCGTGCATGAAATGGATAACGAAACGCGCAAAAGCCTTATTGCTGGTCATATGACCGAAATCATGCAGCTGCTGAATCTCGACCTGGCTGATGACAGTTTGATGGAAACGCCGCATCGCATCGCTAAAATGTATGTCGATGAAATTTTCTCCGGTCTGGATTACGCCAACTTCCCGAAAATCACCCTCATTGAAAACAAAATGAAGGTCGATGAAATGGTCACCGTGCGCGATATCACTCTGACCAGTACCTGTGAACACCATTTTGTTACCATCGATGGCAAAGCGACGGTGGCTTATATCCCGAAAGATTCGGTGATCGGTCTGTCAAAAATTAACCGTATCGTGCAGTTCTTTGCCCAGCGTCCGCAGGTGCAGGAACGTCTGACGCAGCAAATTCTTATTGCGCTACAAACGCTGCTGGGCACCAATAACGTGGCTGTCTCGATCGACGCGGTGCATTACTGCGTGAAGGCGCGTGGCATCCGCGATGCAACCAGTGCCACAACAACGACCTCTCTTGGTGGATTGTTCAAATCCAGTCAGAATACGCGCCACGAGTTTCTGCGCGCTGTGCGTCATCACAACTGATTAAAAGGCAGGAACCATGGAGCGCAACGTCACGCTCGATTTTGTTCGCGGCGTCGCCATTCTGGGGATCCTGCTATTAAACATCAGCGCCTTTGGGCTACCAAAGGCGGCTTATCTCAATCCCGCCTGGTACGGTGCTATTACGCCGCAGGATGCATGGACCTGGGCATTTCTTGATCTCATCGGCCAGGTGAAATTCCTCACGCTTTTTGCGCTGCTGTTTGGTGCTGGACTGCAAATGTTGCTGCCCCGTGGCAGACGCTGGATCCAGTCGCGGTTAACGCTGTTAGTCTTATTGGGCTTTATTCACGGTTTATTGTTCTGGGACGGCGATATTCTGCTGGCTTACGGGCTGGTGGGCTTAATCTGCTGGCGGCTGGTGCGCGATGCGCCATCGGTAAAAAGCCTGTTTAATACCGGCGTCATGCTTTATCTGGTGGGGCTTGGCGTTTTGCTGTTATTGGGGCTGATTTCCGACAGCCAGACCAGCCGCGCCTGGACGCCGGATGCATCGGCTATTTTGTATGAAAAATACTGGAAGCTTCACGGCGGCGTTGATGCGATCAGTAATCGTGCCGATGGTGTTGGCAACAGTTTACTGGCACTGGGCGCACAGTATGGCTGGCAACTGGCTGGGATGATGCTCATTGGTGCGGCGCTGATGCGCAGCGGCTGGCTGAAAGGGCAGTTCAGCTTACGTCACTATCGTCGTACTGGTTTTGTGCTGGTGGCGATTGGGGTGACCATTAACCTTCCTGCCATCGCCCTGCAATGGCAGCTGGACTGGGCGTATCGCTGGTGTGCCTTCTTACTTCAAATGCCGCGGGAACTGAGTGCGCCGTTTCAGGCGATTGGCTATGCGTCGCTGTTTTATGGCTTCTGGCCGCAATTAAGCCGCTTTAAGCTGGTGCTGGCAATCGCCTGCGTCGGACGGATGGCGCTGACCAACTATCTATTGCAAACGCTGATTTGTACCACGCTTTTTTACCACCTCGGTTTGTTTATGCATTTTGATCGCCTGGAGCTGCTGGCGTTTGTTATTCCGGTATGGCTGGCGAATATCCTCTTCTCTGTTATCTGGCTGCGTTACTTCCGCCAGGGGCCGGTGGAATGGCTCTGGCGTCAGTTAACTTTGCGTGCTGCCGGAACGGCAATATCTAAAACATCAAGATAACGATCTGGATCACATTCGTTAACAAAACGGCTGTAACCGTTTCCATTGCTGTGACTCGATTCACGAAGTCCTGTATTCAGTGCTGACAAAATAGCCGCCAGCAAGCAGTCATTTACTGCAATCTCATAACAGGTAGTGAATATGATCACCATTCGTGATGTAGCGCGTCAGGCTGGCGTCTCTGTGGCAACGGTTTCCCGGGTGCTCAATAACAGCACGCTGGTCAGTGCCGACACGCGTGAAGCAGTAATGAAAGCCGTGAGTGAGCTGGATTATCGGCCAAATGCCAATGCCCAGGCGCTGGCAACTCAGGTTAGCGATACCATTGGCGTGGTGGTGATGGACGTTTCTGATGCTTTTTTCGGCGCGCTGGTAAAAGCGGTGGATCTGGTCGCCCAGCAGCATCAGAAATACGTGCTAATCGGCAATAGCTATCATGAAGCGGAAAAAGAGCGTCACGCCATTGAGGTGTTAATTCGCCAGCGTTGTAATGCGTTGATTGTTCACTCAAAAGCATTGAGTGACGATGAACTGGCGCAATTTATGGATAACATTCCCGGTATGGTGTTAATCAACCGCGTTGTGCCGGGGTACGCCCATCGTTGCGTTTGCCTGGATAATCTCAGCGGTGCCCGAATGGCGACGCGCATGTTGCTGAATAACGGTCATCAACGTATTGGTTATCTTTCTTCCAGCCACGGCATTGAAGATGACGCCATGCGTAAAGCAGGCTGGATGAGTGCGTTGAAAGAGCAGGATATTATTCCGCCGGAAAGCTGGATTGGCACTGGTACGCCGGACATGCCGGGCGGTGAGGCGGCGATGGTTGAACTGCTGGGGCGCAATCTACAACTTACCGCTGTATTTGCTTATAACGACAATATGGCCGCTGGCGCACTGACAGCATTAAAAGATAATGGCATTGCGATTCCGTTACATCTCTCAATCATCGGTTTCGATGATATTCCCATCGCCCGTTACACCGACCCGCAATTAACGACCGTGCGTTATCCCATTGCTTCAATGGCGAAATTAGCCACCGAACTGGCCTTGCAGGGGGCAGCAGGCAATATTGATCCTCGTGCCAGCCACTGTTTTATGCCGACGTTAGTGCGTCGCCATTCTGTCGCAACACGCCAGAATGCGGCGACGATCACTAACTCAACAAATCAGGCGATGTAACCGCTTTCAATCTGTGAGTGATTTCACAGTATCTTAACAATGTGATAGCTATGATTGCACCGTTTTAACGTTGTAACCCGTATGTAACAGTGAATAATCACTTTCACCGAGGTAATAGCGTCATAACAACAATTAAAGCCGTTTTCTGGAGCGTTACCGGGCATGGAAGAACGAATTTTAAAAAGTGAGCTTCGGCGTTCAGTAACACTTCATTAACTCTACTGCCCCGCCGAGCATTTATCTCAAGCACTACCCTGCATAAGAAAAACCGGAGATACCATGAATAAGAAGGTGTTAACCCTGTCTGCTGTGATGGCCAGCATGTTATTCGGTGCCGCTGCACACGCTGCTGATACTCGCATTGGTGTAACAATCTATAAGTACGACGATAACTTTATGTCTGTAGTGCGCAAGGCTATTGAGCAAGATGCGAAAGCCGCGCCAGATGTTCAGCTGCTGATGAATGATTCTCAGAATGACCAGTCCAAGCAGAACGATCAGATCGACGTATTGCTGGCGAAAGGGGTGAAGGCACTGGCAATCAACCTGGTTGACCCGGCAGCTGCGGGTACGGTGATTGAGAAAGCGCGTGGGCAAAACGTGCCGGTGGTTTTCTTCAACAAAGAACCGTCTCGTAAGGCGCTGGATAGCTACGACAAAGCCTACTACGTTGGCACTGATTCCAAAGAGTCCGGCATTATTCAGGGCGATTTGATTGCTAAACACTGGGCGGCGAATCAGGGTTGGGATCTGAACAAAGACGGTCAGATTCAATTCGTATTGCTGAAAGGTGAACCGGGCCATCCGGATGCAGAAGCACGTACCACTTACGTGATTAAAGAGCTGAACGACAAAGGCATTAAAACTGAACAGTTACAGTTAGATACCGCTATGTGGGATACCGCTCAGGCGAAAGATAAGATGGACGCCTGGCTGTCTGGCCCGAACGCCAACAAAATCGAAGTGGTTATCGCCAACAACGATGCGATGGCAATGGGCGCGGTAGAAGCACTGAAAGCACACAACAAGTCCAGCATTCCGGTGTTTGGCGTCGATGCGCTGCCAGAAGCGCTGGCGCTGGTGAAATCCGGTGCACTGGCGGGCACAGTACTGAACGATGCTAACAACCAGGCGAAAGCGACCTTTGATCTGGCGAAAAACTTGGCCGATGGCAAAGGTGCGGCTGATGGCACCAACTGGAAAATCGACAACAAAGTGGTCCGCGTACCTTATGTTGGCGTAGATAAAGACAACCTGGCTGAATTCAGCAAGAAATAAGACTGATTGGGCGCAGTCGTTTACTGCGCCCTTATTGTATGGCCAACAAGGTAAAATTATATGGTCAGCTCAACGACTCCGTCTTCCGGGGAATACTTGTTGGAAATGAGCGGTATCAACAAGTCTTTTCCTGGTGTTAAGGCACTTGATAACGTTAATTTAAAAGTCCGGCCACATTCTATCCATGCATTAATGGGGGAAAACGGCGCAGGAAAATCAACATTATTAAAATGCCTGTTTGGTATTTATCAAAAAGACTCCGGCACCATTTTATTCCAGGGTAAAGAGATCGATTTCCATTCCGCCAAAGAAGCACTGGAAAATGGTATTTCGATGGTACACCAGGAGTTAAACCTGGTATTACAACGTTCGGTGATGGATAACATGTGGCTGGGGCGATATCCCACCAAAGGCATGTTTGTCGATCAGGACAAAATGTACCGCGAAACCAAAGCGATTTTTGATGAACTGGATATTGATATCGATCCGCGTGCGCGCGTCGGCACATTATCCGTTTCGCAAATGCAGATGATCGAAATCGCCAAAGCGTTTTCCTATAACGCGAAAATTGTGATTATGGATGAACCGACTTCTTCGTTAACCGAAAAAGAGGTCAATCATCTGTTCACTATTATTCGTAAATTAAAAGAGCGCGGCTGCGGTATTGTTTATATCTCGCATAAAATGGAAGAAATCTTCCAGTTATGTGATGAAGTTACCGTATTGCGCGACGGTCAGTGGATCGCCACCGAACCGCTGGCAGGACTGACGATGGACAAGATCATCGCCATGATGGTTGGGCGTTCTCTTAATCAGCGTTTTCCTGACAAAGAAAACAAGCCGGGCGAAGTCATCCTCGAGGTGCGTAACCTAACGTCACTGCGCCAGCCGTCGATTCGCGATGTCTCGTTTGATCTGCATAAAGGGGAGATCCTCGGTATTGCCGGGCTGGTGGGGGCGAAACGTACCGATATTGTTGAGACGTTATTTGGTATTCGCGAGAAATCGGCTGGCACCATTACGTTGCACGGCAAACAGATCAATAACCATAATGCCAACGAAGCCATAAACCACGGATTTGCACTGGTAACTGAGGAGCGCCGCTCAACGGGAATTTATGCCTATCTGGATATTGGTTTTAACTCGTTAATTTCCAATATTCGCAACTACAAAAATAAAGTTGGTTTACTGGATAACTCGCGGATGAAAAGCGATACCCAGTGGGTGATTGATTCGATGCGGGTAAAAACGCCGGGTCATCGGACGCAAATTGGTTCGCTCTCCGGTGGTAATCAGCAAAAGGTGATTATTGGTCGCTGGCTACTAACGCAACCAGAAATATTAATGCTCGATGAACCGACGCGCGGTATTGATGTCGGGGCGAAGTTTGAAATTTATCAGTTAATTGCCGAACTGGCGAAGAAAGGCAAGGGGATTATTATTATCTCCTCTGAAATGCCTGAGTTGTTAGGGATAACAGACCGTATTCTGGTCATGAGCAATGGTCTCGTTTCCGGAATTGTCGATACAAAAACAACAACGCAAAACGAAATTCTGCGTCTTGCGTCTTTGCACCTTTAAGATTAGGGGCTTCCCATGAGTGCGTTAAATAAGAAAAGTTTTCTTACTTACCTGAAAGAGGGCGGTATTTACGTCGTTCTTTTAGTTTTGCTGGCGATTATTATTTTCCAGGACCCAACATTTTTAAGTCTGTTGAACTTAAGTAATATTCTCACCCAGTCATCGGTGCGTATTATTATCGCGCTCGGTGTGGCAGGGTTAATTGTCACCCAGGGGACCGATCTTTCTGCTGGTCGTCAGGTAGGGCTGGCGGCAGTGGTGGCTGCGACATTATTGCAGTCCATGGATAACGCCAACAAAGTGTTCCCGGAAATGGCGACGATGCCGATTGCGCTGGTTATTCTGATTGTCTGTGCCATTGGTGCGGTGATCGGTTTGATCAACGGTCTGATTATCGCTTATCTCAACGTGACGCCGTTCATTACCACGCTCGGCACGATGATCATCGTCTATGGAATCAACTCGCTCTATTACGACTTTGTCGGGGCGTCGCCAATTTCTGGTTTTGACAGTGGCTTTTCTACCTTTGCTCAGGGCTTTGTCGCGCTGGGGAGTTTCCGTCTCTCTTACATCACCTTCTACGCGTTGATTGCGGTGGCGTTCGTCTGGGTGTTGTGGAACAAAACCCGCTTCGGTAAGAACATTTTTGCCATTGGCGGTAACCCGGAAGCGGCAAAAGTATCTGGTGTCAACGTCGGCCTGAACCTGCTGATGATCTACGCGTTGTCTGGCGTGTTCTATGCCTTTGGCGGGATGTTAGAAGCCGGACGTATCGGCTCTGCCACCAACAACCTCGGCTTTATGTATGAGCTGGATGCTATCGCGGCGTGCGTGGTAGGCGGTGTATCGTTCAGCGGCGGTGTGGGGACGGTGATTGGCGTGGTGACCGGGGTAATTATTTTTACCGTCATCAACTATGGCCTGACGTATATCGGCGTAAACCCATACTGGCAGTACATCATCAAAGGGGCGATTATTATCTTCGCCGTAGCGCTGGATTCACTGAAATACGCGCGTAAGAAGTGATGTGATTGTGGATATTGCCGGATGCGCTGCATCCGGCAATCGGTGCCAAATGCCGGATGCGTCTCTGGTTTTACAACGTTACCGGGTGTTCTTTCTCGCCTTTCTTAAACTTCACTTCCCCGAGCTCAATACAACCCACCGGGCAGACGTGACCACAAAGCAGACAACCCACACATTTCTCGGTATTACAATGCGGTGTGCGGGTTTTCTCGCTCCATTCCATCGCCTGGTGACCGCCGTCGTAACAGGAAATATAACAGCGTCCACAGCCAACACATTTATCAAGATTGATACGGGGATAGACAATATAACTGCGGTCTAAATCTTCCGCCGGGACAATATTGTTATTCGCCAGACCTACCATCTCCTGCAGCGAATCAAATCCCTGATCGGCGAGATAATGCGACAACCCGCTTGCCATATCTTCCACTATCCGATACCCGTACTGCATGATGCCGGTGGTCACCTGTAACGTTGCTGCGCCGAGCAATAAAAACTCAGCCGCATCCTCCCAGGTTTCAATGCCGCCGATACCGCTGATTGGGAAATCGCGCAGTTCTGGATGGGTGCGCATCTGCTGAATGAAGCGCAGGGCGATCGGTTTTACCGCTTTACCGGAATATCCGGAAATACTCGATTTTCCGTTAACGATCGGCATACCGATTTTCTGATTAAGATCGATATTGGTGATGGATTTAACGGTGTTAATCGCCGCAATGCCATCTGCGCCGCCGCGCTTCGCCGCCAGCGCCACTTCGCACATATCACCGATATTCGGCGTCATCTTCGCCAGCATTGGCAGCGTGGAACCCCGTTTCACTGCCCGACAATATTTTTCTACCAGCTCCGGGCTTTGCCCGACATCGCTACCCATCGCATGAGAAGTCATTTGCGGACAGGAGAAGTTACACTCGATCATATCCGCGCCAGCTTCTTGCACCAGGCGCGCCAGCTCCTCCCATTGCTGCTCATTTTCCCCCATGATCGAAGCGATCAATACTTTGTCCGGGTAATCTTCCTTCAGCTGACGCAGGGCGGCCAGATTCTCTTCCAACGGATGTTCAGCAATCTGCTCCATATTTTTGAAGCCGATAAAACCGGTATCTTCTTTCACCAGATGATCAAAACGCGGCGAGACTTCGTTGGCGATAAAAAAGCCGATCGTTTTAAACACCACGCCGCCCCAACCTGTGTCGTAGGCTTTGGCACACATCTCATAGCAGTTGCCTACAGGCGAAGAAGAGAGGCAGAACGGGTTGGGAAACTTCACGCCGCAAAAAGTAATCGAAAGATCTTTCGTTAACATGAGCAAGCTCCCTCTAAATAGTGATGAATCGCCTCGGCGGCTTCTTTCCCGGTTTTCACGGCATAGACCACGGTTTTGTCACCCTCAACAATATCGCCAGCAGCAAAGACTTGCGGATCGCGGGTCTGATAATTTTGTGTTTTGATGGTGTTACGCTGCGGCTCTAACTCCGCAAAGGCATCCAGTCTGGCATGCTGACCGACGGCGAGAATAATTTTATCTGCCGCCATCGTCAGTTCGCCCGGTAACCGTACATGCTTAAACGTGACTTTATTGCCTTCCACGGCTACTGGCGTGAATCCATCGATGATCGAAACGCCCAGCTCCCGGGCGCTGGCAAACTCTTTTTCGCTTGCCGGAAACTCATCTAACTCTTCACGCGCTACGCAGGTTACCGCCTGACAGCCGAGAACTTTCAGCGTGCTGGCTACGTCCATCGCAACATCACCGCCGCCGATAATTAATGCGCTTTGTGGAATGCTGATATCGCCTTGCGCCTGTCGTGCACGTTGCAGGAAGTCGACGGCAATCTCAACGTCGCTATGCTCAAACAGCGATAACCCGGAACCGCTCGATAACCCCACGGTGACCAGTACCGCGCGGTTTTCTGCTTTCAGTTGCTCCAGGGTGAGTGTGTTACCGACTTCGTTGTTGCACTTAATGGTCACGCCCATTTTTTCAATACGGGCGATCTCTGCATCCAGCACTGATTGCGGTAACCGGAATTGCGGAATACCGTTACGCAACCAGCCACCGGGGTGCGCTTCTTTCTCATAAATCGTGACGTCATAACCCTGGTTTGTCAGTGTTACACTGGCCTGCAATCCGGCAGGACCTGCGCCAATAATCGCGACTTTGCCGAGCGTTTTAGTACCGGGCTGATAAATTTCCATCCCGGTTTGTTGTTCAAAATCAGTAACAAAACGCTGTAAGCGACCGATATCAATGGGAGTATCAACACCGGCACGGGTACAACCGCTTTGACATAATTTCTCCGTCGGGCACACTCTGGCACAAACGGCACCGAGGGCATTATTTTCGCGAATTGTCTCGGCAGCGCCTTTAAAATTACGAAAGTAGATTGAGCGAATAAATTTCCCCGGATCGGTCTGTGCCGGGCAAGCCTGACTACAGGGAGCGTCATGACATAATAAACAGCGAGAGGCTTCTTTAATCGCCAGTAAAGGCGTAAAAGCCGGAGTGAGTTCATCCAGATAATTTTGTTGCGGCATGTGATCTTCCTTAATGCTATGAGTAATTAAGGCGAACGCTAAATATACTCGTCATACTTCAAGTTGCATGTGCTGCGTCTGCGTTCGCTCACCCCAGTCACTTACTTATGTAAGCTCCTGGGGACTCACTCACTTGTCGCCTTCCTGCAACTCGAATTATTTAGAGTATAAATATTGCGTGCTGATATTAAGGCTATGCGCGTGGGGAAATTTATACTGTGAAAGGATTCACAAATAGCTGCGGTTCAGAATGTTATATCCGCAGCTTATTGAGTGAAGTAATAATTATTCTCAATAATTAACAGAAAAGAGAAAATATTAACGATAGAAAATAAGATAAACAATCATGCCGATAGATAAAATTCCGAAGCCGATATATGCCACCATATAAGCGAAAAAGAGTCCGGGATTTTTTGCTCGCCAGACATACACCGGTTCCGGTGCATTTTTAACCCGTTTATCAATCGCGCCTGCGCGCCAGCCTTTCCATGCTTCGCGGAAACAAAATATCGGAATAAGGAAAAAAACGGCAACGACAAAAAACTGCTGTACATCCATAACTACTTTCCTTGTTTCTTTTGTAATTCAAGTAACTGTTCGGGTGTGACGGCGGGATACCCCTGCGCATCTTCCGGCACCTGGTGCATAGCCGGAATAGGGACCAGCGGCCCTAAAAAACGCGGTTCACGTTTAAAAATATAAAGGTCAGCCAGCGCACCGAAACGGGCGGCAAATTCGCGAATACGTACTGACAGCATATCTTTCGGTGACGGTACGGCATAACACTGAGCCTGAATCCCCATATGCAGCGCAATAAATAATGCCCGCTCACAGTGGAAACGTTGGGTGATAATAATGAAATCATTAGTATCGAAAACTTTGCGTGTACGCACGATGGAATCCAGCGTACGAAAGCCTGCGTAATCGAGAACAATATCTGATGGGTCGACACCAGCAGCGATTAAATCTTTGCGCATAGTCATCGGCTCATTATAACTTTGCAATGCGTTATCGCCGCTCAGTAATAGATAATTTACCTTACCGCTGTTATAGGCATTAATCGCTCCTTGAATGCGGTAGCGATAATACTGATTAATTACGCCAGTACGATAATATTTTGCTGTTCCGAGCACCACACCGACCTGGCGGTAGGGGAGATCCTGCAATTCGTCGTAGATATAAGGCGCGGTTTTCCAGCTCATCCAGCGATCGAGGCCGAGCACAGTCAACAGCAGCAAGCCGATCAGGACTAACAGGCTGAGGAACACGCGCTTTAACATGCAGGAGACTCGATCTAAGGAAAATTTCCATCAGGCTACTTTACCCGCTGGTTTTGCGCAAGAAACGGCAAACTGTTTGCCGGGAATTTCGACACCAGGAGAGGGCTGGCAAGCCGGACAAGGCGTTCACGCCGCATCCGGCACCAGGCTTAAGCGAGAAGCACTCGGTCGATACTGTGACAGCCGAGAGCTTTCAGCGTTGCGGAGGTGGCATCCCACTGAATCAACGGCGCATCGGCGTTTTCTGCCAGAACCGCGCGCTGGATATCCGGGTAATCATAACCCTTGAGATTCAATAGAATTAACGCTCCCTGCAACGGTGGCAGAGTCGGGTTGAATGCGGCGTTTTCAGCGTAGCTGCCGCTGAAAATACGACCGTCTTTACATTCCAGCGCGACACCGCTTGGCGACTTACTGTAAGGCATGTGCGAACGGTTTGCCGCTGCAATCGCCGCCTGAGAAAGCGCATCACCAGTCAGCGCATAGCCGTGATCCTGCTCGTCCATCAGCAGCGTTTTAATCTCCAGATCTTTCGGCCCAAAGGCATCCGGCAGATAGTCACGCAGCGCGTGTGCCTCGCGGCCCGGCAGATGAATACGCAGATCCAGACCGCTGTTCAGTTCATTCATAAACTGACGGCAGTGACCACAAGGCGTGTAGTTAACGGTGATGGCTGCAAGCGCTTTTTCACCACTCAACCAGGCGTGGCTGATCGCGCTTTGTTCGGCATGAACGGTTTGCTGCATTGTCGCACCAATAAATTCCATATTGGCACCGAAATACCAGGTTCCGCTCACACCGCGCGCAATTGCGCCAACATTAAAATTCGACAATGGCGTACGCGCACAGGCCGCCGCCAGCGGAAGTAGTGCGAATGCCAGCGCGTCTTCGTCCAGCCCCGTTGCGCTCTTCAGCGATGAGACTTGCTCCCCGGTCAACAAAGCGGGGAAGTACTTGTCTGCCAGAATAGGTTCCAGTGCAGATTGCAAGTTATCCGCAAGTTGGGCAAAAGCGGTTTGAAAACGTGGATGCATGGCGTTGCCTCATAATCATGTAATGGGATAACAGTTTACGAACCCGTTAAGGCTTTATATGTGATCTGAATCTCATTAATTATGCAACGCGTGAAACTTACATCAAAAATGCGCGACGCATCGCAAATTTTAGCCCATTACTGCCAGAATAATCGGGAAAAGGAACGGTGCGATCAGCGAAGTAATTATCCCGCATAACACCAGCGCTAGCGAACTAAATGCACCTTCCTGATAATCCAGCTCGGCGCAGCGCGCCGTACCGAGGGCGTGCGAGGCAGTCCCCATTGCCAGACCGCGCGCAGCTTTGGTACGAATACGCATCGCATTAAGCAATGTATGGCCAAATACCGCGCCGAGGATGCCGACGAAAATCACGCAAACTGCGCTGATTGCCGGAATACCGCCAATACTGCCGCCAACCGCCATTGCAATAGGCGTGGTGACTGATTTCGGCAGGATTGACGCGGCGATTTCCGGTGAAGCGCCCATCAACAATGCCACGGAAGTCCCCGTCACCATCGCAACCACGCTGCCGATAAAACAGATGGTGATGATCGATTTCCAGCGCGCGCGGATCTGGTGTAGCTGCTCATATAAAGGATAGGCCAGCGCGACGACCGCCGGTTGCAGCAGATCGTTTAGCACTTCGCTACCTTTAAAGTAGCTGTCGTAAGAGATGCCGGTCAGCATTAAAAAAGGAATGATCACCACCATTGCTACCAGCAACGGGTTAAGCAGGGGAAACTTATACCGTGCCGCCAGTTTGCGGGCGGCAAAAAAGACAATCAACGTCAGCGGTAATGACCACCAGATATTCGCCATCATTCTTCTGATCCTTTCTGACCTACGACTTTACGTTCACCGTGTACCAGTTGTGAACTCCAGCTCACCACCAGAAAAACCACCAGCGTACTGATTGCACAGGAAACCACTACCGGGCCAAACTGTGCGCGGAGCAAATCAAAATATTGCATGACGCCTACGCCAATCGGCACAAACAATAGCGCCATATAGCGAATCAGTACGTAGCACCCCGGATTGACCCATTTTGCCGGAAGAATTTGCAAGGCCAGCAGGACAAACAGGATCAGCATCCCGATGATGCTGCCCGGAATGGTTACCGGTAGCAGGGAAGCAATGAAAATGCCTGCATACAGGCAGGCATAAATCAGGACGAAAGCGCGTAAATATTGCCAGATAATGTTCAGTGTCTTACTCATAATCAACACCCCAGATGAGATGGATTCATCATACAATTAATTCGTAAAACGTGCTACCGATCACATTAAGAAATCAGCGCTTATTTTTTCGCTCCCCGGCATTACGCAATGCGCAACGAACTCAGGCATACATCAAGCATAGAGAGGGATTGCAGTTTGCAGCAATCCCTCTTTGTAGACCTTTAATCCGCTGACCATAGGCGCTAACATAGCGCCTCATTATTTTGCGGGTGATGATATGCGTGTGTTACTGGCACCGATGGAGGGAGTGCTTGACTCTCTGGTGCGTGAATTGCTGACCGAAGTTAACGACTACGATCTGTGCATCACCGAGTTTGTCCGCGTGGTGGATCAACTGCTGCCGGTAAAAGTCTTTCATCGCATTTGCCCTGAGCTACAAAACGCCAGCCGGACACCATCCGGTACGCTGGTGCGCGTTCAGTTGTTAGGTCAGTTCCCACAATGGCTGGCAGAGAACGCCGCCCGTGCGGTGGAATTAGGTTCCTGGGGCGTGGATCTCAATTGCGGCTGCCCGTCGAAAACGGTTAACGGCAGCGGCGGCGGGGCGACGTTACTCAAAGATCCTGAACTCATCTACCAGGGTGCAAAAGCGATGCGTGAAGCTGTACCAGCGCATTTGCCCGTCAGCGTAAAAGTGCGTCTGGGCTGGGACAGCGGTGAGAAGAAATTTGAAATCGCCGATGCGGTTCAACAGGCTGGCGCTACGGAGCTGGTGGTGCATGGGCGGACAAAAGAGCAGGGTTACCGCGCGGAGCATATTGACTGGCAGGCGATTGGCGAGATTCGCCAGCGGCTGAATATTCCGGTGATTGCCAACGGTGAAATCTGGGACTGGCAGAGTGCGCAACAATGCATGGCGATCAGCGGCTGCGACGCAGTGATGATTGGTCGCGGGGCGCTCAATATTCCCAACCTGAGCCGGGTAGTAAAATATAACGAACCGCGAATGCCGTGGCCGGAGGTGGTTGCTTTGCTGCAAAAATATACCCGTCTGGAAAAGCAGGGCGATACCGGGTTATATCACGTTGCGCGGATTAAACAGTGGTTGAGTTATTTGCGTAAAGAATACGATGAAGCAACGGGATTATTTCAGCATGTTCGGGTGTTGAATAATTCCCCTGATATTGCAAGGGCTATTCAGGCAATTGATATCGAGAAACTCTAAAAAACCATAGTGATGTTTTTTGACAATGTGTTAGCTCTTTATCAATAGGCCGCACGGTTGTTTGGTGGCGTCAAAATTGCCGAGGCGTTCCCTGAAGGCCGGGGCAGCCCACATGGATGTGGGCTGAGGGCGCGTTTTACAGGGATGTTACCTCGCGCCCGACCCGGTAGCCGTAAGGGATAAGCCGAGGGCACCGCGCAGCGGCGATTTTGTTCGCCAGAGCCCGGGGGTGCAGGGGGCGGCGGCGATTGGCCGCCCCCTGCGCGCTCCTTGCGCCAGTGATTATATGAAGCAATGCACATGACAGGAGCGCAACAGGATGAGAGACTGAAATATTCTCGTTATTTTCGGACATGATGACATTAATTAATTTTAAAATATCATCTTAAATACGCCAGTCACCACCAGTAGCCCAATCAGGAAAATAATCAATACAGCCCAGAGTATAATTTTCATTGGCGTTCCTTTATTTGTGAGTGCTGAATAAGTATAGGAAAAAACGAAGCCCTTTGCCGTTATCCATAAACGATTAAGATAAATCGGAAGATATCATTCACTTAGTGTATATTTTTCTGGATATGTCGTTTTATTGCTACTGATGTATTGCCACGCGAAACTAAAAAATATATCGCAACACACGGTAATCTCCGCGCACCTTTTCTTACCTGATTATTCCCCCATGAATCGTGATTCCTTTTATCCCGCCATCGCCTGTTTTCCGCTGTTACTGATGCTGGCCGGGTGTGCGCCTATGCATGAAACCCGCCAGGCATTAAGCCAGCAAACGCCCGCTGCACAAGTTGACACCGCATTACCCACGGCGCTGAAAAATGGTTGGCCAGACAGCCAATGGTGGCTGGAGTATCACGATAATCAACTCACTTCCTTAATTAACAATGCACTACAGAACGCACCGGATATGCAGGTGGCTGAACAGCGCATTCAGCTAGCTGAAGCCCAGGCGAAGGCAATTGCTACTCAGGATGGTCCGCAGATCGACTTTTCTGCGGATATGGAGCGGCAAAAAATGTCGGCAGAAGGCTTAATGGGGCCGTTTGCTCTGAACGATCCGGCCGCAGGTACGACCGGTCCGTGGTACACCAACGGAACTTTTGGCTTAACGGCGGGCTGGCATCTCGATATCTGGGGAAAGAATCGGGCGGAGGTTACTGCCCGCCTGGGTACGGTTAAAGCACGGGCGGCGGAACGCGAGCAAACCCGCCAATTGCTGGCTGGCAGCGTAGCCCGCCTGTACTGGGAGTGGCAAACCCAGGCGGCGTTAAACACGGTCTTGCAGCAAATAGAAAAAGAGCAGAACACCATTATCGCGACCGATCGCCAGCTATATCAGAACGGGATTACTTCTTCAGTTGAAGGTGTGGAAACCGATATTAATGCCAGCAAAACCCGGCAGCAGCTCAACGATGTCGCGGGGAAAATGAAAATTATTGAGGCACGGTTAAGCGCACTTACAAATAACCAGACAAAGTCATTGAAGCTTAAACCGGTCGCGTTGCCGAAAGTGGCAAGCCAGCTTCCTGATGAACTGGGGTACTCCTTACTGGCCCGGCGGGCAGATTTGCAGGCGGCGCACTGGTACGTTGAGTCATCGCTAAGCACCATTGATGCGGCAAAAGCGGCATTTTATCCTGACATCAACCTGATGGCCTTCCTGCAACAGGATGCGTTGCACTTAAGCGATCTGTTCCGTCATTCCGCGCAGCAAATGGGCGTTACGGCAGGCCTGACGCTACCCATTTTCGATAGTGGTCGTCTTAACGCCAATCTCGATATCGCAAAAGCCGAAAGCAACTTGTCTATCGCCAGCTACAACAAAGCGGTGGTTGAAGCGGTGAATGACGTGGCGCGGGCAGCCAGTCAGGTTCAGACACTTGCGGAGAAAAACCAGCATCAGGCGCAAATTGAGCGCGATGCCTTGCGTGTGGTAGGTCTTGCGCAGGCGCGCTTTAACGCGGGCATCATTGCTGGTTCCCGCGTCAGCGAAGCCAGAATCCCCGCGCTGCGTGAGCGGGCCAATGGCCTGTTATTGCAAGGGCAGTGGCTGGATGCTTCCATTCAACTCACTGGTGCGTTGGGCGGGGGTTACAAACGCTGATGATATGCGCCTTCTATACTTAACGTTTATTCAGCGTTAAGTGGAGAACTCGATGGCACAGGTTGCGATTATTACCGCCTCCGATTCGGGGATCGGCAAAGAGTGCGCGTTATTACTGGCGCAGCAGGGGTTTGATATTGGCATTACCTGGCACTCAGATGAAGAAGGGGCAAAAGATACCGCGCGTGAGGTAGTTAGCCACGGCGTACGTGCGGAGATTGTGCAGCTGGATCTCGGTAAACTGCCAGAAGGTGCACAGGCGCTGGAGAAACTCATTCAACGGCTGGGGCGTATTGATGTGCTGGTGAATAATGCGGGCGCAATGACCAAAGCGCCGTTTCTTGATATGGCTTTCGATGAGTGGCGCAAGATTTTTACCGTTGATGTCGATGGTGCATTTTTATGCTCACAAATTGCGGCCCGCCAGATGGTGAAACAAGGGCAGGGTGGTCGCATCATCAACATTACGTCGGTACATGAACATACGCCGCTGCCGGATGCCAGCGCCTACACAGCCGCTAAACATGCGCTCGGCGGGTTAACCAAAGCAATGGCGCTGGAGTTGGTCAGGCATAAGATTTTGGTGAACGCAGTCGCACCTGGGGCGATCGCTACGCCAATGAACGGCATGGATGATAGCGACGTGAAGCCCGACGCGGAGCCTTCGATTCCTCTGCGGCGTTTTGGCGCAACGTATGAGATTGCCAGCCTGGTGGCGTGGCTTTGTTCGGAGGGCGCAAATTACACCACCGGGCAGTCGTTGATAGTGGATGGCGGCTTTATGTTGGCGAATCCGCAGTTCAACCCAGAATAGCGCAGTGAGGTGTGTGGATATTTCAATGGGTAAAATTTTGGTAGGCATGATAAGACGCACAAGCGCCGCATCAGGCATGGTGCACCGGATGTCGGATGCGGCGCGAACGCCTTATCCAGGGCAATGGTTTTACGCCTGATTATCCGGCTTTTTCTTCCCGCGTCGTTTCAGCCACCAGCGCACGCCTACCACCAGAACCACGACCAGAATCAACCAGACCCAGTGCTTCAAATGCTGATCGAGATTGTGCAACCACGGCGCAATCACCTGACCACCAGCGTAACCGATAGTGGTAAAAATCAACGCCCAGGCAAATGCGCCGAGAATATTAAGCGGCAGAAAGATTTTCGGCGGCAGCTGGCTGGCACCAATCAGCGTCGGGCCAATCACCCGAAAGCCATACATAAAGCGCGTACCAATGACAAACAGATACGGATGGCGTTGGATAAGTTTCTGCGCCCGCTCAATTTTATCCTGATGTTTCGAGAAACGGCGTAACAGCTTGCCGCCAAACCGCCGCCCGCACAGATAAAGCACCTGGTCGCCAATCATGCCGCCAAGCGCCACAGAAAGTACCACCAGCGGGAACTTTAATAGCCCCTGATGCGCCGCAACGCCTCCCAGCAAAGTCACGGTTTCACCTTCCGCCAGGCTACCGATCACCAGCGCGGCATAACCATATTGTGAGATGAGTGTATTGAGATCCATAGGCCAGTCTGTCTCCCTTTGGTTGCCTGTAAGCATACACCCTGGAAATCATTCACGCTGAAAAAGGACGTACATCAGACGGTGCAAATTACATGAGCGAACAAAAAATAATCACAAGCTGACTTATACTTGAACTGTCAGGTTCATGAACTCACAACAAGGGGGCGGTATGAGCCATGTCTGGGGACTGTTTTCCCATCCCGATCGTGAAATGCAGGTGATTAATCGCGAAAACGAAACGATTTCTCACCATTACACCCACCACGTTTTGCTGATGGCGGCGATTCCGGTGATTTGCGCCTTCATTGGCACTACACAGATTGGCTGGAATTTTGGCGATGGCACTATCCTGAAGTTATCCTGGTTTACCGGACTGGCGCTGGCTGTCCTGTTTTATGGCGTTATGCTGGCTGGGGTTGCGGTAATGGGGCGGGTCATCTGGTGGATGGCGCGTAATTATCCGCAGCGTCCGTCACTTGCGCACTGCATGGTCTTCGCGGGCTACGTTGCAACTCCGCTGTTTTTAAGCGGTCTGGTGGCGCTTTATCCGCTGGTCTGGTTGTGTGCGCTGGTCGGCACGGTGGCGCTGTTTTACACCGGCTACCTGCTTTACCTTGGTATTCCGAGCTTCCTGAATATCAACAAAGAGGAAGGCCTTAGCTTCTCTAGTTCGACGCTGGCGATTGGCGTGCTGGTACTGGAAGTGCTGCTCGCCCTAACCGTTATACTATGGGGCTACGATTATCGTTTGTTCTAGAAAGTTCTTTGACGTTGCATTGCTGGCGTAAATGTCAGCAATGCAGCATTTCCTCACGATTCTCCTTTGACGATCGCACTTTTTGCTCGTTATGATGGCGTCGCTAGCCTCAGTAAATCCTTACTCCGGCGGTGCGCAACCCGTGCGCGTGAACCACTATCTGAATGCTCATCATGCCGAAATTTCGAGTTTCTTTATTTAGCCTGGCCCTGATGCTGGCTGTGCCTTTGGCACCGCAGGCCGTTGCGAAAACGGCAGCCGCTACCACCGCTTCACAACCGGAAATTGCCTCCGGTAGCGCGATGATTGTTGATCTGAATACCAACAAAGTGATCTATTCGAACCACCCGGATCTGGTGCGTCCGATTGCGTCTATCAGCAAATTAATGACCGCGATGGTTGTGCTGGATGCACGACTGCCGCTGGATGAAAAACTAAAAGTGGATATCAGCCAGACGCCGGAGATGAAAGGGGTCTATTCGCGCGTACGACTGAATAGCGAAATCAGCCGTAAAGATATGCTGTTGCTGGCGCTGATGTCTTCAGAAAACCGCGCGGCGGCAAGCCTTGCGCACCATTATCCCGGTGGTTACAAAGCCTTTATTAAGGCAATGAATGCGAAAGCGAAATCGCTCGGAATGAACAACACGCGCTTTGTTGAACCTACCGGATTGTCGGTGCATAACGTTTCAACTGCCCGTGACTTAACCAAACTGCTCATTGCCAGCAAACAATATCCGTTGATCGGGCAGTTAAGTACTACCCGGGAAGATATGGCAACCTTCTCTAACCCGACGTATACGCTGCCGTTCCGCAATACTAATCATCTGGTGTATCGCGATAACTGGAATATTCAGTTAACCAAAACCGGCTTTACCAATGCGGCGGGCCATTGTCTGGTGATGCGTACGGTTATCAATAATAAACCGGTGGCGCTGGTAGTGATGGACGCGTTTGGCAAATATACCCATTTTGCCGATGCCAGCCGCCTGCGTACCTGGATTGAAACCGGTAAAGTGATGCCTGTGCCGGCAGCAGCGTTGAGCTATAAAAAACAAAAAGCCGCCCAAATGGCGGCGGGGCAGACGGCACAGAACGATTAAGTGAATTCGGATGGCGATACTCTGCCATCCGTAATTTTTACTCCACTTCCTGCCAGTTTTTCCGTTTACTGGTTTTACCGATCCCCGGATTCATGCTGTTGGTCGGATCGTTCTCGCGATAGAACTTCTGCAACGTCTCCGGTGCTTTATACAAATGACCGACGTTATGCTCGGCAGGGTACTGCGCGCCGCGCTGCTGTAGCAGTTCCAGCATCTGTTCTTTTAACGCATGCACATCCACGCCTTTTTTCACTATGTAATCCTGATGGAAGACATAGCACATAAAATGGCCGTAATAGAGCTTGTGCACCAGCTGGCTGTCGATCTCCGGCGGTAAATGCTCATACCACTCGGTGTCGTTACGCCGCAGAGCGATATCCAACGCCAGAATGTCTTCGACTTCATCGGAATGCACCGCCTGATAACGAATTGCTGCGCCCGCAGCGGCGAAACGGTGTAAAAACGCTTTGCTGCCTTCCTCCGGCGTACAGACAAAGAAATCGCCTTCGGCCTGTTTGAAATAATCTACCAGCCACGATTTGGCTTCACCGACGCCATCGCCCGCCATTTTTAACAGCAGATGATGCTCGTATTTATCGCGCCAGTTTTTCATGCGCGGCGGTAAATGGCTGGGGAACAGGTGACCGAATTTTTGCATCGCACGGTCAGTAAAATGCGGACGGAAGAATTTCACTTTCTCCAGCATCGCATCGGTGCGTCCCTTGAGATTAAAGAAGAACGGCATCTTGTCGGTGCCTAACTTATCAATCATCAGGAAGGTGTCTTTGCCGTATTTTTCCGCAATATCGTAGATATCCCGGTGCATATATTCCCCGGCAACCGGCAGATTTTCGAAGTTAGCCAGAATATGACGGCGGATTTCGGTCAGCACTTCCGGCTGGTTGGTGCCAATATAAAACACCTGCTGATTTTTTTCCGCCTCGAAGGTATCAAGACGTACTGCAAAGACGGCCAGCTTCCCGGCGCAACCAGAAGATTCAAATAACCGATCCGGATCGGCGTTATAACGTGCGGGCGTGTCGGCTTCAATATCACGAACGCGGTGGACATAGTCATAATCGTGGGCGTGACGACCATCGTGACGCACATCGTCATCTTTGATGCGATCATCATCCAGCTTGCTAAGGATCTGCTCCGGCGTTTCGCCCAGATCAATCCCCAGATGGTTCACCAGCGTCAGTTTGCCGTCTTCATTTATACGCGCGAATAACGACATTTCGGTATACGCCGGGCCACGTTGCACCAGCGAGCCGCCGGAGTTGTTACAAATACCACCGATGACCGATGCGCCTATACACGATGATCCAATCACTGAGTGCGGTTCGCGTCCCAGCGGTTTGAGGGCTTTTTCCAGCGAATAGAGCGTGGTGCCCGGATAGGCCAGCACCTGTTCGCCCTTGCCGAGAACGTGCAGCTTGTCGAGACGCAGGGTGCTGATGATCACGATATCGCGATCATAGTCGTTACCGTTTGGCGTCGATCCTTCGGTCAGGCCTGTATTGGCAGCCTGCATCAGAATAATTTTGTCGGCGGTGACGCAGGCTTTCAGCACCCGCCACAATTCCAGTAGTGAGCCAGGGAAAACGACAGCCAGCGCGTCGCCCTGACCAGAACGGAAGCCCTTGCGATAGCGGGCCGTTTTTGCGGGATCGGTGAGCAGGTGTGAATGACCGACCAGACGGGCAAGTTCATTCAAAAAGGCTTTATTATCAGTTGTTGTCATGGAAGACATTTTCCACTCCTTGTGGTGGCGAAAAAATATCACAAACTAGAATAGCGCCTTGTATGACAATTCAGCGAGTGAATATTTTGAAAATTCAGACAATAAACTGAGCATTCTTTTTCTCTCTCCATCATGCTTATGGCAAACTACGGTTTTTGCACCATTTTCGCTGCCTCGTCGGGCAACAGAGGAAGAAAAATCCATATGAAATGGCTATGTTCAGTAGGAATCGCGGTGAGTCTGGCCCTGCAGCCAGCACTGGCGGATGATTTATTCGGCAACCATCCATTAACGCCCGAAGCGCGGGATGCGTTCGTCACCGAACTGCTTAAGAAAATGACAGTTGATGAGAAAATTGGTCAGCTGCGCTTAATCAGCGTCGGCCCGGATAACCCGAAAGAGGCGATCCGCGAGATGATCAAAGACGGTCAGGTTGGGGCGATTTTCAACACCGTAACCCGTCAGGATATCCGCGCCATGCAGGATCAGGTGATGGAATTAAGCCGCCTGAAAATTCCTCTTTTCTTTGCTTACGACGTGCTGCACGGTCAGCGCACGGTGTTCCCGATTAGCCTCGGTCTGGCCTCGTCTTTTAACCTCGATGCAGTGAAAACGGTCGGACGTGTCTCTGCTTATGAAGCGGCAGATGATGGCCTGAATATGACCTGGGCACCGATGGTCGATGTCTCGCGCGATCCGCGCTGGGGACGTGCTTCCGAAGGTTTTGGCGAAGATACGTATCTCACCTCAACAATGGGTAAAACCATGGTGGAAGCGATGCAGGGTAAAAGCCCGGCAGATCGCTACTCGGTGATGACCAGCGTCAAACACTTTGCCGCATACGGCGCGGTAGAAGGCGGTAAAGAGTACAACACCGTCGATATGAGTCCGCAGCGCCTGTTTAATGATTATATGCCGCCGTACAAAGCGGGGCTGGACGCAGGCAGCGGCGCGGTGATGGTGGCGCTGAACTCGCTGAACGGCACGCCAGCCACCTCCGATTCTTGGCTGCTGAAAGATGTTCTGCGCGACCAGTGGGGCTTTAAAGGCATCACCGTTTCCGATCACGGTGCAATCAAAGAGCTGATTAAACATGGCACGGCGGCAGACCCGGAAGATGCGGTGCGCGTGGCGCTGAAATCCGGAATCAACATGAGTATGAGCGACGAGTATTACTCGAAGTATCTGCCTGGGTTGATCAAATCCGGCAAAGTGACGATGGAAGAGCTGGACGATGCTGCCCGCCATGTACTGAACGTTAAATATGATATGGGATTGTTTAACGACCCATACAGCCATTTGGGGCCGAAAGAGTCTGACCCGGTGGATACCAATGCCGAAAGCCGCCTGCACCGTAAAGAAGCGCGTGAAGTGGCGCGCGAAAGCCTGGTGTTGCTGAAAAACCGTCTCGAAACGTTACCGCTGAAAAAATCGGCCACCATTGCGGTGGTTGGGCCACTGGCGGACAGTAAACGTGACGTGATGGGCAGCTGGTCCGCAGCCGGTGTTGCCGATCAATCCGTGACCGTACTGACCGGGATCAAAAATGCCGTCGGTGAAAACGGTAAAGTGCTGTATGCCAAAGGGGCGAACGTTACCAGTGACAAAGGCATTATCGATTTCCTGAATCAGTATGAAGAAGCGGTCAAAGTCGATCCGCGCTCGCCGCAAGAGATGATTGATGAAGCGGTGCAGACGGCGAAACAATCTGATGTGGTGGTGGCTGTAGTCGGTGAAGCACAGGGGATGGCGCACGAAGCCTCCAGCCGGACCGATATCACTATTCCGCAAAGCCAACGTGACTTGATTGCGGCGCTGAAAGCCACCGGTAAACCGCTGGTGCTGGTGCTGATGAACGGGCGTCCGCTGGCGCTGGTGAAAGAAGATCAGCAGGCTGATGCGATTCTGGAAACCTGGTTTGCGGGGACTGAAGGCGGTAATGCAATTGCCGATGTATTGTTTGGCGATTACAACCCGTCTGGCAAGCTGCCAATGTCCTTCCCGCGTTCTGTCGGGCAGATCCCGGTGTACTACAGCCATCTGAATACCGGTCGCCCGTATAATGCCGACAAGCCGAACAAATACACTTCGCGTTATTTTGATGAAGCTAACGGGGCGTTGTATCCGTTCGGCTATGGGCTGAGCTACACCACTTTCACCGTCTCTGATGTGAAACTTTCTGCGCCGACCATGAAGCGTGACGGCAAAGTGACTGCCAGCGTGCAGGTGACGAACACCGGTAAGCGCGAGGGGGCCACGGTAGTGCAGATGTACTTGCAGGATGTGACGGCTTCCATGAGTCGCCCTGTGAAACAGCTGAAAGGCTTTGAGAAAATCACCCTGAAACCGGGCGAAACTCAGACTGTCAGCTTCCCGATCGATATTGAGGCGCTGAAGTTCTGGAATCAACAGATGAAATATGACGCCGAGCCTGGCAAGTTCAATGTATTTATCGGCACTGATTCCGCACGCGTTAAGAAAGGCGAGTTTGAGTTGCTGTAATGCTTTAGTAAGGGCGCGACGTTTGCGCCCTTTGTAGGCCGGATAAGGCGCTCGCGCCGCATCCGGCAGGAAACGCCGGACCGAATATGCCTCTTAAGTATTTATCTGATTCTGCAACTGAATCCTTCCGCTCAAGCTAACCCCGCCATTATCAACTATGCTTTTCTCTTAATTCGCTGAAAACAACAGTAAAAGAATGAGGAAAGCATCATGCCACTCTTAAAGCTCTGGGCAGGTTCACTGGTTATGTTGGCAGCCGTGAGCCTGCCGCTACAGGCGGCTTCCCCCGTTAAAGTCGGTTCAAAAATCGATACCGAAGGTGCGCTACTCGGCAATATCATTTTGCAGGTGCTGGAAAGCCACGGCGTACCGACGGTGAATAAAGTGCAACTCGGAACGACTCCTGTGGTGCGCGGGGCGATTACTTCCGGTGAACTGGATATCTATCCGGAATATACCGGCAATGGCGCTTTCTTCTTTAAAGATGAAAACGATGCAGCGTGGAAAAACGCGCAGCAAGGTTACGAGAAAGTCAAAAAGCTCGATTCGGAGCACAACAAGTTAATCTGGCTGACGCCCGCGCCTGCAAATAACACCTGGACTATCGCCGTGCGTCAGGATGTGGCAGAGAAAAATAAACTCACTTCGCTTGCCGACCTGAGTCGTTATCTGCAAGAGGGCGGCACCTTCAAACTGGCAGCCTCGGCAGAGTTTATCGAACGCGCCGATGCGTTACCCGCGTTTGAAAAAGCCTATGGCTTTAAGCTCGGTCAGGATCAGTTGCTGTCACTGGCTGGTGGCGACACGGCGGTGACGATCAAAGCCGCTGCCCAGCAAACCTCTGGCGTTAATGCTGCAATGGCTTACGGCACTGACGGCCCGGTAGCGGCGCTGGGGCTGCAAACCTTAAGCGATCCGCAAGGCGTGCAACCTATCTACGCGCCTGCACCAGTGGTGCGTGAGTCGGTGCTGAAAGAGTATCCGCAAATGGCACAGTGGCTACAGCCAGTCTTCGCCAGCCTCGATGCAAAAACATTGCAGCAACTGAATGCCAGCATTGCAGTGGAAGGACTGGATGCCAAAAAAGTGGCTGCCGACTACCTGAAACAAAAAGGGTGGACGAAGTAATTTCCCGTGACTTATCTACGTATTAATCCTGTTCTGGCGCTGCTGCTGTTGCTGACGGCAATCGCAGCAGCGCTGCCGTTTATCAGCTACGCGCCTAATCGTTTAGTCTCGGGTGAAGGGCGACATCTCTGGCAGCTGTGGCCGCAAACGATCTGGATGCTGGTGGGCTTTGGTTGCGCCTGGCTGACAGCCTGTTTTATTCCCGCTAAAAAAGGCAGCATTTTTGCACTCATTCTGGCGCAATTCGTCTTCGTATTGCTGGTGTGGGGAGCTGGAAAAGCGGCGACCCAACTGGCGCAAAATGGCAGTGCGCTGGCGCGTACCAGCCTCGGCAGTGGTTTCTGGCTGGCTGCGGCGCTGGCATTGCTGGCCTGTAGCGATGCCATCCGCCGAATCTCCACGCATCCGCTGTGGCGCTGGTTGTTGCATATGCAGATTGCCATTATTCCGCTGTGGTTGCTGTACTCCGGCACGCTTAACGATCTCTCGCTAATGAAAGAATACGCCAACCGTCAGGATGTGTTTGACGACGCGCTGGCACAACATCTGACGTTGCTGTTTGGTGCGGTGCTGCCTGCGTTAGTGATTGGTGTGCCGTTGGGCATCTGGTGCTACTTTTCCACTGCGCGGCAGGGGGCAATTTTTTCTCTGCTCAATGTCATTCAGACCGTGCCTTCGGTGGCGCTCTTTGGCCTGTTGATTGCGCCGCTTGCCGCGCTGGTGACGGCCTTTCCGTGGCTGGGGAAGCTCGGCATAGCAGGAACCGGAATGACACCCGCACTGATTGCGCTGGTGCTCTATGCCTTGCTGCCGCTGGTGCGCGGCGTGGTAGTAGGCTTGAACCAGATCCCGCGCGATGTGCTGGAGAGCGCCAGAGCGATGGGGATGAGCGGGGCGCAGCGATTCCTGCATGTTCAGTTACCGCTGGCGTTACCGGTATTTCTGCGCAGCCTGCGGGTGGTGATGGTGCAAACTGTAGGTATGGCGGTGATTGCGGCGTTAATCGGCGCAGGCGGTTTTGGTGCGCTGGTTTTCCAGGGGCTGCTAAGCAGCGCCATTGATTTAGTGTTGCTGGGGGTGATCCCGGTAATTGTTCTGGCGGTGCTGATCGATGCCCTGTTCGATTTGCTTATCGCACTGCTGAAGGTGAAACGTAATGATTGAATTTAGCCATGTCAGCAAACTGTTTGGCGCACAAAAAGCCGTTAACGATCTTAATCTCAATTTTCAGGAAGGGAGTTTTTCGGTGCTGATTGGCACATCTGGCTCCGGCAAATCCACCACCTTGAAAATGATTAACCGCCTGGTGGAACATGACAGCGGAGAGATCCGCTTTGCCGGAGAAGAAATTCGCTCGCTGCCAGTACTGGAGTTGCGCCGCCGGATGGGCTATGCCATTCAATCTATTGGCCTGTTCCCCCACTGGAGCGTGGCGCAAAACATCGCTACCGTGCCGCAATTACAAAAATGGTCGCGGGCACGGATTGACGATCGTATCGACGAATTAATGACGCTACTGGGGCTGGAGTCAAATTTGCGTGAGCGTTATCCGCATCAGCTTTCCGGTGGTCAGCAGCAACGTGTGGGAGTGGCGCGCGCACTGGCTGCCGATCCGCAAGTCTTACTGATGGATGAACCTTTTGGCGCACTGGACCCGGTAACGCGCGGCGCGTTGCAACAAGAGATGACGCGCATTCACCGTTTGCTGGGGCGCACTATTGTGCTGGTCACTCATGATATTGATGAGGCGCTAAGGCTGGCAGAACATCTGGTATTGATGGATCACGGTGAAGTGGTGCAGCAGGGGAATCCGCTGACGATGCTGACTCGTCCGGCGAATGATTTTGTCCGCCAGTTTTTTGGACGTAGTGAACTGGGGGTGCGCCTGCTTTCGTTACGTAGTGTGGCGGATTACGTGCGTCGCGAAGAACGGGCAGAAGGTGAGGCACTGGCAGAAGAGATGACGCTACGCGATGCGCTCTCCCTGTTTGTCGCGCGGGGATGCGAGGTGCTGCCGGTGATGAACACGCAGGGCCAGCCTTGCGGCACGCTGCATTTTCAGGATCTGCTGGAGGAGGCGTAAGCGTATGAAAATGTTGCGCGATCCGCTGTTCTGGCTCATTGCTTTGTTTGTGGCACTGATTTTCTGGCTGCCTTACAGCCAGCCGCTGTTTGCTGCCTTGTTCCCACAACTGCCACGACCCGTTTATCAGCAAGAAAGTTTTGCAGCTCTGGCACTGGCTCATTTCTGGCTGGTGGGAATTTCGAGTTTGTTTGCGGTGATCATTGGCACTGGTGCCGGAATTGCTGTCACTCGCCCGTGGGGCGCGGAATTTCGCCCACTGGTGGAAACTATTGCCGCCGTTGGACAGACTTTTCCGCCTGTCGCAGTGCTGGCGATTGCCGTTCCGGTGATCGGCTTTGGTCTGCAACCAGCGATTATCGCCTTGATCCTTTACGGTGTGCTGCCCGTCCTGCAGGCGACACTTGCCGGGCTGGGAGCGATTGATGCCAGCGTGACAGAAGTTGCGAAAGGTATGGGAATGAGTCGTGGTCAGCGACTGCGTAAGGTCGAGCTACCGCTGGCGGCTCCGGTGATTCTGGCGGGCGTGCGAACTTCGGTGATTATCAACATTGGTACGGCGACGATCGCCTCAACGGTAGGGGCCAGCACGCTGGGTACGCCCATCATCATCGGGCTTAGCGGATTTAATACCGCGTATGTGATCCAGGGGGCGTTACTGGTGGCACTGGCGGCGATCATCGCAGACCGCCTGTTTGAAAGGCTGGTGCAGGCGCTTAGCCAGCACGCAAAATAAAGGTATAACCTGCGAGCATGACGCCACCAATTCCGCCTAACGCCATAAACAGGAACAGGGCGATGACCCCAATTTTAGCTATGCGCATATTGCACTCCTTATGTTAACGAAAGGATTGTACAGTAAAGCGCATTTGTTAACGAATCATTAAATGCCGAGTGGGAAAATATCATGGCCTTGTTCTTGCCAACTGGTGAGTTGCTGCTGTTGGGCGGAGGTTCGATTTTCACCGCACCACACCAGCAATGTACGGCCTTCGAATAGTTCAGGGCGTAGTTGATTGAGCGAGTGGGCGAGGACATCAATGCGCCATCCTTGTTGACTGGCAATCCAGCCCTCCAGCCACAGACGGGTGGTATCCTGAATATTCCAGCCAACCACCAGCGCATCTTTACCCTGTTTTTTACGTGCCGAAGCCAGACAAATGGCGATGTAGTTGATCAGTACGCCGTCGAGGATCGCCAGCAGCGCCTGGAGAGTCGGTTGTTGGCACTGAAGCCGTCGGCGCAGAGGAATAAACAGATGTGTGGTGAGTGTCTGGGCGGGGTAATCCTGACCGCGCTCTTTGATCCACGTTCGCAGGCTATGCAGATTGCCGCTTTGCAGGTAGGTCAGTAATGTTTCTTGCTGATCGCGCCAGCCGTTCTGCACATCAACATTTTCATTACTGAGCAGCATTTTAACTTTGCTGACCTGCACGCCGTTGTCGATCCAGCGTTTGATCTCGCGGATACGGTCAATATCGGCATCGTTGAACAGTCGATGACCGCCGTCTGTCCGTTGCGGTTTCAGCAACCCGTAACGCCTCTGCCACGCGCGTAACGTGACAGGGTTAATATCACAAAGCAACGCCACTTCACCAATTGTGTAAAGCGCCATCGTCTCACCCTTGCTCGCGAGGTCCCGGTTTAACTTTAGACGCAGTTTTGCGAACCAGGTAGTTTTGCCCGTTTTTTGTGCATCTATAGGGTGATTTTATTTTTGCCAGGCGATTTTGAGTGATCGTACTCACGAATTCTCATTTTTCTGCAAGAGTTCAAAGAAAGTTAAACGCAGGCAATGTATGTTACGCGTTTTAAAGGGAAGTGTGGTTTGCGGGTATGTACGATTTTAATCTGGTGTTGCTGCTGCTTCAGCAGATGTGCGTTTTTTTAGTCATTGCGTGGTTAATGAGTAAAACGCCATTATTCATACCGTTAATGCAGGTCACGGTTCGTCTGCCGCATAAATTTCTCTGCTACATCGTCTTTTCCATCTTCTGCATCATGGGCACCTGGTTTGGGTTGCACATTGACGATTCTATTGCCAATACCCGTGCGATAGGCGCGGTAATGGGCGGCTTACTCGGCGGTCCGGTCGTCGGTGGGCTGGTTGGTCTGACCGGCGGCTTACATCGATATTCGATGGGGGGCATGACCGCGCTAAGTTGCATGATCTCAACCATCGTTGAAGGATTGCTCGGCGGCCTGGTACACAGCATCCTGATCCGTCGCGGGCGCACTGATAAAGTCTTTAACCCCATTACCGCCGGTGCCGTCACGTTCGTCGCTGAAATGGTGCAAATGCTGATCATCCTTGCGATCGCCCGACCTTATGAAGATGCGGTGCGTCTGGTGAGTAATATTGCTGCACCAATGATGGTCACCAATACCGTCGGCGCGGCGCTGTTTATGCGTATATTGCTCGATAAACGCGCGATGTTTGAAAAATACACTTCTGCTTTTTCTGCCACTGCGCTGAAAGTGGCAGCCTCGACGGAAGGCATTTTGCGACAGGGGTTTAACGAAGTGAACAGCATGAAAGTGGCTCAGGTGCTGTATCAGGAGCTGGATATTGGTGCAGTCGCGATTACCGATCGAGAGAAATTGCTGGCCTTTACCGGAATTGGTGACGACCACCATTTACCCGGCAAACCGATTTCTTCGACTTACACCTTAAAAGCGATTGAAACCGGTGAAGTGGTCTACGCTGATGGCAACGAAGTACCTTATCGTTGCTCTTTGCATCCGCAATGCAAACTGGGGTCGACGCTGGTAATTCCGTTGCGTGGCGAAAATCAGCGCGTGATGGGCACCATCAAATTGTATGAAGCCAAAAACCGTTTATTCAGTTCAATAAACCGCACGCTGGGCGAGGGGATTGCGCAACTGCTTTCGGCGCAGATTCTTGCCGGGCAATATGAGCGGCAAAAAGCGATGCTCACCCAGTCAGAAATCAAACTGCTTCACGCCCAGGTGAATCCTCATTTTTTGTTTAATGCGCTTAACACCATTAAAGCGGTGATCCGCCGCGACAGCGAACAGGCCAGCCAGCTGGTGCAGTATCTTTCCACTTTTTTCCGCAAAAACTTAAAGCGGCCTTCGGAGTTTGTTACTCTCGCCGACGAAATTGAACATGTGAACGCTTATCTGCAAATTGAAAAGGCGCGCTTCCAGTCGCGGTTGCAGGTCAACATTGCTATTCCGCAAGAATTATCCCAGCAGCAATTGCCCGCGTTTACCCTGCAACCGATAGTGGAAAACGCCATTAAACATGGGACATCACAACTGCTGGATACAGGGCGAGTGGCAATCAGCGCCCGACGTGAGGGGCAACATTTGATGCTGGAGATCGAAGACAATGCCGGTTTGTATCAACCGGTAACCAATGCCAGTGGGCTGGGGATGAATCTGGTGGATAAGCGTTTACGTGAACGGTTTGGCGATGACTATGGGATAAGCGTCGCCTGTGAGCCTGATAGTTACACCCGAATAACGTTACGACTACCATGGAGGGACGAGGCATGATTAAAGTCTTAATTGTCGATGATGAACCGTTAGCACGGGAGAACCTGCGCGTATTTTTGCAGGAGCAGAGCGATATTGAAATCGTTGGAGAGTGTTCAAACGCCGTGGAAGGGATCGGCGCGGTGCATAAACTGCGCCCGGATGTGCTGTTTCTCGATATCCAGATGCCGCGCATCAGTGGTCTGGAAATGGTGGGGATGCTCGATCCGGAACATCGTCCGTATATTGTTTTTCTCACCGCGTTTGACGAATACGCTATTAAAGCCTTTGAAGAACATGCTTTTGATTATCTGCTGAAGCCAATTGATGAAGCGCGACTGGAGAAAACGCTGGCGCGATTGCGTCAGGAGCGCAGCAAGCAGGATGTTTCGCTGTTACCGGAAAATCAACAGGCGCTGAAATTTATCCCTTGTACGGGGCATAGTCGGATTTATTTGCTGCAAATGAAAGATGTGGCATTTGTCAGCAGTCGGATGAGCGGTGTCTACGTTACCAGCCACGAAGGGAAAGAGGGCTTTACCGAATTGACATTACGTACCCTGGAAAGTCGTACACCACTACTGCGCTGCCATCGTCAGTATCTGGTTAATCTCGCGCATTTACAGGAGATTCGTCTGGAAGATAACGGCCAGGCCGAGTTGATTTTGCGTAATGGCTTAACCGTGCCGGTCAGCCGCCGTTATCTGAAAAGCTTAAAAGAGGCGATTGGCCTGTAAAAGACTGCTAAAATGGCTTTTTGCCTCATCAACACCTGAAGGCCTCATGCTAAGTAACGATATTCTGCGCAGCGTGCGCTACATTTTGAAAGCCAATAATAATGACCTGGTGCGTATTCTGGCGCTGGGTAATGTCGAAGCCACCGCGGAACAGATCGCCGTCTGGCTACGTAAAGAAGACGAAGAGGGTTTTCAGCGTTGTCCGGACATTGTTTTGTCGTCATTCCTCAACGGCCTGATTTATGAAAAACGCGGCAAGGATGAGTCTGCTCCGGCACTGGAGCCGGAACGTCGCATTAATAACAACATCGTGCTGAAAAAATTACGCATCGCGTTTTCGCTGAAAACCGATGACATTCTGGCTATCCTCACCGAACAGCAGTTCCGCGTTTCGATGCCGGAAATTACAGCGATGATGCGCGCACCGGATCATAAAAACTTCCGCGAATGCGGCGATCAATTTTTACGTTATTTTCTGCGTGGACTGGCAGCGCGCCAGCATGTGAAGAAAAGCTAAGACGGGTATGGCGGCCATGCGAAACATGGCCGCCGACAGATTATTTCACTTCTTTAAAACCAGCGGCTTTCATCACCAGTTCCATTTGCGCCATAGTGATACCTTTTTTGGCATCTTCAGCAGAAACGTTGATTCCTGAAATACCCTGCAGGGCTTTAAAATCCACTTTTTCCATATCGATAGTCACGTTTTCCTGCGCGTAGGTATCTGTATAGGTTAATTTTTCTTCAACACCCGCGATGTTTTTGTATTTGGCGCTTAACGGCTCAAGTGTCTTGGCAGCGTCTTCTTTGGTGGTTGCACCAATAGAAGCAAATTGAATTTTGGTTTCAGAAGATTGCTTAAGCACCTTGTCACCTTTGTAGACATAGGTAATGGCAATTTCAGTGCCGTTCAGATTGGCGCTGAATTTCTTCGATTCTTCTTTGTCACCGCAGCCAGCAAGAGAGAAAACCAGAACAGATGCAACAACGAGGGAAAACAGCTTATTGAAAGCCTTCATGTAAAACTCCATTTTATTTAATCAAGAAACTGGTGACTCTCACCAGGGGCTATATAGAATATGCCTAATACCGTGACGTGAGCAGTCCGGAACTGGAGTAGAACTCTTAGTAAAAAGCACTATTTCATCCTTGTTGCTGAAGCATGGGGAATAATTGTTCGCAAAGTAAAACACCGTTATTCATTGCTTCTACCCGTGCCTCGCTTTCTGTATTACGAAATTGTCCCAACACATGTGCCAGCCGATAAAAACCGACCGCGGAGAGGTCATTCGCCAGCAACTCTGCCTGACTAATAGCGCTCTGTTCCTGATAGCGCCAGCCGTTATGGAGCAGTTGAATAAGTAACGCCTGGCAGCGCATCAGCAACTGATGAGCGGTAGACGGCACAGGCAAAACGCTGGCAGAAGGTAGCGGTGCCACAGGCGCAGTTTCCGCGTCCAGCGCCCAGGCGCGGGTTTTTGTCATCATCACCCGTGGTTCCAGTGTCAATTGCCCATCAACAAAACTGACAAAGCCAGAAACCAGACTCACGGGGTCGTCTGTTTGTTGCAAAAGCGCCGCCATGCGTTCAACGGCAAAAGGAGAACAGGCAGATGCCGGAAGGGATAACGTCAGGAGATTATCTTCACCTTCGCCGCTGATTACCTGCGCATCCAGCGTCTGGCGGCTGCTATCCCAACCGAGCGAAATACACTCAGCGACCGGCAGAATAAATAAGTTATCGACCTGATTAAGAGGCCGTATGCAGGCGGGGGGACGCTGGCGTAAATATTCCCGCAAAGCCACAATGCCCGGCTGGCGTAACGGCGCGCTCAACATTTGCCAGGCATCAGGCGACAGCGGCACAACGCTGCTTAAGCGGTTGCGGGTAGCTAACAGCAGCTCGCCATCGGCACTGCGTTTTGCTGCTTGTGAAACAATTTGCCCACCCGCCAGTGCGCCAGCCTGAAAACTAAACAGCCGACGCGTAGCTGCCGGTGAGTTTTCCTGTTCACTTCGCGGCCAACTGCGCGAAAGGTGCAAAATACTGCCGGTGTCGGGATCGGTAAACCAGATGCGTAAACCATAATGCTCAATATCCTGCCAGCAACGCATACCTAAAGACACCAGCCGCAGATGATCAAGCTTTGCTTCTCCGGCAATGCCAGAGCCAACGACCGTGCGCCACGGCACAGGAGGAACTTCACCAACACTGTCGCGCCGGGCCATCTCTTGTGCGCAATTTAATCGACTGTTTAATGCCGCAAGCTGACGTAAGCATTCTCCGGCATGATAGTGGCTGGCGCGAGTGTGGAAGGCATCAACGCTTGCCCGTAGCTGTCGTAGTGATTCACTCACCCAGCGCCAGTTGCAGGCCTCTGCCGCCTGCAATGCGCGGTTGAATGCTGCCTCGTAGTGAATAAGCGGCTGGCTGATGCCGCCAAGCCATAATGCCTGGCTTAATTGCTGAACATATTGACGACACGTTTGGCCTTCTTCGCTGGCAAACGGATCGTCAGATGATGTGACGTGTTCGCTGCGCATCTGCCAGATTAAATGGTTAAATTCTGCTTGCTGCGCTTTGGCCTCGACGAAGGCCTGCACAGCCAGTACGACATGTTCGCAAAGTGTGCCTTCAATACAATCACAACGGGCGAAACGAATACTGCTACGGGAATAAAAACGCACATCGCTCATCGGTAAGCGGGCAGAGGGAATTTCGCCCGGCGCACAGAACAACTCAATGGTGATGCCTTTAGCGACCAGCGCCTGCGCGCGTTTGCGGGTGGCATCGGGCAGGGTAGCCAGTTCTTCCAGCCAGATTGCCGGATCCCACTCTTCTTCTTTTTCCGTGGGCTGGACGGTGGCACAAAGTCGTTGATAACTTAACACCAGCATCACGCGATGACGGCACATGCCGCTGGCCCCGCAGCTGCACTGAGCCTCTTTCAGTGCCTGGCTGTTCGCCAGCTGGGTACGGACACCGTCACTGAAGGTGGCGATTAAAGCGCCGTTCTCATGGCTGATTTCCGGGACGTTGCCATTTTCCAGTTCCTTAAGACTGCGCTTAACAAAACCGGCATTGCTTAACGCCGTCAGTGCCTGCGGTGTCAGTTCTAATAATTCCGGACGTAGTGAATTCATGACTGAAGATTCTCCGCAAGCCATGATGCCAGCTCGCCCGGCGTCATGGCGGCTATTTGTGCGCCGACATTAACCAGCGTCTGGGCCGTATCGCGGTCATAGCAAGGCGTTGCGGTGCTATCGAGCGCTGCCAGTCCCAGCACTTTGATGCCGCTCTGGACACACTTTTTCACCTGATGCGTCAGCAATGATGATGAACCCCCTTCGTAAAAATCGCTCACGAGGATAATGACGCTTTTTGCTGGTTGTTCAATAAGTTGCCGACCATACTCCACGGCACTGGCGATATTGGTCCCGCCGCCCAACTGTACTTTCATTAATAACTCTACCGGATCGGCAACGTCTGCCGTGAGATCAACCACGCTTGTGTCAAACGCCACCAGATGGGTACGAATGCCGGGTAACTGCCACAAACAGGCCGCCATCACCGCAGAGTGGATCACCGAGTCCACCATCGATCCGCTTTGATCAACCAGTAAGACCAGTTGCCATTGTTCGCTTTGGCGTTTAATGCGGCTGTTAAAGCGGGGGGATTCGATATACAACTTGCCGTGTTGCGGGTGCCAGTGTTGCAGGTTGGCGCGCAGAGTACTTTTGAAATCAAAGTTTCGCGCCAGTGGAATTAATGAGCGGCGACGGCGATCGCGGACACCAGAAAAAGCCTGACGAACTTCCTTTGCCAGTCGCGCCATAATTTCTTCAACAACCTGGCGCACTATCTGGCGGGCGGCAGCCAGTACTTCGGGATTCATCAGATGTTTGGTGTGCAAAACGGCGCGTAGCAGGCTTTCCGAAGGCTGCATACGTTCCAGCACGTCGAGATTCGTCACCACATCTTCAATGCCGTAGCGCAGTACGGCATCGCTTTCCAGTCGCTCAATCACCTGTTGCGGAAACAGAGTGTGAATACTGTTGATCCACTCAGGGGTGGTGAGATTTGAGCCACCTAATCCACCAGAGCGTTCACCACGCTGGAGCCGTTCAGGATCGCGCCCATACAGCCACTCCAGCGCGTGGTCTATCTGCCGGGCGTTGTCATCCAGCCCACAAAGCGTCGTTTCTGCCGCTTCGCCAAGAATTAATCGCCAGCGTTGTAGCTCACGGGTGGTCAGAAGATCGTTCAGTTCAGACATGGAAAACTCCCCAGTTTTGCAGCGATGCCAGTGCCTGCTGTTCGAGTTGTTGATGATGTGCAATGGCCTGTGGTGGACAATGCAACGGCATTTGCAGCGCCGAAACGGGAAGTTGCGCCAGTTGATAATGCTCAAGCACCTGATGCGCCAGCGTCCCGCGTTCTCGTGGTGGTAGCCAGGCCATCGCCGCGCGTAAATCGGGCAGGGCATTGATAAAATCGGCATCACTTAGTTGATTTAAATGACTGCTGAAACCGGCGATAAATGTCGGCTGACAGGCCAGTTGATGGCGGGCCAGCGCCAGCAAACCGTGCAGCGCTTCGCCGGATTGTGCCGGGGATAACTGCGCCAGCATCGTCAGCGCCGCTTCGGCACTGGCGTTAGGATGTTCCAGACGCATCAGTGCGCCATGAGCCGCGCCGCGATCCAGCGCCGGGGCATGAATTGCCTGACTGCGTCGCTCCAGTAAGGCTACCGCCGCAGAAAGAGAAATGCCGGGGAGTTGCACACCGCTATGTAGATCGCGCAGGATATGACACAACGCTTGCCAGCTATGCAGGTGAGCGTGAAACTCCTTTTCATCTGGTCTGCCGTTAGATTCACATAGCCACAGCGTGCGATCGATAGCCGCGCATAACGTCGTTTGTAATATCTGCGCGCCTTGCATACCGCTAATTTCATCCAGCCGCCATAAGGCATATAGCACTTCCAGCGCCTGGCCCATTTCGGCAAATTGATTTTCCTGGGCGATTAATAATGTGAGTTGCTCCAGTAATTGTTGACTGAAGGACGCCAGACCCGCTAACGCCGCCTGGCTAAGACATGTGGTGATACTGCCGATTCCACCCGCGTCCAGCATATCGGCTTCTAATTTATGGCGTGCGGCTTCCTGGAGTGTTGCACCAAAGCAGGCGGCCTCAATCAATGCCGCATGCTGGCTAAGCGGGCGGGTTAATTTCCAGCGTTCTTCACCGTTGCCTGCAAGTGTCAGTGTGCTTCCCTGCTGGCGCACAATCCCTGGGATCTCCAGTATTGCCAGCCGATGTAACACCTGACTTTGCGCTAGTCCATTGGGGTTAAAGCGATTTAAGGTAAGCTCCGCCGGAAGGGAGATTGCGGTACGTTCCAGTTCGCAGGTGACATCTTTTGGCAGAGGAGGTTGTGGCGTAGAAGGGGCAAGTTTACCGAATCCGTCACCCGCTAATGTGTCTATCAACGTTAGCAGAATCGGATCGGTGTCGGGATGAATAACGCCGCGATAGCTCCACGGCAACGGCGCATTCAGGGCTTCTTTAATCAGCGATCCTGCTATGGCATCCAGCCAGTCAGTGCGTAACGGTAGTGTATGACCGCGCAACTGTGCCAGTGCCATCGCATGCAGATGAGCGGCAGCCATATCCGCGGTCGAAGCAGGCAACTTGTGCTGGCGCAAACGGGTGAGAACCGTTTTTAGCAGTTGTTCTCCCGCCTGCTGTAAGCCCCACTGCCAGCACCAGTTTTGCCAGACCGGGGCAGGCATTCCGGAAAGGTATCCTGCCAGCACATCAAGGCGCTTTTCACTGTAGGGGGTGAGATAACAACCTGTAACGGCATCTGCCAGCGACGGCAATTCTGGCGTGTTAATTTCCTGCGGGCATTCGCGCCACATTTTTGCCAGTACCGGAGCGTGCCAGCCACCGCAGACAACTAACACGTCGCCATTATTTTGCTGCATCGCCCATCCAATCCAGCGGGCCATAAAGGCTTCGCGCAGACGATTGAGAGCATCTCCGGGGGAGTCGCCCCGCAGTTGGGCAAAATAGTGCGCCAGTGCAGAGGGTAATGCAGTTTGCTGGCTTTCATCTTCGAACAAGTGATCCCACAGGGTGTCGCTGTTATCCATGCGGGTGGCACGCAGCAGCAAGGCCTGGCTTTCCTCTTGCGTATCAGGCGAATCGTCCACTTCTTCACTCTGCGCCCAGCAAGGCAAATCGATGAAGTAAGTTTGTGCCTGAATACGACGTGCGGCTTGTAGCGCCTGCCACTCCGGCGAAAATTCAGCAAATGGCGTCCAGGCACCACGCCCGGGGGCTGCACCGTCCTGATACTGGCAATAACTGTAAATAGCTACCGGAAGCTGGTGGGCTAAAAACAGTTCGTCTACCCGGTCATTAAAATCAGCCGGGCCTTCAATCAATACGTATCGTGGCCGCTGGCTTTCGATTAACGATTTCACCAGCCGGGCGCAGGCCGGACTATGATGCCGGATGCCGACAATTAACGGCTCGCTCATGCATCTTTCCTCACGGCAGGCGGTGGCGGGCTTGATAATAAGCCTGCCAGTGAGCTTCTTTATGTGTGGCGACTCGTTGTTCGAAGTAACGGCGCAGACGAGCGCGATCTTCTTCGTTATCTTTGACGATGGTTCCGGCAATGCAGTCCACCAGGTCGGCTGGCTCACCTGCGCGATTCGCTAAAAACCAGGCGCGGACGCCTACGGCGTGGGCCACGTTCACGGCTTCAGCGGTGGACATAATCGCTGTTAGTGTATCCATTGACGTTTTCTTTTCGCCGTTGGCACGCAGATCGCGGAAGGTGCGGACCAGTAACTCCAGTACCGCGTCAGGCACTTTATGCGGAATACCGCTATGGGCCAGCAAACGCGCCGAAGCACTGGCGACAAGCTCCAGCTCCTGGGCGAAATCCATAATCGGAAAGACAGTTTCAAAATCGAAGCGACGCTTTAGCGCAGCACTCATTTCATTGACGCCGCGATCTCGGGTATTGGCAGTGGCAATAATATTAAAGCCTTCTCGCGCATAGAGCTGACTGGCTTCACCAGTGAGTTCCGGCACCGTCATCACCCTGTCAGAAAGCATACCTAACAGACAGTCTTGCACTTCCAGCGGTGTACGCGTTATCTCTTCAAAACGGACGATTTTGCCGTCGCGCATTCCCTGGTAAAGCGGGGCAGGGACCAGCGCTTCCGTTGATGGGCCATGATTGATAAGCAGAGCGTAGTTCCAGCCGTACTTGATTTGATCTTCAGTGGTAGATGCGCCGCCCTGGATGGTTAACCCGGCATCGCCGCTAATAGCGGTTGCCAGTAATTCAGACAGGAGAGATTTTGCGGTGCCAGGTTCCCCCACCAACATCAAACCGCGTCCGGTGGCAAGAGTGACTAACATACGTTCGACAGCGGAGGGACTAATCACCACTTTACGGCTAATATTTTGCGCGCTATCGCCAAGGATAAAAGCACGGGCCGCAGGCAAACTTAACTGCCAACCGGGCGGGCAAGGAGCGTTATCATTTTGTTTTAATTTTGCCAGTTCATCGGCGTATAACACAGCAGCAGGCGGACGCTGCAGATGATTATTCTGCGGTGACATATATTCATCCCTGAAATGTATTAATGAAATAAACGATATTTTACGCGCAATAAATGTTTGGCGCATTAGTTGTTTGAGCAAAAAATATCTGGAAAGCAGATCGCAGTAAATAAAAAAACCTGCTGGTGAGGCAGGTTCTTTTATTTACTATTTTCAGGCCTAACACCACAGCCTGTGCAACATCGTGTTCCAACGAACGAATTATAACCACGGCTGGACCCCGTTGCAATTAAGATAATGAGATTTATAATCCAGACCGTTGGGACGTTGCGCCGGATCGAACCTATTTCAAGTCCTGGCTACCGGACGGGGGGTGCTGCAGGTGGTGCCCTGATCCGGAGTGCAACATCGTGGTCCAACATACGTAAACCAGTATCGACAGGCAGTGTAAGGGTAAGGTGCTGGTGTTGCGCTCCTTAATAAGGAGAGCGGATGGACTCGCTGACACAAAAGTTAACCGTGCTCATTGCTGTACTGGAGCTATTAGTGGCTCTGTTACGGTTGATTGATTTGTTGAAGTAACGGGCAAATTGAAACGCATCTAAGGGGGAAAACCGCTTCCCCCTTTAATAAAATGATTACTGTTTTTATTAATTCATCATATAACTCATTTTTATTTATAAATTCATCGATTTTATATTCAACGCACCATTTGACCGGGATGTGAATATTTATGTTGGGCTATTGGCAAAAAATATCTGGAAAGTAGATCGCAGAAAATAAAAAAACCTGCTGGTGAGGCAGGTTCTTTTATTTACTACAGTGACGCTAACTTGCTGATTGTGCAACATTTCGTACCAACGAATAAATTATAACCATATCCACACTCCATTGCAATTCAGTGAGTGAGATTTATAATCCTGCCCGTTGGGAGGTTGTGCCGGATCGGACCAATTTTAAGTCCTGGCTGCCGGACGGGTGGTGCCGCAGGCGGTGCCCTGATCCGGAGAGCAACGTTTCGTACCAACATACGTAAACCAGTATCAACAGGCAGTGTAAGGGTAAGGTGCTGGTGTTGCGCTCCTTAATAAGGAGAGCGGATGGACACGCTGACACAAAAGTTAACCGTGCTCATTGCCGTACTGGAGTTATTAGTGGCTCTGTTACGGTTGATTGATTTGTTGAAGTAACGGGCAAATTGAAACGCATCTAAGGGGGAATACCGTTTCCCCCTTTAAGAAAGCTATACTCGTCATACTTCAAGTTGCATGTGCTGCGACTTTAATTATCTAGAGTATATTATTCTATTTCTTGGTTGAATATATTCTGTAGTTCACGATTAAAAATTGCTATTACAGTTTCAGGTGATTCACCTCGTAATTTCCGCTCATCAATACACTCATCTCTTATATAAATCAACGCATCATTTATTAGCGGGTCAGCATCTTCTCGATCACGTTGATGAAATGTTGGATGTAGCCGGAATCGCTCCAGTCGATAGACGGAACCTGTAAATAATTCAGAGCATTTATGGATCTCAAGTCTGAAGGAAAACGGATCTTCAGGTACAGGGACCTCATAATCGTAAATAGCAACTAGCTCTTTTTGCACGATCATCGCTTTCCCCGCTGGTAAGTCGTGTAGATAACGGGCAGTCGCATCACTGCCCGCTGTGTTTTAATGGAAAATGACGTCAGGTGCGCTTAACGCCTCACTCAAATCAAACACATCAAGTTCGGCAAAAGTGACGGATTTATTGTCACGGTACACTCGAAGAGAACGGAAGCTCATTAGCGCTTTGCTATCAACATTGTAGTGGTTAAAACCGGGTGAAAACTTAAGGACCAGCCGGTACTCGCCCAGGTCATAGACAAATGCATCCTCATAGCCTGACTCCCAGCCTTTGTATCGCATTCCCATAAGCTGCCCAACGGTAGCGGATTTACCTTCCCAGCGAGTCAGGCTGTTACTGGTTGACTCATCAGGTGTGAGCAGCACCGTGCACCGCGCCAACTGGCGAAAAGGCGGCATAATTTCGTAATCGGCAAAAAGCTGTGCAAATTCACTGCGCATTTCTACTGTCATTTCTAACGGGTGGGCAATGCCAATCAGAGCGTCCGCAGGCAGGTCAATTGGCTCATCTTGCGCATTGCAGAACTCCCCCTCTGCGGCCACACGAAAGGCGTTGAGTAAACAACGCGGTTCATTTGCCGGATAAGCCCCCCATATTAATCGCTGGGTAACCAGACGGGTAAAGGGATGATTAACAAACAGAGAATGAAAATCTGCCAGCGACCAGCGTCGGGTGGTACGTAGGGCCGTTTCAAGACGCGGGAGCAGGTTTTTGCTCACCTGAGTGGCATCTTTTTTTAGCCCTTTTAGTCGGGCCAGTGCCTCGGGCGCTTTCAGTTGATCGTCATCGGCGCGCAACCGGGGAACGCTTTTCTGGCGAACGTTTTGCTGATCAAAGATAACCGGGTTGAGGTTTTCATCGAAGCGAACGGTAAACTGCCGGGGACCAAAATCAAAACTCAACGCCTGCGGATCATCAAGGCCCAGGGTTGGGACTAATCTGTCCGCTAGCTCTTCCTGGCTTAGCCCGCGATTTTCTGCGACCACCTGAAGAAATTCCGCCGCGTTATCACGTAAGGGGCGGGATTTCGCCCGTTGCGATATATGATGCAGCTGTATCAGCGCCATATCATTATTCATCAGGGTAAGGATGTTCAGGCCACTGACAGCACGGGCAGATTTGCCTTCTTGTGGCCAGCCGAGGATCTGTGTCGTTAGATCCCGTGCCGTGCTTTCGTCACCAAAGAGACTTAACGCCAGAAATGCCCAGTTGTCTTTTACGGGGGCACCAGCTTGTTGCCACGCAGTGAAGAGATCCCAGGCAAAAGCTGCCAGCGTTTGTGGCTGGCAGAACGTTTTCAGTTGTTCCAGCCCGCTATAAAAACGTCCCCCCTGGGTAAAGCGCAGCATTTCGCCGATAATTTCCAGAGCGTCATCGGTAACAGGTTGATTATTAGTGATAAGGCGCGGCCTGGACCACATTTGCGGATGCCAGAAATCAGGGGCTTTTGGAATGTGTGCCGGGTAAATCTCTATTGGACTCTGTTTAAGTAATTGTTCCAGGGCAGGCCATAGATCTGTACGCTGCCAACGATTGGCTACAGTTTGTAGCAATTCGCCATGCCCATGTTCGTAAAGTAAACGCAGGGCAAGTAATGCAGCTTCGCTTTTATCGCTAGATTTGGTGAAGATAAGAGGGATAAGTGCAGTAGCCGTATGTTCCGGCCATTGTAAAATCCACTGGCGAGCCAGATTACGCTGGCCCGCAAAACGGTGCCAGACGCGGGCAATGGGCAGGGCCAGTTCTGTTGCGCCGAAATTTAAAATTAACGGAAATGTTTCTTTTGGACGATGTGAAAAAGCCAACATCAGACCTGGTAGCGCATCCAACCCGAGGATACTGAGAAAATAGTCCTCACCCGCGAACAGATGTTTTTTCTCATTGATACGCAGCCAGAAGGTCAAAGCCATCTCACGCGGCAACTGTGCCAATAAATACAGGTTCCAGACACTCTTTTCCGGACGATAACGTGAGTAGTTGTCATTTTCCCATATGTTAATTAACGCTTCTATGTGACCGCTGCGGAGCGCCTGTTCTGCTAATTGTGCTTCCGGGGAGTTCCAGCCATTCAGGATCTCTTCAACCCGCCCCTGGTAGTAATGCCACTGAACAATGAGTGAATTGCGTGCAGCATCCAGTTTTCCGGGGAGTATATAATTCAAAAACAGCCATACATCATCCCCAAAACCCAGTTCCTGTAATACAACTCGCCCACTTTTTTGTTCCATGCGTTCCGCAAGAGATTCCGTGCTGAAATAACGGGCAGGCTCAGTGGCGGCAAGCCTCTCTCGTTCGCCAGGTTGCCAGTAAACTTGCGGCGTTAATTCGAGCGGTGCCAAATCAAGACGTGGAGCTGTCATTTTTTTCTTACTACGCCACGGTGGTGAAACGAGGATTTCAGGCAGATTGCTGTTATCGGTACTATCAATAACCGGTTTGGGCGGTGCCGATAAATAACTATTCAGCACTGCCCTGGCTTGAGTACTTAACCACTGCATCATCTCTTCTGCCAGTTGTGGCTGCGATGCCATCAGCGTTTGTAACAGCGTACGCCAGTATTCATCGCGTGCTTTTTGCTGTGCAGGCAGCTTTTTGTCTTCGATGATTGGATAACCTGGGCGGGCTGGTGGTTCTGTTAACGCCAGCAGTTCTGCCAGTGCGGCGAGCGTCGCATGGGGGAAGTTTTTATGGTATTTAGCTACACGTTGCAGGCTGGGTTTGTTTTTATCAGCCACCAGTAGCAAGGTGCGGATGACTTGCGGATGGTTAATTTGTACCAGCAGACTGCCGCAATCTTCTTTATGGGCATACATCGCGAGGCGCGGAATGGCTGCCAGTCCTTGTTCGCGCAAAAGGGCGGCGCAGGCCGCGTAGCCGAAGTGGTTTTCATGCGACATGTAGCTGGCTTCTCGATCGCTAAATATATCCTGGCTCCAGTAGTGCTCGAGTTTTCTCACCGCTGTGGGGTCATTAGCAACAACTTTTAACCACTCCTTAGAATGAAAATGAGTTCGCGGGCATTCAAGGCCTACCAACTCATTGGCTATTTCTGGTTTTTCCGGGAGGATCAGCGCAATAAAAGGGCGGCGAACTTTGGTTATTCCTGGTAGTGCGGCAATGAGTTTGTCGGCGCAACGCTGCCAGCAGCTTTCCTCTGCCAGAGAGAGATGCTTACGCAGTCGGAGATCGAATTCGTTATAGGTTTCTGAGCGATAACCATAGCCATAATCCTCGTCCTGATACTGCAATGTCACTACCAGAGGATCACTCTCATAACACCGCGCAATAAACTGGCGTGCAATCACCACCTCAGTCGCATATTCCAGCCCCTCTTGTTGGACGATTTCGTCGAGCAACTGTTGGCTGTCATTTTGCGCGATACAGGCTAGCGCCGCCATTGTCCGGGCCGGGATTGAGGGTTTGTGTTCGCCGATCAAGTTGATGGCCTGCGTGATGGCGGACTGCCACTCCAGTGAAAAATTTTCATAACGCCAGACAATGTTTTTTTTCTTCTCAGCTTTTTGTAGCAATTCATCACCCAGTGTCTGAATGATGCTTTCAGTGATAACAGGCACCGGTTCGCCCGGCCATTTGCGATGACTGAGTGGTGTTTTGCCTTTTTTATATTTCAGTTCCAGTTGGGCGTTATCCGCCAGCCACGGTAATTCCTTGTCCATGCTCTTTCCTTATTCAAACAGGGCTTCAATATCGTTAATTAGCTCGCTGGCGGTGATGGCATCGAGTACGGAGAACTGCGCTTCCTGTGTTGAATTACTCCCCCAGCCATAGCTTTCCGCTTTGCCTTCCCATAACCACAGCTTGCTTAAGAGCTGCTCAGCGCTAAGTTCGGCTGGTGACATACCCACCGCAAAACCTTCGTCGATTTCCATGATTAACGACCAGCGACCCAAAGGTTTGATCATCCATCCGATCCAGCCTCCATCCTGTGGTTCGCCCTTTATCCAGCCTTTATTCGCCAGCCCCATGACCCGACCACTCGGGCATTTTCTGCCTGCCCAGCGGGTCAGTTCACTGGCATTGCGCTCGGCTTCTGTCAGGGCGTAGCTGTTACGGTCGAGCTGGCGGAACGGTGGTAGCAGTTCGTAGTCGGCAAAAAGCTGACCAAAGGCGGCAGCATCCGTTGGTGATATTTCCAGAACGTGAGGAGTGCCGATAGAGATATCGCCTTCCGGCAGGGTGAAAAGATCATCGTCAGCGGTGCTGTAGCTGTTATCTTCTGCTACGCGAAAGCAAGCCAGTAGCTGGTTTTCGGCGCTATAAACGCCCCAAATCAGACGGCGGGTTAAGTGGCGAACCAGCGGATGCTCAACCAGGAAGAGCTGGAAGTTTTCCGGCGACCAGCGGCGGCGCAGGCACATGGCGGATTCCAGCCTTGCTACCTGCTGGGCGGCGACGGTACGCGCATCTTTTTTCAGCAATTTGTAGCGGTTAACCGCATCGTTCGACCGCGATTCATCATCGCTTTTGTTCGGTTTGGGCAGGTCTTTCAGGCGGCTGCCGGAAACATCACGCACAAACGGTTTTAAGGTTTCATCAAAGCTGACGGTGAACTGCCGTGGGCCAAAATCCAGCAGCAGCGAACCGTTATCATCCAGACCGAGATCCGGTGCTAACCGATCTTCAAGCTCCGCCACCGTGAGTTCGCGGCTCTCGGCAATGTCGGCAATTTTTTCTTTTGCCCGCTCCTGTAATGCTTTGAATTTCAGTTTCTGGGCGATGCCGTTAAGCTGCATAAGGGCGATATCACTACCGATAGCAGCGAGAATATCCAACCCAACGGTGGCGCGTTTATGCTGGGATTCACCAGGCCAGGCGCGTATTAATGGCGTCAGTTTGCGGGCGGTGTCATCGTTACCGAGAACGCCTAACGCAGTGAACGCCCAACTCTCTTTCGACGGCGCGCCAGCGGTCTGCCAGGCGGTAAACAGATCCCAGGCAAATCCCGCCAGTGAGTCGGCGGAACAGACGTCTTTCACCTGCAATAATCCCGGATACAGAGCCTCTTCCTGAGGGAAGCGGAGCATTTCACCGAGGTGGAGGAGGGCGCTATCTGGCAGTGATTGGGCATTTGCTTTTAATACCGGGCGCGTCCAGAGCGATGGCTGATAAAAGGCCGGAAGAGTGGGGATTTTTGTCGGGTGATTATCTAAGGGATCGAGCGCAAGCAGAGCGTTCACCGCATCGGTTACTTCCGGCTGGTTATAACGTCGGGCGATTTCTTGCAGTAATGGCTGATGACCGTTTTCGGTAAGCATACGCAAGGCAGCGCGGGCGTTATCCTGTGCTTCACCGGCTTTGCCGAGCGCCGCAGGCAGCAGGCCGGTAAGGGCATGTTCCGGGTATTTCAACAGCCAGCTACGGGCGTTTTCGCGTAGCGTTTTCAGTTTGTTGAAGGCACGGGCGACGGCAGGAGCCAGCTCACTCGCTGCGAAGTAATTCGTGATGGGCAAGGCTTCTTGTGGATAGCGTGCAAGTGAGTTTACTAACCTAGGTAACCCTTTGAGTCCAAAATGTAACATGGCGTATTCGGTATCGGTATGTGGAGATAGGGTAAGGGCATTCCATGCTTTTACTGCTTTCTCCAGCGGCAATGTTGTCAAAATCCCCAACTGCCAATAATGCCCGGTAGGTGAATGAAACACCTTAAATTCACTTAGTAAGGTTGAATAATCTTCATTTAGCCATGCCTCAACTACCGCTTCGGGAGCTTTAATATATGTACCAGCGATCCGTCGTTGAAAACCCATCCTTGCCAACAGGTTGGTAGTACTTTCTTCATGGCTAACCGTGATGTGTTTTGAATACCAGATATATTTCGCCAAAAGTTGATTACTGATTTCTTCTGTCAGATAACAGATTGGCTCAATGCCTAATGGCGCTAAATCCAGCACCGGAATCGGCGATTTTTTCTTTTTCGAAAGCCAGGGAGGGGAGACTACTACGGCTGGCAGTAGATCGGCGCTGGCATGGTTTGAGGGCTGTGTCAGTTGTTGCTGGCATGATTTCAGTACGGCAACTGCGGGTGTCGAGAGCCAGGGAATGACCTGTTCTGCCAGTGCTGGTTGTGAGATAAGCATTGTCATTAGCATAATGCGCCAACTGTTCTCTTCTTTTTGCCCAAGAAGTTCCGTCAGTGCCGCCATTGCTGCATGTGGGAACGCAGCAATGGCTTTCGTCATCCGATCGTGACAGCGTTTAGTATGCCCGGCTACACGTATAAGCAGTGTTAATGCGAACGGATGATTGATATGACGCAACACATCGGCGCAGTAGTCACTTGCGGCATAGGGAGCAAATCGGGGCAGGGCTGCAACACCTTGCTCCTGTAATACGGTGGCTGACCATATCGCACCACAATAGTAATCATCAAAAATGGCATATGGCTCGTGATATTTTTCTAATGAGGCAAGAATGTGCTCATCAGTCGCCACTATTTTTAACCACTCAAGCGAGGGTAATTTTTTTTGCCCCAGTAGACGCTGGGCAATTTCATGTGCAATTTCTGGTTTTTCGGGTAATAACAAAGCAATTAATGGTTGCCGCCATTCTGGAATATGTGGAATTGCGGCAATAAGTTTTTGTGCACATTTTTGCCAGAGAGACTCTTCCGCCAGTGATAAATGTTTACGTAGGCGTAATTCAAATCTGGAATATTGCTCCAAGTAGTCAGGTGCAATGCCAGACGGTAGAATAATAATGACATTATTCGCATAATCCCATTTAATATCAATCTGTTGAAGGTGTATTATTACATCAGTAGCATATTCCAGACCGCCTTCCTGGACGATCTGATCCATAACATCCTCACGCACTTTATATCTTGTGCATTTCATTTCAAGTGCCGTGAGTACAGCCATTACTGGTGATGGTAGCTGTGTTGTTTTCAGGCCGTCGATCTGACTGATCGCCTGGGCGACGGTGTTTTGCCATTCTAAAGAACAGGCGCTGAAGTCAAATGTGGCTGTTTTATTATCCCGTTGCGACACACTACAGGCTAAGCGACGTAATTGGGTCAATTTGTCTGCTTGCTGAACAGGAACTCCGGGAAAGCGGCGATGACTTAACGTGGTGTGTACAACTTCGGGCGGAAAAACGACAGCAATATCTTTCGCCAGCCACGGTAAAACAGCATCTGTATTTTTGTCAGGCGCACGGGTTTCTGCTACGAAAGAGGGTTGTTCCTGAATAATGGTGGATAAGTCCGCTACCTTGAGAGAGCCCGTTACCGTTTGGGAAGGTTGCAAAGAATTAACCTTCGCTTGCTCCACATACCCCTTCTTCACCTTCTCCGCAATCAGCTTAAGCTCCGCTTTTGCCGCTGCCGCAGCATCTGAAAAACTTTTTATCTGGCTTTGCCCTTTGGTGCCAACTTTTCCCCAACTGATATGCAACTCGTTTCCCTGTTGCTCAACTGCCCAGAATTTATGTGATTTTTCGTCCTGATAGATAAAGTGTCTCATTCTGCATCCCTGTGATTTTATCCAGTTGAATGCAGATGCTACCAGTATTTATGCGGGTTAGAGAGAGACAAAATCGCAAGAAAACAACTTTAGGAATTTATAAAGAAAAGGCGCTGTCGATGCAGCGCCTTAAAGGGGGATTATTTCACCTGATGGCCTGGTTTAGCACCAGCATCCGGGCTTAACAGGAAGATATCTTTCCCGCCAGGACCAGCAGCCATTACCATGCCTTCGGAGATACCAAAGCGCATTTTACGCGGTGCCAGGTTGGCCACCATAATGGTGTGACGCCCGATCAGTGCCTGCGGATCCGGGTAGGCAGAACGAATACCGGAGAAGACATTGCGTTTTTCACCGCCGAGATCCAGTGTCAGGCGCAGCAGTTTGTCAGAACCTTCAACAAACTCTGCGTTTTCGATCAGCGCAACGCGCAGGTCAACTTTTGCGAAGTCGTCAAAGGTGATGGTTTCCTGAATCGGATCATCTGCCAGTGGGCCAGTAACTGGCGCGGCAGCTGCTTTCACTTCTTCTTTAGACGCTTCCACCAGTGCTTCAACCTGCTTCATATCGATGCGGTTATACAGCGCTTTGAACGGATTCACTTTGTGGCCCAGCAGCGGTTGCTGGATACCATCCCAGGTCAGTTCTGTATTGAGGAATGCTTCTGCGCGCTCGGTCAGTTTCGGCAGTACCGGCTTCAGGTAAGTCATCAGCACGCGGAACAGGTTTATGCCCATTGAGCAAATTGCCTGCAGGTCGGCATCGCGGCCTTCCTGTTTTGCCACCACCCACGGAGCCTGCTCGTCGACATAGCGGTTAGCCAGATCAGCCAGCGCCATGATTTCGCGCACTGCTTTACCAAATTCGCGGCTTTCCCACGCTTCACCAATCACTTCAGCGGCATCAGTGAAGGTTTTGTACAACTGCGGGTCAGCCAATTCGCTTGCCAGCACGCCGTCAAAACGCTTGTTGATAAAGCCCGCATTACGAGAGGCCAGGTTAACCACTTTGTTCACGATATCGGCATTCACACGCTGAACGAAATCCTCCAGGTTGAGATCGATATCATCAATGCGCGAAGAGAGTTTCGCAGTGTAGTAGTAACGCAGGCTGTCAGCGTCAAAATGATTCAGCCAGGTGCTGGCTTTAATAAAGGTGCCGCGAGACTTGGACATCTTTGCGCCGTTCACCGTCACATAGCCATGAACAAACAGGTTGGTCGGCTTGCGGAAGTTGCTGCCTTCCAGCATGGCAGGCCAGAACAGGCTGTGGAAGTAAACAATATCTTTACCGATGAAGTGGTACAGCTCGGCGGTGGAGTCTTTCTTCCAGTATTCATCGAAGCTTACGCTGTCGCCGCGCTTGTCGCACAGATTCTTGAAAGAACCCATGTAGCCAATCGGTGCGTCCAGCCAGACGTAGAAATATTTGCCCGGCGCGTTCGGAATTTCAAAACCAAAGTATGGCGCGTCGCGGGAGATATCCCACTGTTGCAGGCCGGATTCAAACCACTCCTGCATTTTATTTGCCACCTGCTCCTGCAACGCACCGCTGCGGGTCCATGCCTGCAACATTTCGCTGAAAGAGGGCAGATCAAAGAAGAAGTGTTCAGAATCACGCATTACCGGCGTAGCGCCAGAAACCACCGATTTCGGCTCGATCAATTCAGTCGGGCTGTAGGTCGCGCCGCAGACTTCGCAGTTATCGCCGTATTGATCCGGGGATTTACATTTCGGGCAGGTGCCTTTCACAAAACGGTCCGGCAGGAACATGCCTTTTTCCGGATCGTACAGCTGAGAGATGGTGCGGTTTTTAATAAAACCGTTCTCTTTCAGGCGAGAGTAGATAAGTTCTGACAACTGGCGGTTCTCTTCGCTGTGCGTCGAGTGATAGTTGTCATAGCTGATGTTAAAGCCTGCGAAATCAGTCTGATGCTCCTGACTCATTTCGCCAATCATCTGCTCCGGGGTGATACCAAGCTGCTGAGCTTTCAGCATGATCGGTGTACCGTGGGCATCGTCGGCGCAGATGAAGTTGACCTCGTGGCCGCGCATTCGCTGGTAACGGACCCAGACATCAGCCTGGATGTGCTCCAGCATATGGCCGAGGTGGATTGAGCCGTTAGCGTACGGCAGTGCGCACGTCACCAGAATTTTCTTCGCGACTTGAGTCATAGTAGGCATTACTTCTTAATAGTGAAAAGGGGTTAGATAGTACCAAATGGGAAAATGTTAAGTAAGTACTTCTCTATATTCTTCAGGTAAACTATCAGCTGATGGTTTATCTATACAAAAAAGGAGTCGGGATGAACGAACAATCCCAGGCCAAATCACCAGAAGCCTTGCGCGCAATGGTCGCCGGGACACTGGCCAATTTTCAGCACCCAACCCTGAAGCATAACCTCACCACGCTGAAAGCGTTGCACCATGTCGCCTGGATGGACGACACGTTGCATGTGGAACTGGTTATGCCATTCGTCTGGCATAGCGCGTTTGAAGAGTTAAAAGAGCAATGTAGCGCCGAACTGCTGCGTATCACCGGGGCGAAAGCTATCGACTGGAAACTGTCGCACAATATCGCCACCTTAAAACGCGTGAAGAATCAGCCGGGTATTAATGGTGTGAAGAACATCATTGCGGTCAGCTCCGGTAAAGGCGGCGTGGGTAAATCCTCCACGGCGGTAAACCTGGCGCTGGCACTGGCGGCGGAAGGGGCGAAAGTCGGCATTCTGGACGCCGATATCTACGGCCCATCAATTCCCACCATGCTGGGCGCAGAAAATCAGCGTCCAACGTCGCCGGACGGTACCCACATGGCACCGATTATGTCTCATGGCCTGGCAACCAATTCAATTGGTTATCTGGTCACTGACGACAATGCGATGGTGTGGCGTGGACCGATGGCGAGCAAGGCGTTAATGCAGATGTTGCAGGAAACCTTGTGGCCGGATCTCGACTATCTGGTGCTTGATATGCCGCCAGGCACCGGTGACATTCAATTGACGCTGGCGCAAAACATTCCAGTAACTGGTGCAGTCGTGGTCACCACCCCGCAGGACATCGCGTTGATCGATGCGAAAAAAGGCATTGTGATGTTCGAGAAAGTCGAGGTTCCGGTGCTTGGTATTGTCGAGAACATGAGTGTGCATATTTGCAGTAACTGTGGTCACCATGAACCGATTTTCGGTACCGGTGGTGCTGAGAAACTGGCTGAAAAATACCACACACAGCTGCTGGGGCAGATGCCGTTACACATCTCCTTACGTGAGGATCTCGATAAAGGCACGCCAACGGTTATCAGCCGTCCGGAGAGCGAATTTACCGCTATCTACCGCCAGCTGGCTGACCGCGTTGCAGCTCAGCTCTACTGGCAGGGTGAAGTCATTCCAGGCGAGATTTCCTTCCGCGCGGTCTAACGCCTATTAACCATTCTGGTTATTCTTCATACACCGCAGAGATGTTACATTGATGCGGTGTATTAGTTTTTGCCGCATTAATGAACACTTATTTAATACTGCGAATATTCTGCGGACCTTCGTCCGAAACTCTACAAAGTCGATTGATCATACAGGCAATGCTTCATTATCATCCTTCGTGGCTGTGTAGTGGATGTACAGCTATAGTTTGTTATGCACTCATTCTATCCAGGCATAACCTTTACTACAGGGATAACGTTCAATGAATAAGTATTGGCTGTCAGGAATTATTTTTCTTGCCTATGGATTGGCTTCTCCCGCATTCTCTTCAGAGACTGCCACATTAGCGATTAATGGCAGGATCAGTCCCCCAACATGCAGTATGGCTATGGTTAATGGTCAACCTCAACAGCATTGTGGTCAGTTAACGTATAATGTTGACACCCGTCATCTGTTTTCTTCGCCCGTCAAAGGTGTAACGACAGAAGTGGTTGTTGCAGGTAGCGATAGCAAACGTCGAATCGTGTTAAATCGCTACGATTAATTTGGCAACCTGATTTTAATTGCATTTAGAAAGCCGAAATCATTTATATAAATGATTTCGGCTTTTTTATTGATATCAACAATACCATTTACATAAATCTACATTAATTGATAGATGCGATAAATAGTTAATACTCTTAAACATTTTTTGTATTTATATTGCAATGGTTAATTTGTTTTAAATCAATAAAACAATGTGTTTACATTGCGGCAACTTTTTTGATGTGAGAAATTTGTTTCCAAGAGATACAGACTCTTAACAACCAAAAATAAATTTTATTAAGGAACATATTATGAAACGTTCAATTATTGCTGCCGCTGTCTTTTCTTCTTTTTTTATGAGCGCTGGAGTATTTGCTGCAGACGTTGATACCGGAACATTAACTATTAAGGGGAATATTGCAGAATCTCCGTGTAAATTCGAAGCGGGTGGTGATTCAGTAAGTATTAATATGCCGACTGTACCAACCACTGTCTTTGAAGGTAAAGCTAAATATTCTACCTATGATGATGCAGTCGGTGTAACCAGCAGCATGTTAAAAATTAGCTGCCCGAAAGAAGTTGCTGGTGTAAAACTCTCGTTGATTACCAACGATAAAATAACCGGTAACGATAAGGCGATAGCCAGTAGCAACGATACCGTGGGTTACTATCTCTATTTAGGTGATAACAGCGATGTCCTGGATGTTTCTGCACCTTTTAACATTGAGAGTTATAAAACAGCGGAAGGTCAATATGCTATTCCGTTTAAAGCAAAATACCTGAAACTGACAGATAACTCAGTGCAATCAGGTGATGTGTTATCTTCTCTGGTTATGCGTGTGGCGCAGGATTAATAAATAAAATTGTAAGTTTCTCCAGGTAATAAACATGGCCGCTATCCCCATGGCGGCTTTTTAATTTAAGAGGCATTAAGATGAAAGGATTATTATCTTTACTCATTTTTTCTATGGTCCTTCCTGCACATGCCGGAATTGTTATCTACGGGACGCGCATTATTTACCCGGCAGAAAATAAAGAAGTTATGGTGCAGTTGATGAACCAGGGAAACCGTTCTTCGCTGCTGCAGGCGTGGATTGATGATGGCGATACGTCGTTACCACCAGAAAAAATTCAGGTTCCTTTCATGTTAACGCCACCAGTGGCAAAAATAGGGGCAAATTCCGGGCAGCAAGTAAAAATCAAAATTATGCCGAATAAACTGCCCACTAATAAAGAAAGCATTTTTTATCTGAATGTTCTGGATATTCCACCAAATAGTCCAGAGCAAGAAGGCAAAAATGCACTGAAGTTTGCGATGCAAAACAGAATTAAGTTGTTTTACCGGCCAGCGGGTATTGCTCCGGTAAATAAAGCGACCTTTAAAAAGTTACTGGTAAATCGCAGTGGCAATGGATTGGTGATAAAAAATGACTCAGCTAATTGGGTGACGATTTCGGATGTCAAAGCTAATAATGTTAAAGTCAATTATGAAACTATTATGATTGCCCCCTTAGAAAGTCAGAGTGTTAATGTCAAAAGTAATAATGCAAATAACTGGTATCTGACCATTATCGATGACCACGGCAACTATATTAGTGACAAAATTTAATTGCAGGAGCTGCCTATGTTGAGAATGACCCCACTTGCATCAGCAATCGTAGCGTTATTGCTCGGCATTGAAGCTTATGCAGCTGAAGAAACCTTTGATACCCATTTTATGATAGGTGGAATGAAAGACCAGCAGGTTGCAAATATTCGTCTTGATGATAATCAACCCTTACCGGGGCAGTATGACATCGATATTTATGTCAATAAGCAATGGCGCGGGAAATATGAGATTATTGTTAAAGACAACCCGCAAGAAACATGTTTATCAATAGAAGTTATCAAGCGGTTAGGCATTAATAGCGATAACTTCGCCAGCGGTAAGCAATGTTTAACATTTGAGCAACTTGTTCAGGGTGGGAGCTATACCTGGGATATCGGGGTTTTTCGTCTCGATTTCAGTGTCCCGCAGGCCTGGGTGGAAGAACTGGAAAGTGGCTATGTTCCACCGGAAAACTGGGAGCGGGGTATTAATGCGTTTTATACCTCTTATTATGTGAGTCAGTATTACAGTGACTATAAAGCGTCGGGTAATAGTAAGAGTACATATGTACGTTTTAACAGCGGGTTAAATTTACTGGGGTGGCAACTGCATTCTGATGCCAGTTTCAGTAAAACAAATAACAATCCAGGGGTGTGGAAAAGCAATACCCTGTATCTGGAACGTGGATTTGCCCAACTTCTCGGCACGCTTCGCGTGGGTGATATGTACACATCAAGCGATATTTTTGATTCTGTTCGCTTCAGCGGTGTGCGGTTGTTTCGTGATATGCAGATGTTGCCTAACTCGAAACAAAATTTTACGCCACGGGTGCAGGGGATTGCTCAGAGTAATGCGCTGGTAACTATTGAACAGAACGGTTTTGTGGTTTATCAGAAAGAGGTTCCTCCTGGCCCGTTCGCGATTACAGATTTGCAGTTGGCCGGTGGTGGAGCAGATCTTGATGTCAGCGTGAAAGAGGCGGACGGCTCGGTAACCACCTATCTGGTGCCTTATGCAGCAGTGCCAAATATGCTGCAACCCGGCGTATCGAAATATGATTTTGCGGCGGGTCGTAGCCATATTGAAGGGGCGAGCAAACAAAGTGATTTTGTCCAGGCGGGTTATCAGTATGGTTTTAATAATTTATTGACGCTGTATGGTGGCTCGATGGTCGCGAATAATTATTACGCGTTTACTTTGGGGACTGGCTGGAATACACGCTTTGGTGCCATTTCCGTCGATGCCACGAAGTCGCATAGTAAACAAGACAACGGCGATGTGTTTGACGGGCAAAGTTATCAAATTGCCTACAACAAATTTGTGAGCCAAACGTCGACGCGTTTTGGTCTGGCGGCTTGGCGTTATTCATCGCGTGATTACCGGACATTTAATGATCACGTTTGGGCAAACAATAAAGATAATTATCGCCGTGATGAAAACGATGTCTATGACATTGCCGATTATTACCAGAACGATTTTGGCCGTAAAAATAGCTTCTCTGCCAATATGAGCCAGTCATTGCCAGAAGGCTGGGGGTCTGTGTCCTTAAGTACGTTATGGCGAGATTACTGGGGGCGTAGCGGCAGCAGTAAGGATTATCAGTTGAGTTATTCCAATAACTGGCGGCGGATAAGCTATATCCTCGCGGCAAGCCAGGCGTATGACGAGAATCATCATGAAGAGAAACGTTTTAATATTTTTATATCGATTCCCTTTGATTGGGGTGATGACGTTACGACGCCTCGTCGGCAAATATATATGTCTAACTCAACGACGTTTGATGATCAGGGGTTTGCCTCAAATAATACGGGATTATCAGGAACCGTTGGAAGCCGGGATCAGTTTAACTATGGGGTCAACCTGAGTTATCAGAATCAGGGAAATGAAACGACAGCTGGGGCGAATTTGACCTGGAACGCGCCGGTTGCGACAGTGAATGGCAGTTATAGTCAGTCGAGTACTTATCGACAGGCTGGAGCCAGTGTTTCAGGGGGCATTGTCGCCTGGTCGGGGGGCGTTAATCTGGCGAACCGTCTTTCCGAAACGTTTGCTGTGATGAATGCGCCAGGAATTAAAGATGCTTATGTCAATGGGCAAAAATATCGCACAACAAACCGTAATGGAGTGGTGGTATACGACGGAATGACACCTTATCGGGAAAATCACCTGATGCTGGATGTGTCGCAAAGCGATAGCGAAGCAGAATTACGTGGCAACCGGAAAATTGCCGCCCCTTATCGCGGCGCGGTTGTACTGGTTAATTTTGATACCGATCAGCGCAAGCCCTGGTTTATAAAAGCGTTAAGAGCGGATGGGCAACCATTAATGTTTGGTTATGAAGTCAATGATATCCATGGTCATAATATTGGCGTTGTCGGTCAGGGAAGCCAGTTATTTATTCGCACCAATGAAGTACCGCCATCGGTTAATGTAGCAATTGATAAGCAACAAGGACTTTCATGCACAATCACCTTCGGTAAAGAGATTGATGAAAGTAGAAACTATATTTGCCAGTAATAGTCAGGTGGTTATGAATATTCGTATAATGTTATTTATAGTAATGATGATGGTTATGCCTGTGAGCTATGCGGCATGTTATAGTGAGTTATCTGTTCAGCACAATTTGGTTGTTCAGGGGGATTTTGCACTTACTCAAACACAAATGGCGACATATGAGCATAATTTTAATGATTCGTCATGCGTGAGTACAAATACTATCACCCCTATGAGCCCGTCGGATATTATTGTTGGACTTTATAACGATACCATTAAATTAAATTTACATTTTGAATGGACCAATAAAAACAACATCACGTTATCAAATAATCAGACCAGTTTCACCAGTGGTTATTCGGTAACGGTGACACCTGCGGCCAGTAATGCAAAAGTGAATGTTTCTGCGGGGGGCGGCGGTTCAGTGATGATTAATGGAGTTGCGACATTATCCAGTGCTTCATCATCGACACGCAGGAGTGCCGCAGTACAATTTCTACTGTGTTTATTAGGTGGCAAGTCATGGGATGCATGTGTAAATAGCTACAGAAATGCATTGGCACAAAATGCAGGTGTCTATTCCTTTAATCTGACATTGTCATACAACCCGATAACCACAACCTGCAAACCGGACGATTTATTAATTACTTTAGACAGTATTCCCGTTTCACAATTACCAGCCACAGGTAACAAAGCAACAATAAATAGTAAACAAGGGGATATTATTCTGCGTTGTAAAAATTTATTAGGTCAACAAAATCAAACATCACGGAAAATGCAGGTGTATTTATCAAGTTCTGACTTGTTAACCAACAGCAACACAATACTGAAAGGTGCGGAAGATAATGGCGTAGGATTTATTCTTGAAAGTAATGGTTCGTCAGTCACACTTTTAAATATCACTAACAGCAGTAAAGGATACACAAATTTAAAAGAAATTGCGGCAAAGTCAAAACTTACAGATACAACGGTTTCAATTCCGATAACTGCCAGTTACTACGTCTACGATACAAACAAAGTTAAATCTGGCGCACTGGAGGCAACCGCATTAATCAACGTGAAATACGACTAATAACAAGCAAGACGAGCAAGTGGCTAATAATAAAAAATAACAAGGTGTCTGCATTTCCCCCTCATGATGAGGGGGCTTTTTTTAGCGATGATAAAAAATCTCACCGTCGTAGGCTTTAATGATTTTACCGTCGGTGTCGCTGATCAACACGTACGCGCCACCCATATAGGTCCAGTGCGTCCCGGCATCAGGCGCGGGCAGGTTACGTAACTGCCACTGCTTAATGTTGTACTCATCGGTGCGGTACATCTCTGGGACGGTATCGCCTGGTTTGAAATGCTTAAAGTCAGCAATGAAACTGCTTAACTCATACTTAGAAATTCCCGAGGTATTGGTCGAACCCGCGGTGGCTGGTGCGGCCCAGGCGGCACTGGTAACCAGCAAAAGCGCACCCAGCAACATCTTATTTTTAATGGTCATAAACTCTCCACTTTGGGGATCTGTAATATCAGTCGCATATCTTTCCTGCCATACAATATAACTGACAAGCGATATTTTGTTAGTGATCCCATGATTTCGTAAAAAGTGTAAATGAAAGGATGCCCTAAAAGCATCCTTAGCGAGCAGAGAGTCAGCGGAAATAGCTGATTTAAGAATCATCCTGGGCTGAAGATAACATGCAAGCCTAAAGGATTGAGTTATCGCATTATGCCCATGAAGCCATGTACGCCCATATACACACCGACTAAGCCAATCAACAGACTGGAAAAATAGGGGGCGCGTTTAGCGAGAGTGTTAAATCCGCTCCAGCGTTTTGCGACCTGCTGAACGCTGATTGCTGCGCCAACGCCTACGGTGACAAGCGTTAACGCCAGGCCAATGCTGAAACTGACGACCAGTGTTGCGCCCAGTGTCAGGGCTTTCAACTGAATGCAAATCAACAGCACGGTAATTGCTGCCGGACAGGGGATAAGACCACCTGTTAAGCCAAATAACAAAATTTGCCAGTTGGTGACCTCTCTACCATCAAAGCGTCGTTTAATATCATTGGCATGGGCTCGTGCATGGGCATCCTGATACTCGCCATGTTCGTGATGGTGATGATGTCCATGGTCGTGGTGATCTTCGTGATCGTGGTGATGATGTTCATGATCATACTCGTGCATATTCTCCAGCCAGTTGCGTTCGCCGCGCCAGGTACGCCAGAACATCCAGAACGCGGTGCCAATAATGATCACTGCGGAAATCAGCTGGAGCCACGGTTCTGCTGATTGAGCAGTAAAGCGCTTGCTGATCACCATCCCGCCAAAGGCAATTAACCAGACCACTGCGGTATGCGAAATAGTTGCTGCCAGTCCGAGCATCACCGCCTGTTTAATGGTGCCTTTGATGGCGATGATAAACGCCGCCATCATCGTTTTTGAGTGCCCTGGTTCCAGGCCATGAAGCGCACCAAGTAAGATGGCGCTGGGGATGAAGAACCAGGCGTTTCCTTGCTGAAGAAGAGTTGTAAATTCGGTCATGATAATAATTCTTAGTATTAATTCGGCAATCTGATTCTACTCCCCCCCAGTACCTGATACTACCCCCCAGTAGATTAATAGTGCTATGATTTTTCATATTCTTGTTAACCAGGTGTTGCCATGTCTCATACAATCCGTGATAAACAGAAACTGAAAGCGCGTGCCAGTAAGATTCAGGGCCAGGTCGTGGCGCTCAAGAAAATGCTCGACGAGCCGCACGAATGCGCTGCAGTTTTACAACAGATTGCTGCTATCCGTGGCGCGGTAAACGGTCTGATACGGGAAGTGATTAAAGGTCATCTGACGGAACACATCGTTCACCAGGGGGATGAGCTAAAACGTGAAGAAGATCTGGATGTCGTTCTGAAGGTGCTGGATTCATATATCAAATAATTTATTAACGCGATTGTAAAACTGCCGTTTTTCCTCGTTTACAACGCGTGCGCTGGACATTACCATCCTCCTCTGCGATTTATCATCGCAACCAAACGACTCGGGGTGCCCTTCTGCGTGAAGGCTGAGAAATACCCGTATCACCTGATCTGGATAATGCCAGCGTAGGGAAGTCACGGACCACCAGGTCATTGCTTCTTCACGTTATGGCAGGAGCAAACTATGCAAGTCGACCTGCTGAGTTCAGCGCAATCTGCGCACGCGTTACACCTTTTTCACCAACATTCCCCTCTTGTGCACTGCATGACCAACGATGTGGTGCAAACCTTTACTGCCAATACCTTGCTGGCGCTCGGTGCATCGCCAGCGATGGTTATCGAAACCGAAGAGGCCAGTCAGTTTGCGGCTATTGCCAGTGCGTTGCTGATTAACGTTGGCACGCTGACGCAGCTACGCGCACAGTCGATGTGTGCCGCCGTTGAGCAAGCAAAAAGCTCTCAAACACCCTGGACGCTTGATCCAGTAGCGGTTGGTGCACTCGATTATCGCCGCCGTTTTTGTCTGGAACTTCTGTCTCATAAGCCAACCGCCATACGTGGTAATGCTTCGGAAATCATGGCATTAGCTGGCATTGCTAATGGTGGACGGGGAGTGGATACCACTGACGCCGCAGCTAACGCGATACCCGCTGCACAAACACTGGCACGGGAAACTGGCGCAATCGTCGTGGTCACTGGCGAGATGGATTATGTTACCGATGGACATCGTATCATTGGTATTCACGGTGGCGATCCGTTAATGACCAAAGTGGTAGGAACTGGCTGTGCATTATCGGCGGTTGTCGCTACCTGCTGTGCGTTACCAGGCGATACGCTGGAAAATGTCGCATCTGCCTGTCACTGGATGAAACAAGCCGGAGAGCGCGCAGTCGCCAGAAGCGAGGGGCCAGGCAGTTTTGTTCCACATTTCCTTGATGCGCTCTGGCAATTGACGCAGGAGGTGCAGGCATGAAACGAATTAACGCTCTGACGATTGCCGGTACTGATCCGAGTGGTGGTGCGGGGATTCAGGCCGATCTTAAAACCTTCTCGGCACTTGGCGCTTATGGTTGCTCAGTTATTACTGCACTGGTGGCGCAAAATACCCGTGGCGTACAGTCGGTGTATCGCATTGAGCCTGATTTTGTCGCCGCCCAGCTCGATTCGGTGTTCAGCGATGTGCGAATCGACACCACTAAAATCGGTATGTTGGCGGAAACCGATATTGTTGAAGCGGTGGCAGAACGGTTGCAACGTTATCAGATCCAAAACGTGGTACTCGACACCGTTATGCTGGCAAAAAGCGGCGACCCGCTGCTTTCACCTTCGGCGGTTGCTACGCTGCGCAGTCGATTATTGCCACAGGTTTCATTAATAACGCCAAACTTGCCCGAAGCTGCCGCCTTGCTCGACGCGCCACACGCGCGCACCGAACAGGAAATGCTGGAACAAGGGCGATCGCTGTTGGCGATGGGCTGTGGCGCAGTGCTAATGAAAGGTGGTCATCTGGATGATGAGCAAAGCCCGGACTGGCTGTTTACCCGCGAGGGTGAACAACGGTTTACCGCACCGCGCATTATGACCAAAAACACCCACGGCACTGGTTGTACGCTCTCTGCGGCGTTGGCTGCACTACGCCCGCGCCATACAAACTGGGCTGACACCGTACAGGAGGCAAAAAGCTGGCTTTCATCAGCATTAGCCCAGGCCGACACGCTGGAAGTTGGTCACGGTATTGGTCCGGTTCACCACTTCCACGCCTGGTGGTGAGCACCGTACTATAGCTGCTTTGGTTATTGTCAGCCTTTGGCACTGACATTCAGGGATGAAACCAATGCAGCTAAGAATTACCAGTCGAAAAAAACTCACCTCTCTATTATGCGCTCTTGGGCTAATTTCCATCGTTGCAATTTATCCGCGTCAGACGGTGAATTTTTTCTATTCGACAGCAGTTCAGATTACAGACTACATCCACTTCTACAGTTATCGCCCGGTTAAATCTTTCGCAATTCGCATTCCTGCCAGTTATACCATTCACGGAATAGATGTTTCGCGCTGGCAGGAGCGGATCGACTGGCAGCGGGTGGCAAAAATGCGCGACAACGGTATCCGCTTACAGTTTGCTTTTATTAAGGCGACGGAAGGCGAAAAGCTGGTGGACCCGTATTTTTCGCGTAACTGGCAACTAAGCCGCGAAAATGGCCTGCTGCGCGGGGCGTATCATTATTTCTCCCCGTCGGTAGCAGCGCCGGTTCAGGCACGATTATTTCTGCAAACGGTGGATTTCTCACAAGGCGATTTCCCTGCGGTACTGGACGTAGAAGAACGGGGAAAATTATCGGCAAAAGAATTACGCAAACGAGTAAGTCAGTGGCTAAAAATGGTCGAAAAAAGTACGGGAAAAAAGCCGATTATTTACTCAGGAGCCGTTTTTTATCACACCAATCTGGCGGGCTATTTCAATGAATATCCGTGGTGGGTGGCTCACTATTATCAACGTCGTCCGGACAATGACGGCATGGCCTGGCGCTTCTGGCAGCATTCCGACCGTGGACAGGTAGATGGCATCAATGGTCCGGTGGATTTTAATGTATTTCATGGCACGGTGGAGGAGTTGCAGGCATTCGTTGATGGGATTAAAGAAACGCCTTAAATAAGAAGCAGTGATATACTCCCACCAGACTCCTCGGCAGGAAAAAGACAAATGGAACAAGCGCATACCCAGCTGATTGCCCAACTGAACGAGCGTATTTTAGCGGCGGATAACACGCCGCTTTATATTAAGTTTGCCGAAACGGTAAAAAATGCCGTGCGCAGCGGGGTGCTGGAGCATGGCAATATTTTGCCCGGTGAGCGTGATTTAAGTCAGTTAACCGGCGTTTCGCGCATTACGGTGCGCAAGGCGATGCAGGCGCTGGAAGAAGAGGGTGTGGTGACGCGTTCGCGCGGTTACGGCACGCAGATCAACAACATCTTCGAATACTCGTTGAAAGAAGCGCGAGGTTTTTCTCAGCAGGTGGTATTGCGCGGGAAAAAGCCCGATACGCTATGGGTTAACAAGCGTGTCGTGAAATGTCCCGAAGAAGTCGCGCAGCAGCTGGCGGTCGAAGCAGGAAGTGATGTCTTTTTGCTTAAGCGTATTCGCTATGTCGATGAAGAAGCGGTATCGATTAAGGAATCGTGGGTTCCGGCGCATTTAATTCATGATGTTGATGCCATCGGGATTTCACTTTATGACTATTTCCGCAGCCAGCACATTTACCCACAACGTACGCGTTCCCGCGTTAGCGCCCGGATGCCGGATGCCGAGTTTCAGTCACATATTCAGTTAGATAGCAAAATACCGGTGCTGGTGATCAAGCAAGTGGCGCTTGACCAACAGCAACGGCCTATTGAGTACAGCATTAGCCACTGTCGCAGCGATCTATACGTTTTTGTGTGCGAGGAGTAGTTCCTCGCGCGTTGGCGCACAATCACCGCCCCGATGCCCGACAACCCACGACGCCACTGCATTGCCCAGTAATACGGCATCCGCCAGTGGCAGACCAGAGGCCAGCCCGGCAAGTACGCCACCTGCATGACTGTCGCCCGCCCCAATGGTGTCTACAACTTGCGTTGGAAATGCCGGAATGCAGCCAGAAGCGTCGTTGCTGAAATACCATGCGCCTTCTTTATCGAGACGAACGATCAACGGCGCGGCAAATTTCTCCTGCCATTGCTCGCCAAGTGTTGTTATCTCTGCGGATAAAGCAAAACGTTCGGCGGCAATCTCAGCCTCTTGACGATTGAGCGACACTAAAGGTCGACAGGCCATGATCCGCGCCAGTAATGCATCCGGGATATCGCCAATACGTGGGCCAAAATCGATAAACGGCGTCACGTCTTGCAGCTCTTCCAGCCATTCCACTAACAATTCGCCGCAGGGCGAGGCCAGTTGATAACCGGAAAAATAGAGCAGGCTGCCAGGCGCAACGGTTAATCGCGCCAGCCACTGGCGATTCCACTGATTTTCCACACCGCTGAATGACATAAAAGTGCGTTCGCCATCCGGCTCAACCAGCGCCAGACACCAGCCGTTATCACCTTCGGCGTTATCGATCAGGCTGATTAAGCCCTCTTTTGCCATCCGGTTGCGAATAATCTCCGCCCACACGCCCTGACCGAGCGGCAAGGCATTACCCGCTTCGATGCCGAGGCGCTTTAACGCCACGGCAATATTCAGTGCGCAGCCGCCAACGTTAACGCTCTGCTGTTTCAGTTCGATATCGCACCCACGCCAGGGGAGGGCATAAGCGTCGGCGATCACGTCAATGACCGCCGCGCCGACGACCATCACCGGCTGACGCGTGGTTAATTCAGGCAGCAGCGTGTGTAATCGAGCGCCGCTCATACCACCTCCCGTTGTTGACGATATTTCGCCAACGCTGTGGCATAGCGGTTGAAATCAAGCTGATTTACCGCATCCAGTTCCGCCTTTAACGCAGGATCGATAGCGTTAACGCCATGCAACGCGCCGCAAATTGCCGTCGCCATAGCACCGATGGTGTCTGTGTCGCCGCCAAGGTTAGCGCACAGGACGGCGCAGCGATTCGGGTCGGTTTGTGCCAGTTCAACCAGCGCAATGGCGCACGGAACGGACTCAATAGTGCTGGTACCTGCGCCAACGACCTGGTAAAGCTGTTCGCTGGCGGATTCGGTGCCGTCGGCATTGCGCACAATTTTCAGCGCAATCTCCAGCCGCGCCGCCAGTGAGGCGCTGAACGTGGTGGTGCGTTTTTGCTGGGCATGTCGCGCAATTGAAGGCAGTGAATCAACAATCGCTGACCAGCTTTCTCCGTCAATGGCACGAGAAATCGCCCATGCGATGACTACCGCGCCTGCAACCGCCAGATCGGATTTATGGGTCGGGCTGGACGCCAGCGCTACATCATCAATAAAGGAATCAACATCACGCGCCGGAAGCAAACAACCTAATGGCGAGACGCGCATCGCTGCGCCGTTGGTCACGCCGTTGTTTTCCAGTTCAGCAACGGGTTTACCGTCGCGAATGGCGTTAAGCGCAATCTTTGAGGTCGGACCTAGTACGTTTTTGTTAAAGGCGTCGAAACGCAGCGCCCAGTCGAGAATATTACGCCCAATCAGATCCGGATCGATCTTGCCTTCACGTTCCAGTAACGCATCCGCCAGACACAGCGCCATCGAGGTATCGTCGGTGAATTCGGCGCGGTTAAAATAACAGGCCGCGTTATTCTCCTTTGGTCCAGGAAGAAAACGGTCAATCCAGCCAAAGTGTGCTTTAACGCGGCTGCGTGGCCAAAGCTCGGAGGGCATCCCCATCGCATCCCCTAACGCCTGCCCATAAAGAGCACCGAGAATACGTTCTGTTTTCATTTAACTTCCCCTTGTGTCAACGCAATATCGCGATCATCGACCTTGATAGCCGTAATTTCGTTGTCGGATTCGCGGAAAAAAATCATGAACAGCACGGCGATAATGGCAATCATCACCGCGCCAAAAGTCCACATCCCGGACCAGTTGAAAGTCAGTCCGTTTACCGGTTCCTGATAAGCGAACATCTTTTCCATCATCACACCGCCAAGACGATAGCCGAGCAAACTGCCGAAGCCCTGGCAGCAGAGCGTGATCAGCCCCTGCGCGGCGGTACGCATATGCACGGGGGCTTTTTTATCGACATAGATGTAAGCGGTAACGTAGTAAAAATCGTAACTTACGCCGTGAAGCAAAATACCGAGGAACAGTAACGCGTAGGTGAAATATTCATCCGCACTACCGTAAATAAAGAAGCCATAGCGGATCGCAGCGGTGACCAGACCAAGCAATAATACCTTTTTGATACCAAAGCGTTTAGTGAAAAACGGTAATGCCAGCATAAAGAATATTTCAGAGAACTGGCCGAGCGTCATCCAGCCGGTGGCATTTTTCATGCCGACTTCGGTCAGATAACCGTTGGCAAAGATGTAATAGAACGCCAGTGGCATCGCAAACAGGAATGAACAGAAGAAAAAGACGAGGAAGTTTTTATCGCGCAGCAGGATCAGCGCATCCAGGCCGAGCATGACTTTAATATCCATTTTGCCGGTGCTTTTTGGTGGCGTGTCGGGCAGGAAAAACGCAAACACACCGAGCAGAGCAGAACTTCCGGCGGTAATCAGCAGCGGGATGTTAGTCGGTGAGATATCGGCATACCCCAGTATTTGCGGCAAGAAACCACATGCCAGACCGGAGGCAATCCAGCCGATAGTGCCCATCACACGAATGCGCGGGAAATCACGCTCCACATCCGGCACGTTGGCAAAAGCGATGCTGTTAGTCAGCGCAATGGTCGGCATATAGGTTAGAGAGTAAGCCAGCAGTAACGGAAAGAACCCGGCAAAAGTGGTCTGTTGCGCAGCGAAATACATCAGCAGCGCGCCTGCGAACATCAATACCGCCAGCACTTTTTGCGCCGAGAAAAAGCGGTCAGTGATGGAGCCAACCAGAATTGGCGACAGGATCGCCGCAATGGCGGTACAGGCATACGACCAGCCAATTTCTCCGGCACTAAAACCGCTTTTACTTAACCACAACCACAATGGCACAAACCACGCGCCCCAGATAAACCATTCAACAAACATCATGAACGACAGCTTTGCTGTTGTTTTCATCTTTTAATTCCTTCATGACAGGTAATGTAAGGTACGCGATGACAATACCACTTAATAATACCTTTTAAATACCTTTGCGGTGAAAACTTGACCGCGCTAACATTTTTTCTGATGAATCGAGCCAACAGAAAACGCTGAAAAAACATCCAAAAGATGGAAAAACTCGCCCGTAACGACCAGGATTATGATTGCCCGCAAAAGGCGGGCCAGGACAATCCATAGCCGATATCCAATCGGAATTTACGGGAGCATAGTAATGACAGATATTGCGCAGTTGCTTGGCAAAGACGCCGACAACCTTTTACAGCACCGTTGTATGACAATTCCTTCTGACCAGCTTTATCTCCCCGGACATGACTACGTAGACCGCGTAATGATTGACAATAATCGCCCGCCAGCGGTGTTACGTAATATGCAGACGTTGTACAACACCGGGCGTCTGGCTGGCACAGGATATCTTTCTATTCTGCCGGTTGACCAGGGCGTTGAGCACTCTGCCGGAGCTTCATTTGCTGCTAACCCGCTCTACTTTGACCCGAAAAACATTGTTGAACTGGCGATCGAAGCGGGCTGTAACTGTGTGGCGTCAACTTACGGCGTGCTGGCGTCGGTATCGCGGCGTTATGCGCATCGCATTCCATTCCTCGTCAAACTTAATCACAACGAGACGCTAAGTTACCCGAATACCTACGATCAAACGCTGTATGCCAGCGTGGAGCAGGCGTTCAACATGGGCGCGGTTGCGGTTGGTGCGACTATCTATTTTGGCTCGGAAGAGTCACGTCGCCAGATTGAAGAAATTTCTGCGGCTTTTGAACGTGCGCACGAGCTGGGTATGGTGACAGTGCTGTGGGCCTATTTGCGTAACTCCGCCTTTAAGAAAGATGGCGTTGATTACCATGTTTCCGCCGACCTGACCGGTCAGGCAAACCATCTGGCGGCAACCATCGGTGCAGATATCGTCAAACAAAAAATGGCGGAAAATAACGGCGGCTATAAAGCAATTAATTACGGTTATACCGACGATCGCGTGTACAGCAAGTTAACCAGCGAAAACCCGATTGATCTGGTGCGTTATCAGTTAGCTAACTGCTATATGGGGCGCGCAGGGCTGATTAACTCCGGCGGTGCTGCAGGCGGTGAAACTGACCTCAGTGATGCAGTGCGTACTGCGGTTATCAACAAACGCGCTGGCGGAATGGGGCTGATTCTTGGACGTAAGGCGTTCAAGAAATCGATGGCTGACGGCGTGAAACTGATTAATGCCGTGCAGGACGTTTATCTCGATAGCAAAATTACTATTGCCTGATACGCCTCATACGAACAGCACCACCCCGTAGGACGGATAAGGCGTTTACACTGCATCCGGCAACCTATGCCTGATGCGACGCGGAAGCGTCTTATCATGCCTACATAGCACTGCCACGTATGTTTACACCGCATCCGGCATAAAAACACGCGCACTTTGCTACGGCTTCCCTATCGGGAGGCCGTTTTTTTTTGCCTTTTACTCCTCGAACAATTTTCACATTGTCGTTTTTGTGATCGTTATCTCGACATTTAAAAACAAATCATTTCATTATATTTTGAAATCGAAAACAAACGACAGGATATGAAAATGTACGTGGTATCGACAAAGCAGATGCTGAACAACGCACAGCGCGGCGGTTATGCGGTTCCGGCATTCAATATTCACAATCTCGAAACGATGCAAGTGGTGGTGGAAACCGCTGCCAACCTGCATGCGCCGGTCATCATCGCCGGAACGCCTGGCACATTTACTCATGCTGGTACAGAAAATCTGTTGGCGCTGGTCAGCGCGATGGCGAAGCAATATCACCATCCACTGGCAATTCATCTCGACCATCACACGAAATTTGACGATATCGCTCAGAAGGTTCGTTCTGGCGTGCGCTCAGTCATGATTGACGCCTCGCATTTGCCTTTTGCGCAAAATATTTCACGGGTCAAAGAGGTGGTGGATTTTTGCCATCGCTTTGATGTCAGCGTCGAAGCGGAGCTGGGGCAACTTGGCGGCCAGGAAGATGATGTGCAAGTCAATGAAGCCGATGCTTTTTATACCAACCCCGCTCAGGCGCGTGAATTTGCCGAGGCAACCGGAATTGATTCCCTGGCGGTCGCCATCGGCACGGCTCATGGGATGTATGCCAGCGCACCGGCGCTTGATTTTTCTCGACTGGAGAACATTCGCCAGTGGGTGAACTTACCGCTGGTGCTGCATGGCGCGTCAGGGTTATCGACTAAGGATATTCAGCAAACCATCAAACTGGGGATATGCAAAATCAACGTTGCAACGGAGCTGAAAAATGCCTTCTCGCAGGCGTTAAAAAATTACCTGACCGAGCACCCTGAAGCGACCGATCCCCGGGATTATTTGCAGTCGGCTAAATCCGCAATGCGCGATGTGGTGAGCAAAGTGATTGCCGATTGTGGCTGCGAGGGCAGGGCATAACGCACCTGCCATTTAATAAGGAAAAAACATGAAAACGTTAATTGCCCGGCATAAAGCTGGTGAACATATCGGCATATGTTCAGTCTGTTCTGCCCATCCGTTGGTTATCGAAGCGGCGCTGGCATTTGATCGCAACAGCACGCGCAAAGTGCTGATTGAAGCAACGTCAAACCAGGTCAATCAATTTGGCGGTTATACCGGAATGACACCGGCAGACTTTCGCGAATTTGTTTTTACGATTGCCGATAAAGTTGGGTTTGCACGCGAACGCATTATTCTCGGCGGCGATCATCTGGGGCCAAACTGCTGGCAGCAAGAAAATGCGGATGCGGCGATGGAAAAATCCGTCGAGCTGGTAAAGGAATATGTTCGTGCCGGCTTCAGTAAAATTCATCTTGATGCGTCAATGTCCTGCGCGGGGGATCCCATACCGTTAGCACCAGAAACGGTTGCGGAACGAGCTGCTGTGCTTTGCTTTGCTGCGGAAAGTGTGGCGACAGATTGCCAGCGTGAGCAACTGAGCTATGTCATTGGCACCGAAGTTCCGGTTCCGGGCGGTGAGGCCAGCGCCATTCAGTCAGTACACATCACCCATGTTGAAGATACCGCCAATACTTTACGTACGCATCAAAAGGCCTTTATTGCCCGTGGGCTGACAGAGGCGTTAACACGCGTGATTGCCATCGTGGTGCAGCCGGGCGTGGAATTTGATCACAGCAATATTATCCATTATCAGCCGCAGGAAGCGCAGCCGCTGGCGCAATGGATAGAAAACACCCGAATGGTTTATGAAGCACATTCTACCGATTACCAGACCCGGACGGCTTATTGGGAATTAGTCCGCGATCACTTTGCAATATTGAAAGTCGGTCCCGCATTAACCTTTGCTTTACGCGAGGCGATATTTGCACTGGCACAAATTGAGCAGGAACTTATCGCCCCTGAAAATCGCAGCGGTTGCCTGGCGGTAATTGAAGAAGTGATGCTCGACGAACCGCAATACTGGAAAAAATATTATCGTACGGGTTTTAACGATTCATTACTGGATATTCGTTACAGCCTGTCGGATCGTATTCGTTATTACTGGCCGCATAGTCGGATTAAAAATAGCGTCGAAACGATGATGGTGAATCTTGAAGGCGTGGACATCCCACTGGGCATGATTAGTCAGTATCTTCCCAAACAATTTGAACGCATTCAGTCCGGGGAATTATCAGCAATACCGCATCAGCTGATTATGGATAAAATTTATGATGTTTTGCGCGCCTATCGCTACGGCTGTGCGGAATAAGGACGGTATATGACTAACCTGTTTGTTCGTAGCGGAATTTCTTTTGTCGATCGTAGCGAAGTTTTAACCCATATCGGTAATGAGATGCTCGCCAAAGGTGTGGTTCATGATACCTGGCCACAGGCATTAATTGCCAGAGAAGCAGAATTCCCTACCGGGATAATGCTTGAGCAGCACGCCATTGCAATACCGCATTGTGAGGCGATTCATGCTAAGTCGTCAGCCATTTATCTGTTAAGGCCAACAAATAAAGTTCATTTTCAGCAAGCGGATGATGATAACGACGTGGCGGTATCGTTGGTTATTGCGTTGATTGTGGAAAATCCGCAGCAGCAATTGAAACTTTTACGCTGTTTATTTGGCAAGTTACAACAGCCCGATATCGTCGAGACACTAATCACTCTTCCTGAAACCCAGTTAAAGGAATACTTCACAAAGTATGTTTTAGATTCAGACGAATAAATCCCTCTGTAACAATAAAAAGGACTATTTATGAAACGCAAGATTATTGTCGCTTGCGGAGGCGCGGTTGCGACCTCTACGATGGCGGCGGAAGAAATTAAAGAGTTGTGTCAGAATCATAATATTCCTGTTGAATTAATCCAGTGTCGGGTTAATGAAATAGAAACCTATATGGATGGTGTGCATTTGATATGCACCACTGCCAAAGTGGATCGTAGTTTTGGCGATATTCCGTTAGTTCACGGCATGCCTTTTATTTCTGGTGTCGGTATCGAAGCATTACAAAATAAAATTCTGACTATCTTACAGGGGTGACCTATGTTTTCAGAAGTCATGCGTTATATTCTCGACCTCGGCCCTACAGTGATGCTGCCGGTTGTCATCATTATTTTTTCTAAAATATTAGGCATGAAGGCAGGCGATTGCTTTAAAGCGGGTCTGCATATCGGGATTGGCTTTGTTGGCATTGGCCTTGTGAATGGCTTAATGCTGGATTCCATTGGTCCGGCGGCGAAAGCGATGGCGGAAAATTTCGACCTGAATCTGCATGTGGTCGATGTCGGCTGGCCGGGCTCTTCACCAATGACCTGGGCGTCGCAAATTGCGCTGGTGGCGATTCCGATTGCGATATTGGTTAACGTGGCGATGTTACTGACCCGTATGACGCGGGTGGTAAATGTTGATATCTGGAATATCTGGCATATGACCTTCACCGGCGCGTTGCTGCACCTGGCAACCGGTTCATGGATGATAGGGATGGCAGGTGTGGTAATTCACGCGGCGTTTGTTTATAAGCTCGGCGACTGGTTTGCCCGCGATACCCGAAATTTCTTTGAGCTGGAAGGTATTGCTATTCCGCACGGTACGTCGGCGTATATGGGGCCGATTGCGGTGCTGGTCGATGCTATCATCGAGAAAATCCCAGGCGTTAACCGAATTAAATTTAGCGCCGACGATATTCAGCGCAAATTTGGTCCATTTGGCGAGCCTGTCACCGTGGGTTTTGTGATGGGGCTGATTATCGGCATCCTCGCGGGTTACGATGTCAAAGGTGTATTGCAGCTGGCGGTAAAAACGGCGGCAGTGATGCTGCTAATGCCACGGGTGATTAAACCCATCATGGATGGTTTAACGCCCATCGCTAAGCAGGCTCGTAGTCGTTTACAGGCGAAGTTCGGCGGTCAGGAGTTCCTGATTGGCCTTGATCCGGCGTTGCTGCTGGGACATACGGCGGTGGTATCGGCAAGCCTGATTTTTATCCCACTCACCATTTTAATTGCTGTTTGTGTGCCGGGTAATCAGGTGCTGCCGTTTGGCGATCTTGCCACCATCGGCTTCTTCGTGGCGATGGCGGTCGCCGTGCATCGTGGAAATCTGTTCCGCACCTTAATCTCGGGTGTCATCATTATGAGCATCACCCTGTGGATCGCGACGCAAACTATTGGTTTGCACACCCAACTGGCGGCTAATGCTGGGGCGTTAAAAGCCGGGGGTATGGTGGCTTCAATGGATCAGGGCGGTTCTCCCATTACCTGGTTACTGATTCAGGTTTTCTCCCCGCAAAATATTCCCGGTTTCATTATTATCGGTGCAATTTATCTGACCGGTATTTTCATGACCTGGCGTAGAGCGCGTGGCTTTATTAAACAAGAGAAAGTCGTTCTCGCAGAATAATTTTTACCTGAGGGGGAGTTTATCCCCCCTTAACAATCAGGAGTTTTTATGAAATCAGTGGTGAATGATACTGATGGTATCGTGCGCGTTGCAGAAAGCGTCATTCCTGAAATTAAACATCAGGATGAGGTACGGGTAAAAATTGCCAGCTCGGGCTTATGTGGTTCCGATTTACCCAGGATATTTAAAAATGGTGCACATTATTATCCAATAACGTTAGGCCATGAATTTAGCGGCTATATTGATGCGGTGGGATCCGGTGTTGATGATTTACACCCTGGCGATGCGGTTGCCTGTGTGCCGTTATTACCCTGTTTTACTTGTCCAGAGTGTTTGAAAGGGTTTTATTCCCAGTGCGCAAAATATGATTTTATTGGCTCGCGGCGTGATGGTGGATTTGCTGAATATATTGTCGTTAAGCGAAAAAATGTCTTTGCTCTACCCACGGATATGCCTATTGAGGATGGGGCTTTTATTGAGCCGATTACCGTTGGACTGCATGCTTTTCATTTAGCGCAAGGTTGTGAGAATAAAAACGTTATTATTATTGGTGCCGGAACCATTGGCCTGCTGGCTATTCAGTGCGCTGTCGCGCTGGGAGCAAAGAGTGTGACGGCTATCGACATTAGCTCAGAAAAACTGGCACTGGCAAAATCTTTCGGTGCGATGCAAACATTTAACAGTAGCGAAATGAGCGCGCCGCAAATGCAGAGCGTTTTACGCGAACTGCGCTTTAATCAGCTTATCCTCGAGACGGCTGGCGTACCGCAAACTGTCGAACTGGCGGTAGAGATTGCCGGTCCTCATGCCCAACTGGCGCTGGTGGGCACGTTGCATCAGGATCTGCATTTAACATCGGCAACGTTTGGCAAAATATTGCGTAAAGAGCTGACGGTTATCGGCAGTTGGATGAACTACTCCAGCCCTTGGCCGGGGCAGGAGTGGGAAACGGCGAGCCGGTTGCTGACAGAACGTAAGTTAAGCCTGGAGCCATTAATCGCTCACCGTGGAAGCTTTGAAAGCTTCGCCCAGGCGGTGCGTGACATCGCTCGTAATGCCATGTCGGGCAAAGTGTTGCTCATTCCCTGAAACCGCGGGCCAGCGTGATGCTGGCCCGGTATTGTGCAAAACAGATCATTCACCAATGGTCCCCCTTCGTTTACACTAGCTACAATTGAATATGGGTAAATGACGATGAATTCATTCGAGCGAAGGAATAAGATCATCCAATTAGTGAATGAACAGGGAACCGTGCTTGTTCAGGATCTGGCGGGAGTATTTGCTGCCTCGGAAGCGACAATCCGTGCCGATTTGCGCTTTCTCGAACAAAAAGGCGTGGTTACGCGCTTTCATGGCGGTGCGGCGAAAATAATGTCCGGTAATAGTGAAACCGAGACCCAGGAAGTCGGGTTTAAAGAGCGATTTCAGCTCGCCAGCGCGCCAAAAAACAGAATAGCGCAGGCGGCAGTCAAAATGATCCATGAAGGGATGACCGTTATTCTCGACAGCGGAAGTACCACAATGCTTATCGCCGAAGGATTAATGACCGCTAAAAATATCACGGTGATTACCAACAGTCTCCCGGCAGCGTTTGCCCTTTCCGAAAATAAAGACATTACTCTGGTCGTCTGTGGTGGCACGGTCCGCCATAAAACGCGCTCGATGCATGGTTCCATTGCCGAGCGTTCATTGCAGGATATTAATGCCGATTTAATGTTTGTCGGTGCTGATGGTATTGATGCGGTTAATGGTATTACGACCTTTAATGAGGGTTATTCCGTTAGCGGTGCGATGGTCACAGCCGCTAATAAAGTGATTGCCGTTCTCGATTCATCGAAATTTAACCGTCGCGGTTTTAATCAGGTACTGCCAATCGAAAAAATTGACATTATTATTACCGATGATGCTGTATCAGAGGTGGATAAACTGGCATTGCAGAAGACACGGGTGAAATTAATTACGGTGTAGTATTGTTCTGTATGCCGGATAAGGTATTTACACCGCATCCGGCATTACGGATTCTCCCTGGTTCAAGAGAGAATAGTTTGATTAACGCAATAATGGACAATCTGGTGGTAATCGACAACGCAACGCCGCCGGAAGTATTTCAATATGAAAGTTTTGTCCGCTCAACGGTTCGCCATCAAGATTAAAAGTGATTTCGTGTGGGGCTTGTATATCAAACCACGACGAAGCGCCTTCGATAATATTCGGGTTATCTTCGTCAGATTTTAAGGTTGATACGAGAGCCGGAAGAATTTCATCGCCGGTAAAAATGCGCAGTTGCAGCAAGCCATCGTTAATTAACGCGTTCGGACACAATTGCTGACCGCCACCGGCCTGACGCCCGTTACCAATACCAATGACCAGGGCGTCACCTTGCCAGTGAAAGTTTTCACCGCGGATTTCACAACGGTCCGGTTGCAGAGTATCCATGCGCATTAAGCCATGAATGATGTAAGAGACGCCACCCAGCGCGGCTTTTAATTTTTCCGGCGTTTCTGTGGTAATACGCGTCCCAAATCCGCCTGTCGCCATATTAATAAAACAGGTTTGTTTGTTGACCTGCGCCATATCTATCGCAATGGCGTTACCGGCAATTGCCAGTTTCAGCGCCTTATCCAGTGCCTCAGGAATCCCTACACTGGTGGCAAAATCATTGGCGGTTCCTAATGGCAAAATTCCCAGCGCGGGTATGTCATCCCCCTCACACTGAATCAACGCCGTAGAAACTTCATTAATGGTGCCATCGCCACCACCGGCAATCACCGTTGCGACGCCCAACTTCCGGGCCTCCTCTACATATCGTGCGGCATCGCCTTTCTCCCAGGTGACCCGCACATGGATCGTCATTCCTTCCTCACGCAACAGCATAATTGCTTCGCGCAAGGGTAGATTGTCAGTACTTTTGCCATTAAGAATCAGTAAGCTGGCGGGAAATTCTGCCATGATCGTATGTGCCTTTATGATTGGTCTGTAGATAGTGTAGAGCAGAAAACAAAAGGTGGAGTCAGAACAGGATGAAAGTCGGAGGATAAAAAGTCAGTTCAAGTATGGAGGATTCAGTGGTTACCACCAGGAGCTTGCAATGGGGACAGCGAATACTAACGGCTGCCACCGATAAATTTCAAAAAAGAGCATATGCCTAATATTCAACCAAACAGTGGCATCTTAAATATACTATTCCAAATATATTAAAGCCCCCATGGAGTTACCCTGAAGGGCCTCAATGTCCGTAATTCCTACTTATGTAGGAAATGTTGTACAGAACATTTATTATAATCCTATTCAATTATAATAATCATGCCATTATTATATTTAAACACTAGAGAGTGTCGTTGGTATTTAATGGGGGAAGGTGAGATGAAAAAGATAGCTGCTATATCATTAATTAGTATTTTTATTATGTCTGGTTGTGCTGTGCATAATGATGAGACAAGTATCGGTAAATTTGGTCTTGCATATAAAAGTAATATTCAGCGTAAACTCGATAACCAATACTACACCGAAGCCGAAGCTTCTTTAGCCAGGGGCAGAATATCTGGTGCAGAAAATATAGTAAAAAATGATGCAGCCCATTTCTGTGTTACTCAGGGCAAAAAAATGCAGATAGTTGACCTGAAGACAGAAGGTGCAGGATTACATGGCGTCGCTCGTCTGACATTCAAATGTGGAGAGTGAGAATATTTTTTGGTAAGCGTCAAACATGCGCGTTCTGGTTGTGCTTAGCCGGAACCTGTGCGAGCACGATGCCGTTACGTGAAAGGCATCGTGCTATGAAGGGAGATTCTATCGATGTGGTCAATGGAAGACGGTGACCAGGGATAGGGCTTATGCATAAAAAATAAGCCCGTGTAAGGGAGATTACACAGGCTAAGGAGGTGGTTCCTGGTACAGCTAGCATTTTATGGGTTATGTTTTTCAGCGAAACGGATGATAACCTTAATAAATGCAGCTGTATGTGATCGGTTTCTAAGAATTTTCCATCCGGGAAAAATAATCGAAATTAATCACTTACCGTGGGGATTACGCGTGGTTTCCCCGGAGAAATTACGCATCAGCAGCGCGTAATTGAGCTCAAGATCCTGCGGGACCGGGAGCCACACAGTATAACCATCGCCTGGTGCTATCGGCATAGCTTCGCCTTTGGCGTTTTCCATGTGCTCAAGGGTAAAATTAATGTTGCCTTGCGGCGTCATCAGCTCAAGGCTGTCGCCAACGGAGAATTTATTTTTCACCGCTACCGCCGCGAGGTCCCCCTTGCGCTCACCGGTAAACTCACCAACAAACTGCTGGCGGTCAGAAACTGAATAACCGTATTCGTAGTTCTGATAATCGTCGTGAGTATGACGACGCAGGAAACCTTCGGTATAGCCACGATGCGCCAGACCTTCCAGAGTTTCCAGCAGGCTGGTATCGAACGGTTTTCCCGCAGCGGCGTCATCGATAGCTTTGCGGTAAACCTGTGCGGTGCGTGCACAATAGTAGAAAGATTTGGTACGACCTTCGATTTTCAGCGAATGCACGCCCATTTTGGTCAGGCGTTCTACATGGGCGATGGCGCGCAGATCTTTCGAGTTCATGATGTAAGTGCCGTGCTCATCTTCAAACGCGGTCATATACTCGCCCGGACGCTGGGCCTCTTCGATCATAAACACTTTGTCGGTTGGTGCGCCGATACCCAGCGTCGGCTCAACATTTTGCACCGGAATCGGCTCGTACTTGTGTACGATGTTGCCAACATCATCTTCTTTCCCTTCCTGGACGTTGTACTCCCAGCGGCAGGCGTTGGTGCAGGTGCCCTGGTTCGGGTCGCGCTTGTTGATATAGCCAGAGAGCAGGCAGCGACCGGAGTAGGCCATGCACAGCGCGCCGTGAACGAAGATCTCGATCTCCATATCCGGCACCTGATTGCGGATCTCTTCAATCTCTTCCAGCGACAGCTCGCGAGAGAGGATCACGCGGGTCAGGCCCATTTGCTGCCAGAATTTCACCGTCGCCCAGTTCACGGCGTTAGCCTGCACCGAAAGGTGGATCGGCATTTCAGGGAAGTGCTCACGCACCAGCATAATCAGCCCTGGATCGGACATAATCAGCGCATCCGGCCCCATTTCCACCACCGGTTTCAGGTCACGGATAAAGGTTTTCAGCTTGGCGTTGTGCGGTGCAATGTTGACCACGACATAAAACTTTTTCCCCAGCGCGTGGGCTTCATTGATGCCGAGCTGAAGATTTTCGTGGTTGAATTCGTTGTTGCGCACACGCAGGGAATAACGCGGCTGGCCCGCATAAACAGCATCTGCGCCATAAGCGAAAGCGTAACGCATATTTTTCAGCGTTCCCGCCGGGGAAAGGAGTTCCGGTTTAAACATAATTCTCTCGTTCTGATGACAGGTCAGATCCGCTTCACCTGATGAAGCGGTTAGGGGAGTGCCCCCACTTTAAGGGCGGGCATTGTAGCGCAATCGGCGGGTTTAGCTCCAGTGTAAATGTCTGGTGGCGTCCTGGTTTTGGTTAAGGATACGAATGACGATAATTTCCCCTGGTGATTGCAGGAAATAAATGACGTGGCGTTCAAAAGGAAGAACAAAAATACCTTCGCCTAATTCAGGTCTGGGCGTACCTATATTATTGTTACTCAGAATCTGGAGAACGTCTGAAAGATGTTCCACATATCTGTCGGCTTGTGGTTCGCCGAAATGGTGATAGCTGTAATACCAGATGCCTTCTAAATCCTCATTGGCTTTTGGCATGAGTTTAATAATACGCACATTATTTCCTTATCCCTGCTTTCACCTTCCGTAAGAACGCGTCCTTTTCCCACGGCTGAGCTTCACCACTACTCAACCCTTCTGCGAGCATGTCACGTAACGCTTGCAGGCGAGACTCTGCTTGCTTTTCTCGAAGTAATCGCAGTGACTCACGGATCACTTCGCTTTGGGTGCGATAGTCGCCGGATTCAATTAAGGACTCGATAAATTCACGCAACTCATCGCCGAGATCAACCGTCATCGTTCTGGCCATTTTACGCCCGCCTGTAAGTAAAAATCTTACATCAGTGTATGTCATAAACCGGATAGCGTCACGAAAGTATTAGAAGATATTTTGGCACATGAACATGTTCAGGAGGATAAGTATGGGATGGTAAACAAAGAAAGCACAACGAGTGCTCGTCAGTGCCCACTATTTTAATGGCGGCGGTTACTCTTAATTATTAATAACTAAGCGTTATTTGGATATAAAGCCGGACGCCAACAACCCACGCCCGGCATCGTAATTACGTATTGTCTTTCACCGTCTGGCTTGTGCCATTGGCTTTAACGGAGGCAATTCCGGTTTCACGAGATTGCGCGGTGGCGTACATCTGGCTGGAGCCGATAATTTGATGATTAGCGGCTTTCAGATTGAAATAGAATTTGCCGTTACTTGCCGTTTTTTTCTCATAGCGTTCTTCTTGCGGGCTGTTGCTACGCACCGACGCGATGCCCTTTTCCGCAGAGGCTTTTGAGGTATACAGCTCGCTGGTGAGGATAGTCTCACCATTGCCCGCTTTTAGCACAAACCGGAACTGATTATCACTGCTCTTACTGAGTTCAAACCAACCAGCCATAATGACTCCTTGATTGAAATTGTGTATCGAAAACAGCATCTAAAGGTGCTGTTTACCGATTAAAGTATGAGCGATTTTCTGATGCCTGCCAGGGCGGAGAGATAATGTCAGTTTGCTGACCATGCGTGGGATAATGTTGCCGGATCTGGTCTGAACGCCATCTCCGGCTAACAAAGTCATGTCGCTAAAACTAAACGATGCGGCAGGCGTCGGCTTCCCAGCGGTAACCAACGCCGTAAACGGCGCGGATAAATGACTGTTCGGCGTCGAGAGATTCCAGCTTGCGGCGCAGGTTTTTAATGTGGCTGTCGATGGTGCGGTCGGTTACTACGCGGTAGTCGTCATAAAGATGATTGAGCAAATGCTCGCGGGAGAACACTTTTCCTGGTTCATGAGAGAGCGTTTTCAGCAGACGAAATTCCGCAGGCGTCAGGTCAAGCATTTTACCGCGCCATGAAGCCTGAAAACGACCTTCGTCGATAATCAACGGGCTTTCAGCATCCTGTTGCTGCAACTCGCGCTGCGGTTTGCAACGGCGCAAAATGGTTTTGACGCGCGCTACCACTTCCCGTGGGCTGTACGGCTTACAGATATAATCATCTGCGCCAATCTCCAGCCCCAGCAGGCGATCGATCTCTTCGATTTTTGCCGTCACCATCACGATCGGAATGTCAGAAAAACGACGAATTTCCCGGCACAGCGTCAGGCCATCGGTGCCAGGGAGCATCAGATCTAACAGGATCAGATCCGGTGGTGTCTGGCGTACATACGGCAGTACCTGATCGCCGTGGCTGATAAGCGTCGGCGCATAGCTCGCAGCACGCAGATAATCAATGAGCAACTGCCCCAGCTTCGGTTCATCTTCCACGATCAAAATACGCGGTGTGTTTTCGTCGATTGGTAACTCGGTCATACTTCTCTCTGTAAATCCCGTTCCAGCGGTAACTCTACTGTAATGCTTACCCCGCCAAAAGGCGAATGGGCAGCAATAATGCGACCATTATGTGCTTCAACAATGTTCAGGCAAATCGCCAGCCCCAGCCCGGAACCGCCGCTGGCACGGTTGCGGGAACCTTCGGTGCGATAAAAACGTTCAAACAATTTTTGTAGCTGATCGTCACTGACACCTGGCGCACTGTCGGCAAAGGTCAGGCGCACCGTTTTGTCGCGCTGACCGGCAGAGATTTGCAGGCTGCCGCCGCTGTCAGTGTAGCGCAGGCTGTTTTCCAGTAAGTTATTGAATAACTGCATTAAACGGTCGCGATCGCCAAATACGGTAATACTGTCTGGCAGGGAAAATTGCAGTTTCAGGCCACGACTGGCGAATCGTTCGCGAAATGCGCCGCCCGCCACTTCCAGCAGTGGGATCAAATCTACCGGTGCTTTTTGATAGGCGAGAGCGCCTTCATCAGACATCGACAACTGATGGAGATCGTCAACCAGTTTGGTCAGTGTACCGACCTCCGCCTGTAAAGACGCCACCGTCTCCGGCGTGAATTTACGCACGCCATCCTGAATGGCTTCCAGTTCACCGCGCAGCACCGCTAATGGCGTACGCAGTTCGTGAGAAATATCGGCCATAAAATCGCGCCGCATTTGCTGGTTTTTCTCCAGCGTGCTGGCAAGCTGGTTGAAGTCTTGCGCCAGCTTGCCCAGTTCATCTTCACTGGTGGGCGTTACGCGGGTAGTGAAATCGCCCGCCGCCAGTTTGTGCGTGCCATCGACAAGTCGTTTTACCGGTGCCAGCAAACCGCGCGCCAGCAGAAAAGTGGCGAGTGCCGCGAGTAACGTTGCCAGAGCGACAATCAACCAGCTGGTTTGCCGCTGTTGTTTATCGAAATTGATATCAGTATTGCGCGTTAACCGCTCAACGGGGGAGGCGATCACCGCGCCAACTTCCGCACCGTTGACCAGAATGGGTCGCCGTGTACCGTCAGGTGGAATCGGCGCTCGCGGACCAACCAGCACTTTGTTGTTTTGATCAACCACCCAGAACTGGGTACGCCAGCCGTGCGGTGGCATACCCGGGCCGGGTTTATCTTCCGAATTATCGTGTTCAAATGAACGCAGGATCTGAAAGACAAAGCGATCATTGTTGCGCAGGAAGCGCCAGTTGCCATGCTGCGCATACTGCTCGCCAAGCGCATCACTTAACAGTTGTAATCGCTGTTCATTACCATGCTTGATGTAATCAATAAAGCCACGCTCAAAACTGATACGCACCGCCCAGTGCATACTGATCAGCAAGACAATGCAGGTGGCGAAAATCGCCAGAAACAGTTTGCCGGTAATACCGGGTCGCCAGAACTTCATTGCGCGCTCCTTTTTCGCCGCGAAATAGCTACATTTTGATGCGTATCGTTCGGCACTCTGGCAAAGATGAACGCCGGAAGGGCGATGATCAACGCCATGCTAAGCCAGGTGTACATAAAGACGGTTTGTGTGGTGCCGCTGTCGACGCTGACATGCTGTGAACCAAAAAGTCCCAGCAACAGCCCGGCGATAGTGACGCCGATACTCATCGACAATTGCATAATCATCGACAGCAGGCTGTTGCCGCTGCTCGCCAGATTGTCCGGGAGATCTTTCAGCGTCAGGGTGTTCATGGAGGAGAAACGCGTCGAGTTGACCATCCCTTGTAAAAACAGGACGAACGGCAAAACGTAGTACCAGCCCAGCAGGGCGGTAGTCATAAACAACAGGGTGACCAGCGACAGACCCAGCGTGGTCGCTACCAGTACCCGACGATAACCAAAGCGATTCACCACATGTACCACAATTCGCTTCATTCCCATGCTGCCAAGCACCATGGGGATCATCATCAGTCCGGCATGAAACGGCGAGAAACCGAGGCCAATTTGCAGGAAAACCGGTGTCATAAAGGGCAACATGCCACTGCCAATACGTCCGGCAAAGCTCCCCGCCAGGCCCAGCGAAAAGGTACGAGTACGGAACAGTTTCAGACTGAACAGGGCACGGTTGTTATTTCTGGCGTGCAGCAGATAAAGCACCAGTGCCACCACGCCAACTGCGACCAGGCCTGCAATCGTCAGCGGCGATAAACCTGTACCTTTACTGCCGTCCAGCGCCAGGGTTAATACCGCCATGCCAACCGCCAGCAATAAAAATCCGGAGAGATCAAAGCGCCGCGTCTGCATGGTGTAGTTTGGCATTAACAGCAATGTGGCGATCGCACCGATAATCCCCACCGGAATGTTGATCAAAAAGATCCAGTGCCACGATGCGTACTCCACCAGCAGACCGCCGAGCGCCGGACCGAGCAGCGGACCGACCTGACCGGGTAACGTGACAAAGGTCATCGCCGCCATATATTGCTCGCGCGGTACGATTTTCATCACCGTCAATCTGCCGACCGGCACCATCATCGCGCCGCCAACGCCCTGTAACGCGCGTGCCAGCAACAGTTCGTTCAGCGTGCCGGAAAGCGCGCAAAACAGTGAACCGAGAGTAAACAGCACGATGGCGGTAAAGAAAATATTGCGCACGCCGACTTTGTCCGCCAGCCAGCCGCTGGCGGGCAGCATCACCGCCACGGTCAGCACATAAGAGACAATGACCATGTGCATATGCAACGGACTTTCCCCGAGGCTTTGCGCCATTGAGGGAAGGGCGGTGTTTACGATGGTGGTGTCCAGCGACTGCATAAAGAAGCCGAAAGCCACAATCCACAATTGCCAACGGGTGCTGTCGGGAAGATCTGTCATTTACTCGGTTACCGTTTGTTTAGGTTTACGCGAAAAACGCAGCCGCAGACGGTCGAAAAAGAGATACACCACCGGCGTGGTATACAGCGTAAGGAGCTGGCTCATTACCAGTCCGCCGACAATGGTGATCCCCAGGGGTTGCCGCAGCTCCGAGCCGTCGCCGCCCGACAATACCAGCGGCAGCGCACCAAACAGCGCCGCCAGGGTAGTCATCATAATCGGGCGAAAACGCAGCAGACAGGCCTGGAAAATAGCTTCCTGCGGCGTCAGGTTACCGTGCCGTTGGGCTTCAAGCGCAAAATCGACCATCATAATGGCGTTTTTCTTCACGATGCCGATTAATAGCATGATCCCTATCAGGGCGATTAGGCTGAACGGGGCATTGAACAGCTCCAGCGCCAGCAGCGCTCCAACGCCCGCCGAGGGCAGGGTGGAGAGGATCGTCAGCGGATGTACGTAACTCTCGTAAAGGATACCCAGCACGATATACACCGTGGCGATGGCGGCGATAATCAGGATCACCTGCGAGTTCATCGTCTCCTGGAACACCTGCGCCGTGCCGGCAAAACTGCCGCGCACCGTCGAAGGCACCCCAAGCTGGGTCATTGCGCGATCGATCGCCGCACTGGCGTCCGAGAGCGATTTTCCGGTCGGCAGGTTAAACGAAATGGTCGAGGCCGCCGATAATCCCTGATGATTCACCGATAGTGGGGCATTCGCCGGTTGCCATTTAGCGAAATACGACAGCGGGATCGCTTTGCCTTCGTTATTGATAACGAACATTTTTTCCAGCGCACTGATGTCCTGGGTATAGCGCGGATCCACTTCCATCACCACTTTATACTGGTTCATCGGCTGGTAAATGGTCGAGATTTGCCGCTGACCGAAGGCGTTATTTAACAGACTGTTGGCGGCTTGTACGTCGATTCCCAGCCGTGCCATGGTGTCGCGGTCGTAAACCAGATTCATCTCCGCGCCGTTATCCTGCTGATCGGAGTTCACGTCCGCCAGTTCCGGCAACGTCGCCAGTTTTTTGCGGATTTTCGGCTCCCATTCGCGCAGTGCCGCCAGGTCGTCGGATAACAACGTGTACTGATAGCTGGCGTTCGACTGACGTCCGCCAACGCGAATATCCTGTACCGCCATCAGGAACAGATTCGCCCCCGGTTCTTTCGCCAGCTTCACGCGCAGACGGTCGATAATTTGCTGCGCCGTTTCGCTGCGTTCGTCGCGTGGCTTGAGGGTGATAAACATCATCCCGCTGTTCACTCGCGAACCGCCGGTAAATCCGGTGACATTATCCACTGCCGGATCGTCACGGATAATTTTCATGAAATCCTGCAACTTACCGCGCATCGCCTGAAACGAAATACTCTGATCCGCCTGTATCCCCCCCATCAACACGCCAGTGTCCTGCTCCGGGAAGAAGGTTTTCGGGATCGAGATATATAGCCAGATATTCAGCGCAATGGTGCCAAGCAGCACCACGCCCACCAGACGGGTATGATTGAGCACCCATTTCAGCGACTTGCCGTAGCCTTGTTGCAGGGCTACCAACATGCGACCAAAACCACGCAGTCGCTTTTGCTCACGCGGCTTGCTGGCTTTCAGCATCCAGCCACACATCATCGGCGTTAGCGTCAGGGAAACCAGCAACGAAATACCAATGGCGACAGAAAGCGTCACGGCAAACTCGCGTAACAGTCGGCCCGGCAATCCGCCCATCAACAGCAGCGGCAGGAACACCGCCACCAGTGACAGACTCATCGACAGCACCGTAAAACCGACTTCGCGAGTACCTTGCAGTGCGGCCTGTAGTGGTTTCATCCCCGCTTCCAGATGACGGGCAATGTTTTCCAGCACCACGATGGCGTCATCCACCACGAAACCAGTAGCGATGGTGAGCGCCATTAACGACAGGTTATTGAGACTGAATCCGCACAGGTACATCGCCGCAAACGTACCAATCAGCGAAACCGGCACCACAACGGCGGGAATAATAGTGGCGCGACCCGAGCGCAGGAATAAAAACACCACCAGAATCACCAGCGCCACCGAGATAATCAGCGTTTGCTCGACTTCTTCCAGCGAGGCGCGAATGGTGGGGGAGCGATCCTGGGCAATTTGCAGATCAATCGCCGCCGGAATGGTCTCCTGCAACTCCGGTAATTTTGCCCGGATGCTGTCAACCGTCTGGATAATATTGGCTTCCGGCAGCTTGCGGATCATCAGCAAAATAGCTGGTTTGGCGTTGGTCATCCCGGCGTTGCGCACATCCTGCACCGAGTCAGTCACCGTCGCCACATCACCCAGACGAACCGCGCCGCCGTTGTTGTAATGAATAATCAACGGCTGATATTCAGCGGCGGTTTTTAGCTCATCATTGGTCTGGATCTGCCAGCGGTGAGTGCCATCTTCCAGTGCCCCCTGTGGTTTACGCACGTTGGCATTGCTGATGGCGGTGCGTACGTCGTCCAGCGAGACGCCCTGATTAAACAGCGCCTGCGGATTCAGCCCGACGCGTACGGCGGGCAGTGAGCTGCCGCCGACATCGACATCACCAACACCGTCGATTTGCGAAATCGTCGGAGCCAGCTGCGTCGAGGCGAAATCGTACAGTTCACCCTGAGAATAAGTATCGGATGTCAGCGTGAGGATCATAATTGGCGCATCCGACGGGTTCGCTTTGCGATAGGTCGGACGGCTGGGCATCCCACTGGGCAGCAAACTTTGTGCAGCGTTGATCGCCGCCTGCACATCACGCGCTGCGCCGTTGATATCCCGGTCAAAATCAAACTGCAAAATAATCCGCGTGCTGCCGAGCGAACTACTGGAGGTCATTTCACTAACCCCGGCAATGCGCCCAAGTGAGCGCTCCAGCGGCGTGGCAACGGAAGACGCCATTGTCTCCGGCGACGCACCGGGCAGCGAGGCGCTGATCATAATCACCGGAAAATCGACCTGCGGCAGCGGGGCGACCGGCAGCATACGGAAGCCCAGTATGCCGCAGAGGGTAATGGCGACCGACAGTAAAATCGTCGCCACCGGGCGGTAAATGAAGAGGGCAAAAAACTTCACTTACGCCTCCTCTTCATGGCGAGCAAAGCGACTTTTGGTCCACAATGCCAGGCGGTCGAACAGCAGATAAATCACCGGCGTGGTGAACAGCGTCAGCACCTGGCTGACAATCAGACCGCCGACCATGCCGATACCTAACGGACGACGCAGTTCCGCGCCGACCCCGGTACTCAACATCAGCGGCAGCGCGCCAAGCAGAGCCGCCAGGGTGGTCATCAGGATCGGACGAAAACGCAACAGACAAGCCTGGTAGATGGCATCGCGCGGCGACATGCCTTGCTCGCGCTCAGCAGCCAGCGCGAAGTCGATCATCATGATGGCGTTCTTCTTCACGATACCGATCAGCAAAATAATGCCGATAATCGCAATCACATCCAGCTCACTTCCGGCAATCATTAATGCCAGCAGTGCGCCGACCCCTGCGGTGGGTAGCGTCGAGAGAATGGTGATCGGGTGAATAAAGCTCTCGTACAGAATGCCGAGCACGATATACATCGCCACCACCGCCGCGACAATCAGCCAGACAGTGCTGCCCAGCGCCGACTGGAAGGCGAGGGTGCTGCCCTGGAATTGCGTGGTGATATCCACCGGCAGATTCAGCGTCTTCTCGGTGTCCATAATCGCCTGCACCGCATCACCCAGCGAATAGTTATCCGGCACGTTAAAGGAGATGGTCGTTACCGGGAACTGATCCAGATGGTTGATGGAGAGCGGCGCAAAACGCTGCTCAATTTTGGCAATTGAGCTTAGCGGCACCACGCCACCGTCGCTGCTGGTCAGGCGAATGGTATCCAGCGCCGCGAGGCCTGGGGTATTTTCGGTGTTGTGTTCCAGCACCACGCGATACTGGTTAGCCTGAGTATAAATAGTGGAAATCAGCCGCTGACCAAACGCGTTGTACAGGGCGTTATCGACATCCGCCATGCTGATCCCCAGACGGCTGGCGCTGTCGCGATCAACATTGACATACGCCACCAGCCCTTTGTCCTGCCAGTCGCTGGAGACATCAGAAAGCTGTGGCAGTTGCTGGAGTTTTTCCATCAACTCTGGCACCCAGGTACTGAGCGCATCCAGTGAGGTGGCCTGCAAGGTAAACTGGTACTGGGTGCGGCTGACCTGAGTATCGATGGTCAGGTCCTGCGTTGGTTGCAGGAAGAGATCGACGCCCGGCACTTTATCCACCGCCGTTTGCAGACGGGCGATGACTTTTTGCACCCGATCATCACGTTCATCCAGCGGTTTGAGGTTGATCTGCAAACGCGCACTGTTCAGCGACGGGTTAGTGCCATCAACGCCAACAAATGAGGTCAGACTTTGCACTGCCGGATCCTGCAAAATCACGTCCGCGACCTGGCGTTGCCGCTGGGCCATATTGGCAAAGGAGCTGGATTGCGGTGCCTGCAAAGTGCCCTGAATAATGCCGTTGTCCTGTACCGGGAAGAAACCTTTCGGAATGAACACCCACAGCAGCACGCTAAGCAGCAGCGTGCTGAGTGCCACGCTTAAGGTCAGCCACGGATGATTCAGCACTTTCGCCAGTCCACGACCATAGGCGGCGATTATCCTGTCGAACATTTTTTCCGAGGCACGGGAGAAGCGGTTCTGTTTACGCAACGACTCCTGGCTGAGCATCCGCGCGCACATCATCGGTGTCAGGGTCAGCGACACCACCGCTGAGATCAAAATCGCTACCGCCAGGGTAATAGCAAATTCGCGGAACAGTCGCCCGACGATATCGCCCATAAACAGCAGTGGGATCAACACCGCAATCAGCGAGAAGGTCAGCGAGATAATGGTAAAGCCGATTTCACCTGCGCCCTTGAGCGCCGCCGCCAACGGTTTTTCGCCTTTTTCGATATAGCGGGAAATATTTTCGATCACCACGATGGCGTCATCGACCACGAACCCGGTGGCGATAGTTAACGCCATCAGCGTCAGGTTATTGATTGAAAAATCGAGAAACACCATGACCGCGAAGGTGCCGATTAACGACAGCGGCACTGCGAAGCCGGGAATGATGGTCGCCGGAATATTGCGCAAAAACAGGTAGATAATCATGACTACCAGCGCGATAGCCATCATCAATTCAAACTGGGTATCGTTGACCGATGCGCGGATATTGGTGGTGCGATCGGAAAGCACTGTTACCTTCACCGATTTCGGCAGACTCTCGGTGAGCTGTGGCAGCATCTGCCGGATGCTGTCGGCGGTGGAGATAATGTTAGCACCGGGCTGGCGCTGAACATTCATCACAATGGCCTGTTCTTTGTTCGCCCATGCGCCAAGCCAGCTGTTTTCTGCACCTTGCTCTACGGTTGCGACATCGCCAAGACGAATCGGCGCGCCGTTCTGGTAGGCGATGATTAGCTGGCGATACTCTTCGGCGGATTGCATCTGGTCGTTAGCGGAAAGCGTAACCGCACGGGAAGGGCCGTCGAGGCTACCTTTTGCCGAGTTAACGTTAGCGCCGGTAATGGCGGTGCGCACGGTTTCGCTGGTCAGGCCGAGGGCGGCAATCGCCTGAGCGTTAAGTTTGACGCGAACAGCCGGACGCTGACCGCCGGAAAGCGTCACCAGTCCGACACCGGAAATCTGCGAGATTTTCTGCGCGACGCGGGTTTCCACCATATCTTCCACTTGCGTCATCGGCATGGCGGTTGAGGTGACGGCGAGCGTCATGATCGGCGGATCTGCCGGGTTCACTTTGCTGTAAACCGGCGGGTTAGGCAGATCGCTCGGCAACAAGTTGGTCGCAGCGTTAATCGCGGCCTGCACTTCCTGCTCGGCGACATCGAGCGGTAATGTTAGCTGGAACTGCAAAGTGATAACTGACGCACCGCCGGAACTTTGCGACGACATCTGTTTCAGGCCAGACATCTGCCCGAACTGGCGTTCTAGCGGCGCGGTAACGGCAGAGGTCATGACATCCGGGCTGGCACCTGGGTAGAGCGTGACCACCTGAATGGTCGGATAGTCCACTTCCGGCAGCGCCGAAACGGGCAGGGCGCGATAACCGATAATCCCGGCGAGTAAGATCGCCACCATCAGCAGCGTGGTGGCGACAGGACGCATAATAAAAAGGCGCGACGGGCCGCCTGTGCTGCTCGGGGGTAACACCTGCATCAGGAGCGTGCTCCTTTTTTCGCGTATTCGCGGCTGGTGGCTTTCTCTTCCGGAGTGGTGGCGCTCTGGGCTTCCACCACTTCCACTTTCGCCCCTTCGGTCAGGCGATCAATGCCGTCTGTCACCACGCGATCGCCCGCAGAAATACCTGCACGGATCACCACTTTCTGACTGTCCTGAATGCCCGGCGTCACCAGATGTTTGCTGACCTTGTTTTCGCTATTCAGCACCCAGACAAAATGGCCTTCATTGCCCATTTGCAGGGCGGCTGTTGGGATCACTACGGCGTTTTGTTCGGTGTCGACTAACATGCGCGCGTTAACAAACTGATTGGGAAACAGCGCATCATCCTGATTATTAAAGCGTGCTTTCACTTTAATCGTACCGGTTGTGGCATCGATTTGGTTATCGAGGCTTAACAGCGTGCCTTCACTTAATTTCTTCGAATTGGTGCGATCCCAGGCTTCTACCACCAGCGGTTTTCCGGCTTTTTGCGCCTGCACTACAGTAGCGATATCGCTTTCCGGCAGGGTAAAGACTAAATCGATAGGATGCGTCTGGGTGATCACCACAATTCCGGTGGTATCACCACTGGAGATTTGGTTACCAACATCAACCTGCTTGAGACCAACGCGACCATCGACTGGTGCGGTGATGCGGCTCCAGTCGAGTTGCAGCTGCGCGCTGGCGACGCTTGCTTCATCAGCCTTAATGGTGCCTTCGGTTTCACTGACCAGCGCCTGTTGGGCATCCAGCTCCTGACGGGAGACGAGATTGGTTTTTGCCAGTTGCTGATAACGCGCCAGATCACGGCGGGCGTTAGCAAGCGTGGCTTTATCTTTTGCCAGTTGGCCCTGGGCTTGTGCTAATGCAACTTTGAACTGGCTGGGGTCAATTTCTGCCAGTAAATCGCCTGCTTTGACCTGCTGGCCTTCCTGGAAATGTAACGCCATCAGTTGACCGTCCACGCGGCTGCGCACCGTAACAGTATTAGCGGCGGTAATGGTGCCAAGCCCGGTGAGGTAACGCGGAACTGCCTGTTCTACGGCGGTCGCCGCCTGAACCGGGGCTAATGGGCCGGAACGCATACCACGGCGACCACCCGCTGGCGATTGCTGCGCTTGTTTCGTCGCCCCTGGGGCTGCACTCTGGGAGTCATTGCGGCCTTGCCAGAACCAGAATGCGGCGATGGCGGCGATAACCACCACGATTACGATTACCCAACGGGATTTATAACTGCCTTTCATCGTTAAGAGTTTCTCTTCCTGAAACGTTTCGCGGAATGATACTAGTGTAGCCAGCCAATAAGGGAGAAAAATGGAGGAATTATGAAACACTATCGGGAATCGTCTGAATGGCGGGCACATTTGCGAGCACGCATCCAGTAATAACACAGGAAACTATTTTATCTACGCGTTAGCGATAGACTACATACAGGGCGAAAGGAGGTAAGCCGCAGATTTCAGCCGGATGCTGAAACGGGAAAGCCCCTCCCGAGGAAGGGGCCTTAAATAAGGAAAGGGTCATGATGAAGCTACTCATCATCGTGGTGCTCTTAGTGATTAGCTACCCAGCATACTAAGACTACCAGGGCGGGGGAAACCCCGCTCTACCCTCACTCCTGAAAGTATGCCTTCACGATAAGATTGTCAATCCGCAGGCTTTGCCGTCTGCGATCCTGCCAGCAAAAATTCTTTGCGAGACGTTACGCAATAATCACACTGGAAACTATTTTATCTGCAAGTCAGCGATAGACTAAGTGCATGGCGAAAGGAGATAAGCCGACGATTTCAGCGGGACGCTGAAACGGGAAAGCCCCTCCCGAGGAAGGGGCCTTAAATAAGGAAAGGGTCATGATGAAGCTACTCATCATCGTGGTGCTCTTAGTCATAAGCTTCCCCGCTTACTAAGACTACCAGGGCGGGGGAAACCCCGCTCTACCCTCACTCCTGAAAGTATGCCTTCACGATAAGATTGTCAATCCGCAGGCTTTGTAGTCTGCGATCCTGCCAGCAAATATTCTTTGCGAGTCGTTACGCAATAATCACAGAGGAAACTATTTTATTCACGCGCTAGCGATAGACTGCATTCAGGGCGAAAGGAGGTAAGCCGATGATTTCAGCGGGACGCTGAAACGGGAAAGCCTCTCCCGGAGAAGAGGGCTTTTAATAAGGAAAGGGTTATGATGAAGCACGTCATCATACTGGTGATACTCTTAGTGATTAGCTTCCAGGCTTACTAAGAACACCAGGGGGAGGGGGAAACCTCTCCCTAACCCTCACTCCTGAAATTATGTCACTCCGCCCTTAGTGTCAATCGACGGCTCTCCGTTCTTGCGAGGCGAATAGCAAAATTTTCTGCGCCGCCGGGCCTAATTCTGAAAGTTTCTTCGTTTGCTCTTATTTCATTATTGCAGTCGGTATGATACCGGACCTCGATAATTCTCTAAGAAAGGATTTCTTATGAGCGAACAAATCACGTTTGCCACCAGCGATTTTGCCAGTAACCCGGAACCACGTTGCCCCTGCATTTTGCTGCTGGATGTTTCTGGCTCGATGAGCGGCAGACCTATTAATGAACTTAACGCCGGATTGGTGACCTTTCGTGATGAACTGCTTGCCGATCCGCTGGCTTTAAAAAGAGTGGAACTCGGCATTGTGACGTTCGGCCCGGTGCATGTGGAACAACCCTTTACCAGCGCCGCTAATTTTTTTCCGCCCATCCTGTTTGCCCAGGGCGATACACCAATGGGTGCGGCCATTACCAAAGCCCTGGATATGGTAGAGGAGCGGAAACGTGAGTATCGTGCAAATGGTATTTCGTATTATCGCCCGTGGATTTTCCTGATTACCGATGGTGCACCAACCGATGAGTGGCAGGCTGCAGCCAACAAAGTGTTTCGGGGGGAAGAAGATAAAAGGTTTGCTTTCTTTTCCATCGGTGTTCAGGGGGCGGATATGAAGACGCTGGCCCAAATCAGCGTTCGTCAGCCTTTGCCTCTGCAAGGATTACAATTCCGTGAACTGTTTAGCTGGTTATCCAGTTCGCTGCGTTCGGTTTCCCGCTCCACGCCGGGAACGGAAGTTGTGCTGGAAGCGCCAAAAGGCTGGACGTCAGTGTGAGCTGGCGTCTGGTTTATGCATCCGCTGTTGGAACATCGCACATCAGCGCGGACTTGCCTTGCCAGGATGCCTGCCAGATGCAGGTTGCCTGGCTAAATGACCAGCAGCCATTACTGGTGATGTTCCTTGCTGATGGCGCAGGTAGCGTTTCGCAGGGAGGAGAAGGCGCGACGCTCGCCGTCAATGAAGCGATGGCTTATATGTCGCAAAAAGTGCAGGGTGGGGAATTGGGGCTTAATGATATCCTCGCCACGGATATTGTGCTGACCGTTTGTCAGCGACTTTTTGCCGAGGCGGAAGCCAAAGAATTAGCAGTTCGCGATTTTGCCTGCACGTTTCTGGGATTGATTTCATCGCCTGACGGCACCTTGATTATGCAGATTGGCGATGGCGGCGTGGTGGTGGATTTTGGTCACGGTCTGCAATTGCCGCTTACGCCGATGGTGGGTGAATATGCCAATATGACGCACTTCATTACCGATGAAGATGCCGTTTCCAGACTGGAAACTTTCACCAGCACTGAGCGTGTGCATAAAGTTGCAGCATTTACGGATGGTATCCAGCGACTGGCGTTAAATATGCTGGATAATTCTCCTCATGTACCTTTCTTTACCCCGTTTTTCAATGGACTGGCGTCAGCAACGCAGGAACAACTCGATTTATTACCTGAATTGTTAAAGCAGTTTTTGTCCAGCCCGGCGGTAAACGAGCGTACGGATGATGATAAAACGTTGGCACTGGCGCTGTGGTTACCATGAAACCCACTTTATATACTGCTACTGGTGAGTGCGTTACGCCAGGCCGTGAACTGGGCAAAGGCGGTGAAGGCGCGGTTTATGATATCAATGAGTTTGTCGATAGCGTCGCCAAGATTTATCACACGCCGCCACCCGCCTTAAAACAGGACAAACTTGCCTTTATGGCTGCGACAGCTGACGCGCAATTGTTGAATTATGTCGCCTGGCCGCAGGCAACGCTTCACGGTGGACGAGGCGGAAAAGTTATCGGTTTTATGATGCCAAAAGTTTCTGGTAAAGAACCGATTCATATGATCTATAGCCCGGCACATCGTCGTCAACGTTACCCTCATTGTGCGTGGGATTTTCTACTCTATGTTGCGCGCAATATTGCTTCATCTTTTGCTACGGTTCACGAGCACGGGCACGTCGTGGGTGACGTAAACCAGAACAGTTTTATGGTAGGTCGCGACAGCAAAGTGGTATTGATTGATAGCGACTCCTTTCAGATTAACGCTAATGGCACGTTGCATTTATGCGAAGTCGGTGTGTCGCATTTTACGCCGCCAGAGCTACAAACCTTGTCGTCATTTGTCGGCTTTGAACGCACCGCGAATCACGATAATTTTGGCCTTGCCTTGCTGATATTTCACATCTTGTTTGGTGGTCGGCATCCTTATTCTGGTGTGCCGCTTATCTCTGATGCGGGTAATGCGCTGGAGACGGATATTACCCATTTCCGTTATGCCTACGCGTCAGATAATCAGCGACGTGGTTTAAAACCGCCGCCACGATCGATTCCGCTATCGATGTTACCGAGTGATGTTGAAGCCATGTTTCAGCAGGCATTCACGGAAAGTGGCGTGGCAACCGGGCGTCCGACGGCTAAAGCGTGGGTAGCGGCACTTGATTCTCTGCGCCAACAGTTAAAGAAATGTCCCGTTTCGGCAATGCATGTTTATCCCGCTCATTTGACCGACTGCCCGTGGTGTGCGCTGGATAATCAAGGCGTTATCTATTTTATTGATCTCGGCGAAGAGGTCATTACCACCGGCGGGGATTTTGTGCTGGCAAAAGTCTGGGCGATGGTGATGGCGTCAGTAGCACCGCCAGCATTGCAACTGCCATTACCCGATCATTTCCAACCGACTGGCAGGCCGCTTCCTTTAGGCCTGTTACGGCGCGAATACATCATTCTGCTTGAGATCGCACTGTCAGCATTATCGCTGCTGCTTTGCGGCCTTCAGGCAGAACCGCGTTATATTATTTTGGTTCCTGTGCTGGCGGCTATCTGGATTATTGGCAGTCTGACAAGCAAAGCGTACAAAGCAGAAGTTCAGCAACGCCGTGAGGCATTTAATCGTGCGAAAATGGACTATGACCATTTAGTCCGCCAGATCCAGCAGGTAGGCGGCCTGGAAGGTTTTATCGCCAAACGGACGATGCTCGAAAAAATGAAGGACGAAATTCTCGGGTTACCGGAAGAAGAGAAACGCGCTCTGGCAGCACTTCATGACACTGCAAGGGAACGGCAGAAGCAGAAGTTTCTGGAGGGATTTTTTATTGATGTTGCCTCTATTCCCGGCGTTGGCCCTGCGCGTAAAGCGGCGTTACGGTCTTTTGGTATTGAAACAGCCGCAGATGTTACCCGTCGTGGCGTTAAGCAAGTGAAAGGGTTTGGCGACCATCTGACTCAGGCGGTTATCGACTGGAAAGCGAGCTGTGAACGCCGTTTTGTGTTCAGGCCGAATGAAGCGATAACGCCAGCAGACAGACAAGCGGTAATGGCGAAAATGACCGCCAAACGACATCGGCTGGAATCGACGTTGACTGTCGGCGCGACAGAGTTGCAGCGATTCCGCCTTCATGCTCCAGCACGGACCATGCCGTTGATGGAACCGTTACGTCAGGCGGCAGAAAAACTGGCTCAGGCGCAGGCAGATTTAAGCCGCTGCTGAGCCATTTTCTTTTAACGAAACACCACTTCCGCCCAGCGTGCCAGCCCGGCGGTGACGGAGCCAAAGTCATCGCCGCCTGCAATCGGAATTCCCGGCAACTGTTCTGCCAGCGCTTTTTTAATCAGCGGCGAACGGGCGCTACCGCCGGTCAGGTAGATAACGTCCGGTTTTTCCTGGGCGTTATCCAGGGCCAGTTGCACCTGTTCCAGAATCCGCGCCAGTGGCTGGCTGAGGGCGCTTTCCAGCCCTTGCTGGCTAATCAGCGTAGCCAGTTCATCGCTGATAAACGGCAGTGAGGCGCGGGTTTCCGCTACGCTTGAAAGAGCAATTTTGCACTCTTCTGCGCTACGCACCAGGCGATAGCTTAAACGCTGACGCCAGACTTTCTGTAGCAGGGCCACTTTTTCCGGTTCGCGGGCATCGCGTACCAGATCGTTAAGCAGACGACCGTTGGCACTACTGTAGAAATCACTCTGCGCAGGTACGTCGTTGATGGCAACCGCATTCCACCACGGCAGAATCGGCAGGGCGATGCCTTTTTCGGTTTCGCCACCCATGCCCAGTAACGGCATCAGGTTTTTAAACGCCAGTGCGATGTCCAGATCGTTACCGCCAATACGGCAACCACTGTGACCCAGCAGGCTGGCTTCACGATCGAGACGCGAACGCCACTGCGGCCCCATCAGCAGCAATGAACAGTCAGTCGTACCACCGCCGATATCCACCACCAGCACCCGTTTTTCTTCCTGCAAGGTGGCTTCGTAATCCAGCCCAGCCGCGACCGGCTCGTACTGGAATACCACGTCCCTGAATCCGGCACGCTTCGCCGCGCGTTCCAGAATCCCTTGCGCCTGGGCGTTTGCTTCATCGCCGCCCAGCCCCTGGAAGTTGATCGGGCGACCAATCACCGCCTGAGTAATCGCTTCTGGCAGCTGCGCCTGCGCCTGCTGGCGAATGTGCAACATCATTGCGCAGACCAGATCCTCAAACAGCGCTACCTGCTGCGGTTTTAAGCCGCTGGCACCGAGGAACGATTTTGGTGATTTCACAAACCACACTTCTTCTGGATCATCAATGTACTGTGCCAGTGAGGAAAGACCGAACTGCACGCTTTTCGCCGTAACATCGATATCTTCTTCGCGGTTATAACGAATCGCCCGACGTAACAGCGCCTGCGTTTCATCGTCGTCTGCCGGAACATCATGATGGCGGTACAGCCATTCACTTACTGCTTCACGCGTTGGCGCGCAAAGCATTGAAGGCAGCAGCGTGCTGTCGTTTTCCATTTTCAGTAATTGCGGTTTACCGTCACGCATGACCGCCACTGAACAGTTTGCTGTACCGTAATCAAAACCAATAAACACGAATTAATCCCCATGCCGGTGAAGAAGGGGCGTGACTTTAGCGAAATGTTGCCGTCGCGACAACCGGAATATGAAAGCAAAGCGTAGCGTCTGAATAACGTTTATGCTGAAAGCGGATGAATAAGGAGATGCGATGTATACCCTGAACTGGCAGCCGCCGTATGACTGGTCGTGGATGTTGGGATTTCTCGCCGCCCGTGCGGTGAGTGGTGTGGAAACGGTCGCTGAGGATTATTATGCCCGTAGTCTGGCGGTGGGCGAATATCGCGGCGTGGTGACTGCTATTCCGGATATAGCCCGCCATACTCTGCACATAAATTTAAGTGCAGGTTTAGAACCCGTTGCCGCTGAGTGTCTGGCGAAAATGAGCCGCCTGTTTGATCTGCAATGTAACCCGCAGATTGTTAACGGTGCGTTGGGCAAGTTAGGCGCGGCGCGGCCCGGATTGCGTTTACCCGGCTGTATTGATGCTTTTGAGCAGGGTGTGCGGGCGATTTTAGGCCAACTGGTGAGCGTGGCGATGGCGGCAAAATTGACTGCCAAAGTTGTACAGCTTTATGGCGAACGGCTGGATGATTTTCCGGAGTATATCTGCTTCCCCACGCCTCAGCGGCTGGCAGCAGCCGACCCGCAGGCATTAAAAGCGTTAGGCATGCCGTTGAAACGGGCAGAGGCACTGATTCATCTGGCAAATGCGGCGCTGGAGGGCAGCTTACCAATGACAATTCCGGGCGATGTGGAGCAGGCGATGAAAACGCTGCAAACTTTTCCGGGTATCGGGCGCTGGACGGCGAATTATTTCGCTTTGCGTGGCTGGCAGGCGAAAGATGTTTTTCTGCCGGATGATTATCTGATTAAACAGCGATTTCCGGGGATGACACCGGCACAAATCCGCCGTTATGCCGAGCGCTGGAAGCCCTGGCGTTCTTATGCGCTGTTGCATATCTGGTATACGGAAGGCTGGCAACCAGACGGAACGGACGAATTGTAGGCCTGATACGTCGCATCAGGCAATGGGCAAACGCTCCCTCAGTTAATCGCGAAATAACTGCTATTCACCAGCAAATCCAGCGGTTGGGCATCGGCAATCACATCACCATAAATCAGATCGACGCCGATGCCAGAAAGCGTATCCATCACTAAGGGTAAAACGACTGGCCCGGCGATGGTTTTCATCCCGAGTCGCTGAGCGTGCCCCTGAATAATCGTAATCAGCATCTCATCCATCAAATTACCCTGCACGTTGGCGCATAACTCACCATCAAGTAGCAGGTAATCTGCCATATTCGCTTTCAGCGAGTTGAAGATTTGCAGATCGCGGCCCACCTGGCTGAGCACTATCCGACATCCCGCCAGCCGCAGTTTTTGCACGCTTACTGCGTGATCTAAAATCGCTTCAGCCGGAATAATCAGATGTAATAACCGTGGTGGTAGAGGGCTATTTTCCAGCTGCTCAAGCAGATCATTCACCAGCGTGGCGCTACTCAAACCGGCAACGGAAAGAGGGAGGGCGATGCTTATGCCTTTACTGGCAACCGCTTTGGCGGCCTGCTGGAAAAAATCGTGGAATACCCGTCGGTCAAGAGCATGGCTAAGTGCCGGATCGCTGAAGCTACGACGAAATGTTTGTTCATCAATAATCTCGCCTTCGCAATTCCAGAGCTTAAGTGAAATCAGCCACAAATTACGTGCTTCCGGGATCCGTGGCGAAGCGACACCGTGGGCGATCATCATCAACTGATTCTCTTTAATCATCCGCCACTGTTCATCAAGCGACATCGCTGCCCGCTCGCTATGTGCGGCAGCTTGCTGCGGTTCGTAAATCGTCACCCGGCCCCGGCCACCATTTTTGGAGGCATAACAGGCGATATCAGCCTGCGACATCACTTCAGCCGCCTGATGATTGTTGTCATCAATCAAGGTAATCCCGGCACTGGCACCTACCCGATGTACACGTCCTTCCCAGATAAAGTGATAGTCATTCACGGCACTGATAATGCGTGTAGCGATAAAACGCGCGCTTTCAACATTACAGTCTGGTAGCAGCAGACCAAATTCATCCCCACCGAGTCGCGCCAGCACGTCGCTGGAACGCAGCATACTCAGCATTAACGACGCCAGTTCGCGCAGCAAAGCGTCACCCGCCGCATGCCCGGCGCTGTCATTCACCGCTTTAAAGCGATCAAGATCGATAAACACCAGGGCATGTCGCTGATGTGTACTGTTTACCGTTTGCAGCAGGATACGCAGTTGTTTCTCAAAACTGGCGCGATTGGCGAGATGCGTCAGTGCATCATGGGAGGCGCTGTAGCTCAGCTGGCGCAGCATTTTGCGTGATTCGGTAACGTCCTGAATCACCAGAACCGAACCAATATTGCTGCCGTCCAGAGTACTTAACGGCGTAATACTGTAATGCACGTCGTAACTGCCGCCGCTCCGACAGTGCAACACCACATCTTGTTCGATCGCGGAACGTGAGGTGTCGGCACTGTAAATGTTCTCCATTAATGGTCCGTTGTCGCCAAAAGTAATATGCAACACCGTCAGGAGCGGAACACCTAACGCTTCTTCCTGCGTCCAGCCGCTCATCTTCTCCGCCACTGGATTCATAAAGGTAATTTTCATCGCCATATCAATACAGACCACGGCTTCACCGATGGAATCAAGCGTAATGTGCAGGCGCTCTTTTTCCTGAAACAATGCCTCGTTAAGCTGTTTAACCTCGGTCATATCCATATTAATGCCGAGCAGGCGTTCGACTTCGCCTTCTTTATTCAGTACCCGGTTGGCGAGGGCGCGGATATGGCGAATACCGTCTTTTACGGTAATGCGAAATTCCAGCTTAAAGGGCGAGCGTGATTGCAACGAATCACGAATCACTTTTTCGGCATGCTGGCGATCTTCCGGCAGCACGCACTCGTACCACACCTGCCAGTTCGGTTTGATATGTGGAGGAATTTCATACAGCTCGAACATCCGCTTATCCCAGCTAAAAATATTCGGCTTCAACTCCCACTCCCAGATGCCAATCCCGCCCGCTTCGTTAGCCAGCGTGATGCGCTCCATCAGTTGCTGATTCACCTGTTCGGTGCGTTTTAGCTCGTTAATGTCTTCAATCTGAGCGATAAAATAGAGCGGCGTGCCATCCGTGTGGCGCACCAGTGAGACGGCAAGCAACGCCCAGACAACATCGCCATTGCGGTTGTAGTAGCGTTTTTCCATTGAATAGGTGTTTATTTCACCGCTTATCAGCTTTTCAACCTGTTGGAGATCTTTATTGAGATCCTCCGGCCAGGTCAGTTGCTGAAAGGTGAGTCCGCGCAGCTCTTCCTGACTGTACCCGAGAAACTGGCAGAGCGCTTTGTTGGTTTGCAGCCATTGTCCCTCGGTGCCCACTAACGCCATACCGATAGCGGAATATTCCATGGCGTTCCGAAAACGGGTTTCGCTTTCGGAAATGTGTTTGCGTTCCGCACGAAAGGCATACATCACCATCGTCATGATGTTGGCGGGCAGCAGGATCAGCAAAAACGGTAGCCACGGCATATGGCTCATCAGGTATGTACGCGGCGTAGCAAGCAGGGAGGGATCCGCGGCCATCATCAGCGACACCATCATCACCGTGGTAAGGAAGATCAAAAAGGCTTCCATTCGTGGCAGGCGCACGGCGCTCCACATCAACAGCACAATAATGAAAGTAAAAGGCCACGGCAGATACAGCATCGAAAGCCAGCTTAACGTCAGTGTGATGGCTAACGTGAGCAGCGACTCAAAAAGCAACCGTGGGTTGCGATGGCGCAGCAGATAGTGTGGTTTAAATAACAATCCCAGCGGCACCAGTGCCAGAGCGCCGATGGATTCTGACAGTACCCATATCAAAAATGCCCTGAGAGGATCGTCTCCGGGCGTCAGCAGGACAACCAGAACACCCCCTAGCAGAGGCGGAACAATGGCGCTGCCGAATGCAAGACGCAGCCAGTCAGCCAGATTTTGCAAGGGGTTATACCACGGCAGCAATTTACGTAGCAGCACTGCCCCGACCACGGCTTCAACAATATTGATGGTCGTCCAGGTCATGTTCAGCGAGCTGGTGGAAAAAAGCAGGATGGATGCGGCGATATTTCCCAGCGAGCAGCTCAGCGCAATTCCCGGCCACATGCGCCCGGCATGGCGATAAAACGCCACCATCATGATGGACGTCGGGAACCACAGTGGGGCGAGTTGGGTGCCAAACTGCGAAAGCTCAAGCGAGAAAAGGGTAAAGATAAACGAGACTAAACCTAAACTGACCAGGTGAAGCAGCGGGTGGGGCAGGGCAATTAATACATGCTGTGATTGTTTGCTCATTACCGCTTTATCCGCAAGACCAGGTCGCCAGTATTCGTTTCTGTGTTTATGCTAGTACAAAAGTTTTACATTTTATATGCGAATTGCTCATAAAGTGACGTAAAGGCGGATAATTTGCGCAACTGCGTATAACATTTTTTACCTTACATAAAACTGATCAACGTAATTTGCCACCGGGAATTCTTTGTCAACAATTAACTCTGAGCGCGCGGCAACGCTATTCGACTGGTATCAGACGGATGAAATCCCTATAATTGCCGCGTTTGGCGCTTCGTCGCCCCCTTCCTAACATCCAGGTTAATCAGGTCGCTAAATATATGACTGATCAGTCTCATCAGTGCGTCATTATCGGTATCGCTGGCGCATCGGCTTCCGGCAAGAGTCTTATTGCCAGTACCCTTTATCGTGAATTACGTGAGCAAGTCGGTGATGAACACATCGGCGTAATTCCCGAAGACTGCTATTACAAAGATCAAAGCCATCTGTCGATGGAAGAACGCGTTAAGACCAACTACGACCATCCCAGCGCGATGGATCACAGCCTGTTGCTTGAGCATTTACAAGCGTTGAAACGCGGCTCGGCAATTGACCTGCCGGTTTACAGCTATGTTGAACATACGCGTATGAAAGAAACGGTGACGGTTGAGCCGAAGAAGGTCATCATTCTCGAAGGCATTTTGTTGCTGACGGATGCGCGTTTGCGTGACGAACTTAACTTCTCCATTTTCGTTGATACCCCGCTGGATATCTGCCTGATGCGCCGCATCAAGCGTGACGTTAACGAGCGTGGGCGTTCAATGGATTCCGTGATGGCGCAATATCAAAAAACCGTGCGCCCGATGTTCCTGCAATTCATTGAGCCTTCTAAACAATATGCGGACATTATCGTGCCGCGCGGCGGGAAAAACCGCATCGCGATCGATATATTGAAAGCGAAAATAAGTCAGTTCTTTGAATAAGCTTGATAAATTGTGTACCGTTCAGTGATAACCTGGTATGCCCTTGACGTAATTGGCGTTAAGGGAGTGATGCGCGAAAGGAGAAAATGCCATGCGTCTGTGTGACCGAGATATTGAAGCCTGGCTTGATGAAGGCCGTTTGTCGATCAACCCACGTCCGCCAGTGGAGCGTATTAACGGCGCGACGGTGGATGTACGCCTGGGCAATAAATTTCGTACCTTCCGTGGTCACACGGCAGCGTTTATCGATCTGAGCGGTCCCAAAGATGAAGTGAGCGCCGCGCTTGACCGCGTGATGAGCGATGAGATCGTTCTCGACGAGGGCGAGGCGTTCTATCTTCACCCAGGAGAGCTGGCGCTGGCGGTGACGCTGGAGTCGGTGACGCTGCCAGCCGATCTGGTGGGCTGGCTGGACGGGCGTTCCTCTTTGGCGCGTCTGGGGCTGATGGTGCACGTCACCGCGCACCGTATCGATCCGGGCTGGTCTGGTTGCATTGTGCTGGAGTTCTACAACTCCGGTAAGCTGCCGCTGGCGCTGCGTCCGGGCATGTTAATTGGTGCGCTGAGCTTTGAGCCGCTTTCCGGCCCGGCGGCGCGACCTTACAACCGCCGTGAAGATGCGAAATATCGCAACCAGCAGGGCGCGGTAGCCAGCCGAATCGATAAAGACTAATTCAGGCCCATTGAGGATACCATGAGACGATTTCTGACGACGCTGATGATACTCCTGGTCGTGCTGGTGGCCGGGTTATCTGCGTTAGTGTTGCTGGTGAATCCGAATGATTTCCGCGACTATATGGTCAAGCAAGTTGCTGCACGTAGCGGTTATCAATTGCAGCTCGACGGGCCACTGCGTTGGCACGTCTGGCCGCAGCTTAGTATCCTCTCCGGGCGAATGTCTCTCACCGCCCAGGGCGCAAGCCAGCCACTGGTTCGCGCCGACAACATGCGTCTGGACGTGGCGCTTTTACCACTACTGAGTCATCAACTGAGCGTTAAGCAGGTGATGCTAAAAGGGGCAGTGATCCAACTGACGCCGCAGACGGAAGCGGTGCGCAGTGAAGACGCTCCGGTTGCACCGCGCGACAATACCTTGCCGGATCTGTCAGACGATCGCGGATGGTCGTTTGATATATCCAGTCTTAAGGTGGCGGACAGCGTGCTGGTGTTCCAGCATGAAGATGACGAGCAGGTGACAATCCGCAATATCCGCCTGCAAATGGAACAAGATCCCCAACATCGTGGCTCATTTGAGTTCTCCGGGCGGGTTAATCGCGATCAGCGCGATCTCACGATATCCCTTAACGGTACGGTAGATGCTTCTGATTATCCGCATGATTTAACGGCGGCTATTGAACAAATTAACTGGCAGTTGCAGGGTGCAGATTTACCAAAACAAGGTATTCAGGGGCAGGGGAGTTTCCAGGCCCAGTGGCAGGAGTCACATAAACGCCTTTCATTTAACCAAATCAGCTTGACCGCCAATGACAGCACGCTGAGCGGGCAAGCACAGGTCACGCTGACAGAGAAACCTGAATGGCAGCTGAGACTGCAATTTCCGCAACTGAATCTTGACAACCTCATCCCGCTTAATGAAACAGCGAATGGTGAAAACGGTGCCGCGCAGCAGGGGCAGAGCCAATCAACATTGCCGCGCCCGGTCATTTCTTCGCGTATTGATGAACCGGCATATCAGGGACTGCAAGGCTTTACGGCTGATATTTTGTTGCAGGCCAGTAACGTGCGCTGGCGCGGAATGAATTTTACAGATGTTGCCACGCAAATGACCAACAAGTCGGGTTTGCTGGAAATTACTCAACTGCAGGGCAAGCTTAACGGTGGACAGGTTTCACTGCCGGGCACGCTGGACGCGACATCAATAAATCCGCGGATAAACTTCCAGCCACGGCTGGAAAACGTTGAGATTGGTACCATTCTGAAGGCGTTTAACTATCCGATTTCGTTGACCGGAAAAATGTCACTGGCTGGTGATTTCTCCGGTGCTGACATAGATGCCGACGCATTCCGCCACAACTGGCAAGGACAGGCACATGTCGAAATGACCGACACGCGCATGGAAGGGATGAACTTCCAGCAGATGATTCAGCAAGCGGTAGAGCGTAATGGCGGTGATGTGAAGGCCGCTGAAAACTTTGATAACGTGACGCGGCTTGACCGCTTTACCACCGATTTGACGTTGAAGGATGGCGTCGTGACGTTAAACGACATGCAAGGTCAATCGCCTGTGCTGGCGCTGACAGGGGAAGGCATGTTGAATCTGGCAGATCAAACCTGCGACACCCAGTTTGATATTCGGGTCGTGGGTGGCTGGAACGGGGAAAGCAAACTGATTGATTTCCTCAAAGAAACGCCAGTACCGCTGCGGGTTTATGGCAACTGGCAGCAACTCAATTACAGTCTGCAAGTGGATCAGTTACTGCGCAAACATCTACAGGACGAAGCGAAACGTCGCCTGAATGACTGGGCCGAGCGGAATAAAGATTCCCGCAATGGCAAAGATGTGAAGAAGTTGCTGGAGAAGATGTAGGTTACCAGGTGACCTGTCCTGTAGGCCTGATAAGACGCGTAAAGCGTCGCATCAGGCGTTCGCGGCGGCACCATTATATTCTGAATATGTAAGATCGAAGGCTGTTCCGTTCACTTGATGTTCCTCACTACTATGGAACGCTCAAGCCGGTGAACGTGCCAGGGTGGCTCAATCGCCACCACCCTGGCAACCCGGGCTCCCGGCGGTAAATCGCCGCTGGCGCGGTTCCCTCATCTTATTCCTTTCGGCTATCGGGTAAAATGACCGATACCATCACACCTCGTACTCCAACTCGCCATCCTTATGCAGCGGAATAATCTGCACCTTCTGCACGCGATGGCTTTCCACCTGCAACGTTTTAAGCAAATAATCCCCCACCTGAACTTCTTCGCCAGGTTTTGGAATACGCTGTAAATATTCCATCAACAGCCCGGCAATGGTGTGATATTCACGTTTTTCATCCAGCGGCAGCGGCACATATTGCACCAGATCTTCCAGCGGCATATGACCATTCGCCGTCCAGGAACCGTCCGCATTCTTCTGAATATCATGGCGGGCGTCGATCTCTTCCACTTCGTTCGGTAAGTTACCGGCAATGGTTTCAGTGACGTCACTTAATGTCACAATCCCTTCCACCGAGCCAAACTCATCCACCACAAAAGCAAAGTGCGTGCGGGCATTACGGAACTGCTCCAGGGCAGGTAACAACGGCAAGGTTTCCGGGAACACCAGCGGCTGGCGAATCAACACCCGCAGGTTGAGCGGTTCGCCGCGCAGTGACTGTTGTAGCAGGTCGATAACGTGAACAACACCGAGCAAATCTTCTGCATCATCACCGTCGGTAACCACCAGCCGCGTATGCTGATTTCGCTCCAGTAACTGGCGGATCTCGTCTTCCGGCGCGTTGAGATCGATATGCTCAATATCGTGGCGCGACGTCATAATGCTGCTGACGGTACGCTGGTTAAGATTAAGTACCCGCTCAATCATCCGCCGTTCCTGCGGATTAAAGATCTGCTGGTTACCATGATCCACCAGCATGGACGCGGTTTCGGCGTCCAGTTCCGCATCTTCTTTTTGCCCGCTAAGCAGGCGCATTACCGCTTCGGTAGTCCGCTGGCGCAGCGTCTGGTTAGCGGAAAGAAAACGTCGCCGGTTAAAGATAGCCAACTGATTGAGCGCCTCGATCATCACCGAGAAACCAATGGCAGCGTACAGGTAGCCTTTCGGAATGACGAAGCCGAAACCTTCTGCCACCAGGCTAAAGCCAATCATCAACAGGAAGCTTAAGCAGAGAATAACGATCGTCGGGTGACTGTTAACAAATTGCGTTAACGGCTTGCTGGCCATCAACATCAGGCTGATAGCGATAACCACGGCGGCCATCATGACCAGTAAATGGTCGACCATCCCGACGGCGGTAATCACTGAGTCGAGTGAGAAAATGGCGTCCAGTACCACAATTTGCGTCACCACGCCCCAGAACTTCGCACCTTTGCGTTGTGTGGGATTATTGCTGTCTTTCCCTTCCAGCCGTTCGTTCAGCTCCATCGTGGCTTTGAACAACAGGAAGAAACCACCAAACAGCATGATTAAGTCGCGGGCGCTAAAGGTAAACGAGCGGAAGCTGAACAGCGGTTGAGTCAGGGTGACCAGCCAGGAGATTGACGCCAGCAGTAACAGGCGCATTAACATTGCCAGCAGCAGCCCGGTAACACGTGCGCGGTCACGCTGCTTCGGCGGTAGTTTTTCGGCGAGGATGGCAATAAAGACCAGGTTATCAATGCCGAGGACCAGTTCGATCACAATCAGCGTGATTAACCCGGCCCAGATAGACGGATCGGCAATCCATTCCATAGTAAGTACAAAACCTATTCGTTGTATGACAAATGTCACAATTCGATCATGGATAAATCGGGGCAAAAATGCAATGTTGCAGCACTATTTATCTCATATTATTTGAGGGTAATAACCTCACATTATCCCTGAATTAAAAGTGGTAATAATAAAACATTATTTAAGAAATATCGCATGTGGAGACACTATATTAAATATTGTCAACCTAAAGAAACTCCTAAAAACCATATTGAATGACACTTAATATAATTCTTAAAAATAGCCAATTACCGAATTGTTATCTTGCCTGCTATTCCGTTAGCTGTAACACTTCCTCCTGCATTATTGGAAATCCAATATTCAATTACCATAATGTCACCTTATATTCGGAAGTTAATTTCCGTAATAACCCTTTCTCATCAACGACTGCATGCTGAGAGGGTGTGAAAAATTAAACTAAATCAGTGTATTGGTAGCTAAAAAGCCAGGGGCGGTAGCGTGTCTGGATGCCTGAAAGACCAGTCTGAATTATTCTGTCAATAGCCTACGGATGAAATCAATTTTTTTAGGACTGATGCCAGTTAAATTTTTATTCAATTAACTGCAAGGTAAATGTGCATGGCGACATTGCTATTAATAGTGCACAGGATAATTACTCTGCCAAAGTGATAAATAAACAATGATGAAATCCAAAATGAAATTGATGCCATTATTGGTGTCAGTAACCTTGATAAGCGGTTGCACAGTACTTCCGGGCAGCAATATGTCGACGATGGGCAAAGACGTCATCAAACAGCAGGACGCTGATTTCGATCTCGACAAAATGGTGAATGTTTATCCGCTGACCCCGCGCCTGATTGACCAATTACGCCCACGCCCGAATGTAGCGCGCCCCAATATGACGCTGGAAAACGAGATCGCGAATTATCAGTATCGCGTCGGGCCGGGGGACGTTCTTAATGTCACCGTCTGGGATCACCCGGAACTCACCACGCCAGCCGGTCAGTACCGCAGCTCCAGCGACACCGGCAACTGGGTACAGCCTGACGGCACTATGTTTTACCCGTATATCGGCAAGGTCCACGTAGTCGGGAAAACGCTCGCTGAAATCCGCAGTGATATTACCGGGCGCTTAGCGACGTACATCGCTGACCCGCAGGTGGACGTTAATATCGCCGCCTTCCGCTCACAAAAGGCCTATATCTCCGGTCAGGTGAATAAATCCGGTCAACAGGCGATCACCAACGTGCCACTGACTATTCTCGACGCCATCAACGCCGCAGGTGGCCTGACCGACACCGCTGACTGGCGCAACGTGGTGTTAACACACAATGGTCGTGAAGAACGCATTTCTTTGCAGGCGCTGATGCAAAACGGCGACCTCAACCAGAATCGACTGCTTTACCCCGGCGATATTCTCTACGTGCCGCGTAATGATGATCTGAAAGTGTTTGTGATGGGTGAAGTGAAGAAACAGAGCACCCTGAAAATGGACTTTAGCGGCATGACCCTGACCGAAGCCCTGGGCAATGCTGAAGGCATCGACATGACCACCTCCAACGCCAGCGGCATCTTTGTCATTCGTCCGCTGAAAGGCGAGGGCGGGCGTAACGGCAAGATTGCCAATATCTACCAGCTGGATATGTCCGATGCCACGTCGCTGGTGATGGCGACAGAATTCCGCCTGCAACCTTATGACGTGGTGTATGTCACCACCGCCCCGGTTTCCCGCTGGAACCGTCTGATCAATCAGTTGCTGCCAACTATTAGCGGTGTCCGTTACATGACGGATACAGCCAGCGACATTCATAACTGGTAATCGTCATGTTTAACAACATCTTAGTTGTCTGTGTCGGCAATATTTGCCGCTCCCCGACGGCGGAACGCTTACTGCAACGTTATCACCCGGAGCTGAAAGTGGAGTCCGCTGGACTCGGCGCGCTGGTCGGTAAGGGCGCTGACCCTACTGCTATCAGCGTCGCCGCAGAACATCAACTGTCTCTGGAAGGCCACTGTGCACGACAAATCAGCCGCCGTCTGTGTCGCAACTACGACCTGATTTTGACCATGGAAAAGCGCCATATCGAACGCTTATGCGAGATGGCACCCGAGATGCGCGGCAAAGTGATGCTGTTTGGTCACTGGGATAACGAATGTGAAATCCCCGATCCGTATCGCAAAAGCCGGGAAACGTTTGCAGCGGTGTACACATTACTTGAACGGTCTGCCCGCCAGTGGGCGCAGGCATTGAACGCAGAGCAGGTATAAGAATGACAGAAAAAGTAAAACAACATGCCGCTCCGGTAACGGGCAGTGATGAAATCGATATTGGTCGCCTGGTCGGCACCGTCATTGAAGCGCGCTGGTGGGTGATTGGCATCACCGCCGTATTTGCCGTCTGTGCCGTGGTTTACACCTTCTTCGCCACGCCGATTTATAGTGCCGACGCACTGGTACAAATCGAGCAAAACAGCGGCAATTCGTTAGTGCAGGACATTGGTTCGGCATTAGCCAACAAACCGCCTGCATCGGACGCCGAGATCCAGTTGATTCGTTCGCGTCTGGTGCTTGGTAAAACGGTGGACGATCTCGACCTCGATATTGCGGTGAGCAAAAACACGTTCCCGATTTTCGGTGCGGGCTGGGATCGTTTGATGGGACGTCAGAACGAGACGGTGAAAGTGACCACCTTTAACCGCCCGAAAGAGATGGCGGATCAGGTGTTTACGCTTAATGTGCTGGACGATAAAAACTACACCCTGAGCAGTGATGGCGGCTTTAGCGCCCGTGGACAAGCGGGCCAGATGCTGAAAAAAGAAGGCGTCACGCTGATGGTTGAAGCCATTCACGCCCGCCCGGGCAGTGAGTTTACCGTCACCAAATACTCCACGCTGGGGATGATCAATCAACTGCAAAACAGCCTGACGGTAACGGAGAACGGCAAAGACGCAGGCGTACTGAGCCTGACTTATACCGGTGAAGATCGCGAACAGATCCGCGACATTCTTAACAGCATCGCCCGTAACTATCAGGAACAAAATATTGAGCGCAAATCGGCGGAAGCGTCGAAAAGCCTCGCTTTCCTCGCGCAACAGTTACCGGAAGTACGTAGCCGCCTTGATGTTGCCGAAAACAAACTGAATGCCTTCCGTCAGGATAAAGATTCTGTTGATCTGCCGCTGGAAGCGAAAGCGGTGCTCGATTCGATGGTGAACATCGACGCCCAGTTGAACGAACTGACCTTTAAAGAGGCGGAAATCTCCAAGCTGTACACCAAAGTTCACCCGGCGTACCGCACGCTGCTGGAGAAACGTCAGGCGCTGGAAGACGAAAAAGCCAAACTTAACGGTCGCGTAACGGCGATGCCGAAAACCCAGCAGGAGATTGTCCGTCTGACCCGCGATGTCGAGTCTGGTCAGCAGGTCTATATGCAACTGCTGAATAAAGAGCAGGAGCTGAAAATCACCGAAGCCAGCACCGTCGGCGATGTGCGCATTGTTGACCCGGCAATCACTCAGCCTGGTGTGCTAAAACCGAAGAAAGGGCTGATTATCCTTGGGGCGATTATTCTTGGCCTGATGCTCTCTATCGTGGGTGTGCTGCTGCGCTCGTTGTTTAATCGCGGCATCGAAAGCCCGCAGGTGCTGGAAGAACACGGTATCAGCGTCTATGCCAGCATCCCGTTGTCGGAATGGCAGAAAGCGCGCGATAGCGTCAAAACCATCAAAGGGATTAAACGCTATAAACAGAGCCAGCTACTGGCGGTGGGGAATCCAACCGATCTGGCGATTGAAGCCATCCGCAGTCTGCGTACCAGTCTGCACTTCGCGATGATGCAGGCGCAGAACAATGTGTTGATGATGACCGGGGTTAGCCCGTCAATCGGTAAAACCTTTGTCTGCGCCAACCTGGCGGCGGTGATCAGCCAGACCAATAAACGCGTGTTGTTGATCGACTGCGATATGCGCAAAGGCTACACCCACGAGCTGTTGGGCACCAATAACGTCAATGGCCTGTCGGAAATTCTGATTGGTCAGGGCGATATTACTACCGCAGCTAAACCGACCTCTATTGCCAAATTTGACCTGATCCCGCGCGGTCAGGTGCCGCCAAATCCTTCTGAACTGTTGATGAGCGAACGCTTTGCCGAACTGGTGAACTGGGCGAGTAAAAACTATGACCTGGTGTTGATTGATACGCCGCCGATTCTGGCAGTGACCGATGCGGCAATTGTTGGTCGTCATGTCGGAACCACATTAATGGTGGCGCGTTATGCGGTCAACACATTGAAAGAAGTGGAAACCAGTCTGAGCCGCTTTGAGCAAAACGGTATTCCGGTGAAAGGGGTGATTCTGAACTCCATCTTCCGCCGCGCCAGCGCGTATCAGGATTATGGCTATTACGAATACGAATATAAGTCGGATGCGAAATAACGACATCCGCTGTCGGATGCGATGCTGACGCATCTTATCCGACCTACCTTCACGCCGCATCCGGCAAGCAAACCAGCTCCGTAGGCCGGATAAGGCGCTCACGCCGCATCCGGCAACAGAACCCGTAAACAAGCTTATAAACCGGCAGAACATCTCGATACTCCGGGAGAACAACCTATGAAAGACAATCCGCTGATTTCAATCTATATGCCGACCTGGAACCGCCAACAACTGGCGATTCGGGCGATAAAATCGGTCCTGCGCCAGGACTACAGCAACTGGGAGATGATCATCGTGGATGATTGCTCCACCTCCAGGGAACAACTGCAACAGTACGTCACTGCCCTCAACGATCCGCGTATCACCTACATTCACAACGACATTAACAGCGGGGCGTGCGCGGTACGTAACCAGGCGATTATGCTGGCGCAAGGGGAATACATTACCGGGATCGATGACGATGATGAATGGACGCCCAACCGCCTGAGCGTCTTCCTCGCCCATAAACAGCAACTGGTCACTCACGCCTTTTTGTACGCTAACGACTACGTTTGCCAGGGCGAAGTCTATTCCCAACCAGCAAGTTTGCCGCTGTATCCCAAATCGCCGTATTCACGCCGCCTGTTCTATAAACGCAATATCATTGGCAATCAGGTTTTTACCTGGGCGTGGCGTTTCAAAGAGTGCTTGTTCGATACCGAACTGAAAGCAGCACAGGATTACGACATCTTCCTGCGGATGGTGGTGGAGTATGGCGAACCGTGGAAAGTGGAAGAGGCGACGCAGATCCTGCATATCAATCACGGTGAAATGCAGATCACCTCGTCACCGAAAAAATTCTCCGGGTACTTCCACTTTTACCGAAAGCACAAAGATAAATTTGACCGCGCCAGCAAAAAATATCAGCTGTTTACCCTCTACCAGATCCGCAATAAACGCATGACCTGGCGCACTTTGCTGACGCTGCTGTCGGTGCGTAACGGCAAACGTCTGGCTGATGGTATTCGGGGGCGCTAAAGATGCTGGAAGATCTGCGCGCCAACAGCTGGAGTTTACGCCCGTGCTGCATGGTTCTTGCCTATCGCGTTGCTCATTTTTGTTCGGTGTGGCGCAAAAAGAACGTCCTCAACAATCTGTGGGCGGCCCCGCTGCTGGTGCTGTATCGCATTATCACCGAATGCTTTTTCGGTTATGAAATCCAGGCCGCCGCAACCATTGGCCGCCGCTTTACTATCCATCACGGTTACGCCGTAGTGATCAATAAAAACGTAGTAGCGGGGGATGATTTTACCATTCGCCACGGCGTCACTATCGGCAATCGTGGTGCCGAAAACATGGCATGTCCACACATTGGCAACGGCGTCGAACTCGGTGCCAACGTTATTATTCTTGGTGATATCACGATTGGTAACAACGTCACCGTGGGCGCGGGCAGCGTGGTGCTTGACTCTGTCCCGGACAACGCGCTGGTGGTGGGAGAAAAAGCGCGAGTGAAGGTAATCAAATGAATATTCTGCAATTTAATGTGCGACTGGCGGAAGGCGGGGCAGCAGGTGTGGCGTTAGATCTCCACCAGCGTGCGCTGCAACAGGGGCTGGCGTCACATTTTGTCTACGGCTACGGCAAAGGCGGCAAAGAGAGCGTCAGCCATCAGAACTATCCGCAGGTCATCAAACATACGCCGCGGATGACCGCGATGGCGAACATTGCCCTGTTTCGTCTGTTTAATCGCGATCTGTTTGGCAATTTCAATGAGTTATATCGCACCATTACTCGTACACCGGGTCCGGTGGTCCTGCATTTTCATGTGCTGCACAGCTACTGGCTAAATCTTAAGAGCGTGGTGCGCTTTTGCGAAAAGGTGAAAAACCACAAACCGGATGTCACTCTGGTCTGGACGCTGCACGACCACTGGAGCGTTACCGGGCGCTGCGCCTTTACCGACGGTTGTGAAGGCTGGAAAACGGGCTGCCAGAAATGCCCGACCTTAATTAATTATCCGCCGGTGAAGATTGATCGCGCACACCAGCTGGTGGCGGGCAAACGCCAGTTATTCCGTGAGATGCTGGCGCTGGGCTGTCAGTTTATTTCCCCCAGCCAGCATGTGGCTGACGCTTTCAATAGCCTGTACGGTCCAGGGCGTTGCCGGATTATCAATAATGGCATTGATATGGCAACCGAAGCGATTCTGGCGGACTTGCCTCCGGTGCGCGAAACCCAGGGTAAGCCGAAAATCGCGGTGGTGGCGCATGACCTGCGTTACGACGGCAAAACTAACCAGCAACTGGTGCGCGAGATGATGGCGCTGGGCGACAAAATCGAACTGCATACCTTTGGTAAGTTCTCGCCGTTCACCGCTGGCAACGTGGTTAATCACGGCTTTGAAACTGACAAGCGCAAGTTGATGAGCGCGCTCAATCAGATGGATGCGCTGGTGTTCAGTTCTCGCGTCGATAACTACCCGCTGATTTTGTGTGAGGCGCTATCGATTGGCGTGCCGGTGATTGCCACCCATAGCGATGCGGCGCGGGAAGTGTTGCAAAAATCCGGCGGTAAAACCGTCAGCGAAGAAGAGGTGCTGCAACTGGTGCAGTTAAGCAAACCGGAAATCGCGCAGGCGATATTTGGTACCACGCTGGCTGAGTTCAGCCAACGCAGCCGCGCCGCCTACAGTGGACAACAGATGCTGGAGGAGTATGTCAACTTCTATCAGAATCTGTAGCTACCTGCTGCTGCCGCTGATCTACCTGCTGGTTAACGTCAAAATCGCCCAGCTTGGCGAAAGTTTCCCCATCACCATCGTCACTTTTTTACCTGTCTTGTTACTGCTGTTTTTAGAACGCATCAGCGTTAAAAAATTGATGATTGCCTTAGGGATTGGTGCGGGACTCACGGCGTTTAACTATCTGTTTGGTCAGTCGCTGGATGCCAGTAAATACGTCACTTCAACCATGCTGTTTGTCTATATTGTGATCATTATTGGCATGGTGTGGAGTATTCGTTTTAAAACGATTTCGCCACACAACCATCGCAAGATATTACGTTTCTTTTATCTGGTGGTCGGGCTGGTGGTGGCGCTGGCGGCAGTGGAGATGGCGCAAATTATCCTCACCGGTGGCAGCAGTATTATGGAGTCGATTTCGAAATATCTGATTTACAGCAACAGCTATGTGCTGAATTTCATTAAATTCGGCGGCAAGCGCACGACAGCACTTTATTTCGAACCGGCATTTTTCGCTCTGGCATTAATCTCAATTTGGCTCAGCATCAAACAGTTTGGTATCAAAACGCCTAAAACCGATGCTATGATTCTCGCAGGGATAATATTATCCGGATCGTTTTCAGGGGTTATGACCTTTATCCTGTTTTATTTGCTGGAGTGGGCATTTCAATATCTGAATAAAGAGGCGATTAAGAAAAAGTTACCGTTGGCATTGATTTCTCTGGCTGTATTCCTAGTTGGTGTGGTAATCGCGTTTCCTTATATTTCCACCCGTCTGGGCGATTTAGGTACGGAAGGATCGTCATCGTATTATCGTATTGTCGGTCCGCTGGTGATGGTCGGTTATTCTTTGACCCATATTGACGGTGTAGTCAGATTTGGCTCACTTTATGAATATGTCGCATCATTCGGAATATTTAACGGTGCGGATGTCGGAAAAACCATAGACAATGGTTTGTATCTGCTGATTATTTATTTTTCCTGGTTCGCAGTGTTTTTATCGCTGTGGTACATGGGGAAAGTGATAAAAATGATGATCAACGCTTTTGGTGATAACCGCAATTTTCGCGTGCAATTATATCTTTTTACTCCGGTGTCGCTGTTTTTTACCGGTTCGATATTTAGCCCGGAATATGCATTTTTAATCGTCTGTCCGTTTATTTTGCGAAAAGCGTTAAATATTACGAGGTAAGAATAAGAACATGTTGCTTAGCATAATCACTGTCGCGTTTCGTAACCTCGAAGGGATAGTCAAAACACATGCCTCGCTGGCGCATCTGGCGCAGGCGGAAGATATCAGCTTCGAATGGATTGTTGTCGATGGCGGTTCCAATGACGGCACCCGTGAGTATCTGGAAAATCTCAATGGTATCTATAACCTACGCTTTGTCAGCGAGCCAGATAACGGTATCTACGACGCCATGAACAAAGGCATTACGATGGCACAAGGCAAGTTCGCGTTGTTTCTCAATTCGGGCGATATTTTTCATCAGGATGCCGCAAATTTTGTCCGTAAGTTAAAAATGCAAAAAGATAACATGATGATCACCGGCGATGCGCTGCTGGATTTTGGCGACGGGCATAAAATTAAACGTAGCGCCAAACCGGGCTGGTATATTTATCACAGCCTGCCCGCCAGTCATCAGGCGATATTTTTCCCTGTATCCGGCTTGAAAAAATGGCGTTATGACCTGGAATATAAAGTTTCTTCCGACTACGCGCTGGCAGCCAAAATGTATAAAGCCGGTTATGCATTTAAAAAACTCAATGGCCTGGTGTCTGAATTTTCCATGGGTGGGGTATCTACCACCAATAATATGGAATTGTGTGCTGACGCCAAAAAAGTCCAACGGCAAATATTACATGTGCCTGGCTTCTGGGCAGAATTATCCTGGCATTTACGCCAACGTACTACCTCAAAGACGAAAGCCTTATATAACAAAAGCTGAATATAAGGGAAAACGATGCAAGATTTAAGCGGTTTCTCGGTACCGAAAGGGTTCCGGGGCGGCAACGCTATTAAAGTGCAATTGTGGTGGGCAGTACAGGCAACATTATTTGCCTGGTCGCCACAAGTATTGTATCGCTGGCGGGCATTTTTATTACGTTCATTCGGCGCAAAAATAGGAAAAAACGTAGTTATTCGTCCGTCAGTAAAAATTACCTATCCGTGGAAATTAACCTTAGGTGATTACGCGTGGGTCGGCGATGAGGTCAATTTATATACCCTCGGTGAAATAACCATTGGCGCACATTCGGTGATATCGCAAAAAAGTTATTTATGCACCGGTAGCCACGACCATGCAAGTCAACATTTCACCATTAACGCCACGCCTATTGTGATTGGCGAGAAATGCTGGCTGGCGACAGATGTTTTTGTTGCCCCTGGCGTCACGATCGGCGACGGCACCGTCGTGGGGGCGCGAAGCAGTGTTTTTAAATCGCTTCCGGCAAATGTGGTTTGCCGGGGGAATCCCGCAGTGGTGATACGCGAACGCGTTGAAACTGAATAAATTCAAAAAATACAGAGGAATAAGACATGTCAAAAGTCGCTCTCATCACCGGTGTAACCGGACAAGACGGTTCTTACCTGGCAGAGTTTCTGCTGGAAAAAGGTTACGAGGTACATGGTATTAAGCGTCGTGCATCGTCATTCAACACCGAGCGCGTGGATCACATTTATCAGGATCCGCACACCTGCAACCCGAAATTCCATCTGCATTATGGCGACCTGAGTGATACCTCCAACCTGACGCGCATTTTGCGTGAAGTGCAGCCGGATGAAGTGTACAACCTGGGCGCAATGAGCCACGTTGCGGTTTCTTTTGAGTCACCGGAATATACCGCAGACGTCGATGCGATGGGTACGCTACGCCTGCTCGAGGCGATCCGCTTCCTCGGTCTGGAAAAGAAAACCCGTTTCTATCAGGCTTCCACCTCTGAACTGTACGGTCTGGTGCAGGAAATTCCGCAGAAAGAAACCACGCCGTTCTACCCGCGCTCTCCATATGCGGTCGCCAAACTGTACGCCTACTGGATCACGGTTAACTACCGCGAATCCTACGGCATGTACGCCTGTAACGGTATTCTCTTTAACCATGAATCCCCGCGCCGCGGCGAAACCTTCGTTACCCGCAAAATCACCCGCGCAATCGCCAACATCGCCCAGGGGCTGGAGTCGTGTCTGTACCTCGGCAATATGGACTCCCTGCGTGACTGGGGCCATGCCAAAGACTACGTAAAAATGCAGTGGATGATGCTGCAACAGGAACAGCCGGAAGATTTCGTTATCGCGACCGGCGTTCAGTACTCCGTACGTCAGTTCGTGGAAATGGCGGCAGCACAGCTGGGCATCAAACTGCGCTTTGAAGGCACGGGCGTTGAAGAGAAGGGCATTGTGGTTTCCGTCACCGGGCATGACGCGCCGGGCGTTAAACCGGGCGATGTGATTATCGCCGTTGACCCGCGTTACTTCCGTCCGGCAGAAGTTGAAACGCTGCTCGGCGACCCGACCAAAGCGCATGAAAAACTGGGCTGGAAACCAGAAATCACCCTCAGAGAGATGGTGTCTGAAATGGTGGCTAATGACCTCGAAGCGGCGAAAAAACACTCTCTGCTGAAATCTCACGGCTACGACGTGGCGATCGCGCTGGAGTCATAAGCATGAGTAAACAACGCATTTTTATCGCTGGCCATCGCGGGATGGTCGGTTCCGCCATCAGGCGACAGCTCGAACAGCGCGGTGATGTGGAGCTGGTATTACGCACCCGCGATGAACTGAACCTGTTGGACAGCCGCGCGGTGCATGATTTCTTTGCCAGCGAACGCATTGACCAGGTCTATCTGGCGGCGGCGAAAGTGGGCGGCATTGTCGCCAACAACACCTATCCGGCGGATTTCATCTACCAGAACATGATGATTGAGAGCAACATCATTCACGCCGCGCATCAGAACGACGTGAACAAACTGCTGTTTCTCGGATCGTCCTGCATCTACCCGAAACTGGCAAAACAGCCGATGGCAGAAAGCGAGTTGTTGCAGGGCACGCTGGAGCCGACCAACGAGCCTTACGCCATTGCCAAAATCGCCGGGATCAAACTGTGCGAATCTTACAACCGCCAGTATGGACGCGATTACCGCTCGGTCATGCCGACCAACCTGTATGGCCCGCATGACAACTTCCACCCGAGTAATTCGCATGTGATCCCAGCATTGCTGCGTCGCTTCCACGAGGCGACGGCACAGAATGCGCCGGACGTGGTGGTGTGGGGCAGCGGTACACCGATGCGTGAATTTCTGCACGTCGATGATATGGCGGCGGCAAGCATTCATGTGATGGAGCTGGCGCACGAAGTCTGGCTGGAAAACACCCAGCCGATGTTGTCGCACATTAACGTCGGCACGGGCGTTGACTGCACTATCCGCGAGCTGGCGCAAACCATCGCCAAAGTGGTGGGTTACAAAGGCCGGGTGGTTTTTGATGCCAGCAAACCGGATGGCACGCCGCGCAAACTGCTGGATGTGACGCGCCTGCATCAGCTTGGCTGGTATCACGAAATCTCACTGGAAGCGGGGCTTGCCAGCACTTACCAGTGGTTCCTTGAGAATCAAGACCGCTTTCGGGGGTAATGATGTTTTTACGTCAGGAAGACTTTGCCACGGTAGTGCGCTCCACCCCGCTTGTCTCTCTCGACTTTATTGTCGAGAACAGTCGCGGCGAATTTCTGCTTGGCAAAAGAACCAACCGCCCGGCGCAGGGTTACTGGTTTGTGCCGGGAGGGCGCGTGCAGAAAGACGAAACGCTGGAAGCCGCATTTGAGCGGCTGACGATGGCGGAACTGGGGCTGCGTCTGCCGATAACAGCAGGCCAGTTTTACGGTGTCTGGCAGCACTTTTATGACGATAACTTCTCTGGCACGGATTTCACCACTCACTATGTGGTGCTCGGTTTTCGCTTCAGAGTAGCGGAAGAAGAACTGTTACTGCCGGATGAGCAGCATGACGATTACCGCTGGCTGACGCCGGACGCACTGCTCGCCAGTGACAATGTTCACGCTAACAGCCGCGCCTATTTTCTCGCTGAGAAGCGTGCCGGAGTACCCGGATTATGAAAATACTGGTCTACGGCATTAACTACTCGCCGGAGTTAACCGGCATCGGCAAATACACCGGAGAGATGGTGGAATGGCTGGCGGCACAAGGTCATGAGGTGCGGGTTATTACCGCACCGCCTTACTACCCGCAGTGGCAGGTGGGTGAGAACTATTCCGCCTGGCGCTACAAACGAGAAGAGGGGGCCGCCACGGTGTGGCGCTGCCCGCTGTATGTGCCAAAACAGCCGAGCACCCTGAAACGCCTGTTGCATCTCGGCAGTTTTGCCGTCAGCAGTTTCTTTCCGCTGATGGCGCAACGTCGCTGGAAGCCGGATCGCATTATTGGCGTGGTACCAACGCTGTTTTGCACGCCGGGAATGCGCCTGCTGGCGAAACTCTCTGGCGCGCGTACCGTGCTGCATATTCAGGATTACGAAGTGGACGCCATGCTGGGGCTGGGCCTTGCCGGAAAAGGCAAAGGCGGCAAAGTGGCACAGCTGGCAACGGCGTTCGAGCGTAGCGGACTGCATAACGTCGATAACGTCTCCACGATTTCGCGTTCGATGATGAATAAAGCCATCGAAAAAGGCGTGGCGGCGGAAAACGTCATCTTCTTCCCCAACTGGTCGGAAATCGCCCGTTTTCAGCATGTTGCAGATGCCGATGTTGATGCCCTTCGTAACCAGCTTGGCCTGCCGGATAACAAAAAAATCATTCTTTACTCCGGCAATATTGGTGAAAAGCAGGGGCTGGAAAACGTTATTGAAGCTGCCGATCGTCTGCGCGATGAACCGCTGATTTTTGCCATTGTCGGGCAGGGCGGCGGCAAAGCGCGGCTGGAAAAAATGGCGCAGCAGCGTGGACTGCGCAACATGCAATTTTTCCCGCTGCAATCGTATGACGCTTTACCCGCACTGCTGAAGATGGGCGATTGCCATCTGGTGGTGCAAAAACGCGGCGCGGCAGATGCCGTATTGCCGTCGAAACTGACCAATATTCTGGCAGTAGGCGGTAACGCAGTGATTACCGCAGAAGCCCACACAGAACTGGGGCAGCTTTGCGAAACCTTTCCGGGCATTGCGGTTTGCGTTGAACCGGAATCGGTCGAGGCGCTGGTGGCGGGGATTCGTCAGGCGCTCCTGCTGCCCAAACACAACACGGTGGCACGTGAATATGCTGAACGCACGCTCGATAAAGAGAACGTGTTACGTCAATTTATAAATGATATTCGGGGATAATTATGGCGCAGTCGAAACTCTATCCAGTTGTGATGGCAGGTGGCTCCGGTAGCCGCTTATGGCCGCTTTCCCGCGTACTTTACCCCAAGCAGTTTTTATGCCTGAAAGGCGATCTCACCATGCTGCAAACCACCATCTGCCGCCTGAACGGCGTGGAGTGCGAAAGCCCGGTGGTGATTTGCAATGAGCAGCACCGCTTTATTGTCGCGGAACAGCTGCGTCAACTGAACAAACTCACCGAGAACATTATTCTCGAACCTGCAGGGCGTAACACTGCACCGGCCATTGCGCTGGCGGCGCTGGCGGCAAAACGTCATAGCCCGGAGAACGACCCGTTAATGCTGGTGCTGGCGGCGGATCATGTGATTGCCGATGAAGACGCGTTCCGTGCCGCCGTGCGTAATGCCATGCCATATGCCGAAGCGGGCAAGCTGGTGACCTTTGGCATTGTGCCGGATCTACCTGAAACCGGTTATGGCTATATTCGTCGCGGTGAAGTGTCTGCGGGTGAGCAGGATACGGTGGCCTTTGAAGTGGCGCAGTTTGTCGAAAAACCGAATCTGGAAACCGCCCAGGCCTATGTGGCAAGTGGCGAATATTACTGGAACAGCGGCATGTTCCTGTTCCGCGCCGGACGCTATCTCGAAGAACTGAAAAAATATCGCCCGGATATTCTCGATGCCTGTGAAAAAGCGATGAGCGCCGTCGATCCGGATCTTGATTTTATTCGTGTGGATGAAGAAGCGTTTCTCGCCTGCCCGGAAGAGTCGGTGGATTACGCGGTCATGGAACGTACGGCAGATGCCGTTGTGGTACCGATGGATGCGGGCTGGAGCGATGTCGGCTCCTGGTCCTCATTATGGGAAATTAGCGCCCACACCGCCGAGGGCAACGTTTGCCACGGAGATGTGATTAATCACAAAACTGAAAACAGCTATGTGTACGCCGAATCTGGCCTGGTCACCACCGTCGGGGTGAAAGATTTGGTGGTAGTGCAGACCAAAGATGCAGTGCTGATTGCCGACCGTAACGCGGTGCAGGATGTGAAAAAAGTGGTCGAGCAGATCAAAGCCGATGGTCGCCATGAGCATCGGGTGCATCGCGAAGTCTATCGCCCGTGGGGCAAATATGACTCTATCGACGCGGGCGACCGCTACCAGGTGAAACGCATCACCGTGAAACCGGGCGAGGGTTTGTCGGTACAGATGCACCATCACCGCGCGGAACACTGGGTGGTGGTTGCGGGAACGGCAAAAGTCACCATTGACGGTGATATCAAACTGCTTGGTGAAAACGAGTCCATTTATATTCCGCTGGGGGCGACGCACTGCCTGGAAAACCCGGGGAAAATTCCGCTCGATTTAATTGAAGTGCGCTCCGGCTCTTATCTCGAAGAGGATGATGTGGTGCGCTTCGCGGATCGCTACGGACGGGTGTAAACGTCGCATCAGGCGCTGTTTGTCGGATGCGGCGTGAACGCCTTATCCGACCTACGGTTCGGGTTTGTAGTCCTGATAAGACGCGGCAGCGTCGCATCAGGCAATGAATGCGAAACCGAGATGTAAATAACGACAAAAACAAAATTGGCCGTTTCGGTCAGGGCCAACTATTGCCTGAAAAAGGGTAACGACATGAAAAAATTAACCTGCTTTAAAGCCTATGATATTCGCGGGAAATTAGGCGAAGAACTGAATGAAGATATTGCCTGGCGCATTGGTCGTGCCTATGGCGAATTTCTCAAACCGAAAACCATTGTGTTAGGCGGTGATGTCCGTCTCACCAGCGAAACCTTAAAACTGGCGCTGGCAAAAGGTTTACAGGATGCGGGCGTCGATGTGCTGGATATCGGCATGTCCGGCACCGAAGAGATCTATTTCGCCACGTTCCATCTCGGCGTGGATGGCGGCATTGAAGTTACTGCCAGCCATAATCCGATGGATTACAACGGCATGAAACTGGTGCGCGAAGGGGCTCGCCCGATCAGCGGCGATACCGGACTGCGCGATGTCCAGCGTCTGGCAGAAGCCAACGACTTTCCTCCCGTTGATGCAACCAAACGCGGTCGCTATCAGCAAATCAATCTGCGTGACGCTTACGTTGATCACCTGTTCGGTTATATCAATGTCAAAAACCTCACGCCGCTCAAGCTGGTGATCAACTCCGGGAACGGCGCAGCGGGTCCGGTGGTGGACGCCATTGAAGCCCGCTTTAAAGCCCTCGGCGCGCCCGTGGAATTAATCAAAGTACACAACACACCGGACGGCAATTTCCCCAACGGTATTCCTAACCCGCTGCTACCGGAATGTCGCGACGACACCCGCAATGCGGTCATCAAACACGGCGCGGATATGGGCATTGCCTTTGATGGCGATTTTGACCGCTGTTTCCTGTTTGACGAAAAAGGGCAGTTTATCGAGGGCTATTACATTGTCGGCCTGCTGGCAGAAGCATTCCTCGAAAAAAATCCCGGCGCGAAGATCATCCACGATCCACGTCTCTCCTGGAACACCGTTGATGTGGTGACTGCCGCAGGTGGCACGCCGGTAATGTCGAAAACCGGACACGCCTTTATTAAAGAACGTATGCGCAAGGAAGACGCCATCTACGGTGGCGAAATGAGCGCCCACCATTACTTCCGTGATTTCGCTTACTGCGACAGCGGCATGATCCCTTGGCTGCTGGTCGCCGAACTGGTGTGTCTGAAAGGAAAAACGCTGGGCGAACTGGTGCGCGATCGGATGGCGGCGTTTCCGGCAAGCGGTGAGATCAACAGCAAACTGGCGCAACCCGTTGAGGCGATTAACCGCGTGGAACAGCATTTTAGCCGTGAGGCGCTGGCGGTGGATCGCACCGATGGCATCAGCATGACCTTTGCCGACTGGCGCTTTAATCTGCGCTCCTCCAACACCGAACCGGTGGTGCGGTTGAATGTGGAATCGCGCGGTGATGTGCCGCTGATGGAAGCGCGAACACGAACTCTGCTGACGTTGCTGAACGAGTAATGTCGGATCTTCCCTTACCCCATTGCGGGTAAGGGGCAAATAACAGGAACAACGATGACAAATCTAAAAAAGCGCGAGCGAGCGAAAACCAATGCATCGTTAATCTCTATGGTGCAACGCTTTTCAGATATCACCATCATGTTTGCCGGGCTATGGCTGGTTTGCGAAGTGAGCGGACTGTCATTCCTCTACATGCACCTGTTGGTGGCGCTGATTACGCTGGTGGTGTTCCAGATGCTGGGCGGCATCACCGATTTTTATCGCTCATGGCGCGGTGTTCGGGCAGCGACAGAATTTGCTCTGTTGCTACAAAACTGGACCTTAAGCGTGATTTTCAGCGCAGGACTGGTGGCGTTCAACAATGATTTCGACACGCAACTGAAAATCTGGCTGGCGTGGTATGGGCTGACCAGTATCGGACTGGTGGTTTGCCGTTCGTGTATTCGCATTGGGGCGGGCTGGCTGCGTAATCATGGCTATAACAAGCGCATGGTCGCGGTGGCGGGGGATTTAGCCGCCGGGCAAATGCTGATGGAGAGCTTCCGTAACCAGCCGTGGTTAGGGTTTGAAGTGGTGGGCGTTTACCACGACCCGAAACCGGGCGGCGTTTCTAACGACTGGGCGGGTAACTTGCAACAGCTGGTCGAGGATGCAAAAGCGGGCAAGATTCATAACGTCTATATCGCGATGCAAATGTGCGACGGCGCGCGAGTGAAAAAACTGGTCCATCAATTGGCGGACACCACCTGTTCGGTGCTGCTGATCCCCGATGTCTTTACCTTCAACATTCTCCATTCACGTCTTGAAGAGATGAACGGCGTTCCGGTGGTGCCGCTTTACGACACGCCGCTTTCCGGGGTTAACCGCCTGCTCAAACGTGCGGAAGACATTGTGCTGGCGACGCTTATCCTGCTGCTGATCTCCCCGGTGCTGTGCTGCATTGCGCTGGCGGTGAAACTCAGTTCACCTGGGCCGGTTATTTTCCGCCAGACTCGCTATGGCATGGATGGCAAGCCGATCAAAGTGTGGAAGTTTCGTTCCATGAAAGTGATGGAGAACGACAAAGTAGTGACCCAGGCGACGCAGAACGATCCGCGCGTCACCAAAGTGGGGAACTTTCTGCGCCGCACCTCGCTGGATGAATTGCCGCAGTTTATCAATGTGCTGACCGGCGGGATGTCGATTGTCGGGCCACGTCCGCACGCGGTGGCGCATAACGAACAGTATCGCCAGCTCATTGAAGGCTACATGCTGCGCCATAAGGTGAAACCGGGCATTACCGGCTGGGCGCAGATTAACGGCTGGCGCGGCGAAACCGACACACTGGAGAAAATGGAAAAACGCGTCGAGTTCGACCTTGAGTACATCCGCGAATGGAGCGTCTGGTTCGATATCAAAATCGTTTTCCTGACGGTATTCAAAGGCTTCGTTAACAAAGCGGCATATTGATATGAGCTTACGTGAAAAAACCATCAGCGGCGCGAAGTGGTCGGCGATTGCCACGGTGATCATCATCGGCCTCGGGCTGGTGCAGATGACCGTGCTGGCGCGGATTATCGACAACCACCAGTTCGGTTTGCTTACCGTGTCGCTGGTGATCATCGCGCTGGCAGATACGCTTTCTGACTTCGGTATCGCTAACTCGATTATTCAGCGAAAAGAAATCAGCCACCTTGAACTCACCACGCTGTACTGGCTGAACGTCGGGCTGGGGCTTGTGGTGTGCGTGGCGGTGTTTTTGTTGAGTGATGCCATTGGTGACGTGCTGAATAACCCAGACCTGGCACCGTTGATTAAAACATTGTCGCTGGCGTTTGTGGTGATCCCCCACGGGCAACAATTTCGTGCGTTGATGCAGAAGGAGCTGGAGTTCAACAAAATCGGCATGATCGAAACCAGCGCGGTGCTGGCGGGCTTCACTTTTACGGTGGTTAGCGCCCATTTCTGGCCGCTGGCGATGACCGCGATCTTCGGTTATCTGGTCAATAGTGCGGTGAGAACGCTGCTGTTTGGCTACTTTGGTCGCAAAATTTATCGCCCCGGTCTGCATTTCTCGCTGGCGTCGGTGGCACCAAACTTACGTTTTGGTGCCTGGCTGACGGCGGACAGCATCATCAACTATCTCAACACCAACCTTTCAACGCTGGTGCTGGCGCGTATTCTCGGCGCGGGCGTGGCAGGGGGATACAACCTGGCGTACAACGTGGCCGTTGTGCCACCGATGAAGCTGAACCCAATCATCACCCGCGTGTTGTTTCCGGCATTCGCCAAAATTCAGGACGACACCGAAAAGCTGCGCGTTAACTTCTACAAGCTGCTGTCGGTAGTGGGGATTATCAACTTTCCGGCTCTGCTGGGGCTGATGGTGGTGTCGAATAACTTTGTACCGCTGGTCTTTGGTGAGAAGTGGAACAGCATTATTCCGGTGCTGCAATTGCTGTGTGTGGTGGGTCTGCTGCGCTCCGTAGGTAACCCGATTGGTTCGCTGCTGATGGCGAAAGCGCGGGTCGATATCAGCTTTAAATTCAACGTATTCAAAACATTTCTGTTTATTCCGGCGATTGTTATTGGTGGGCAGATGGCGGGCGCAATCGGCGTCACGCTCGGTTTCCTGCTGGTGCAGATTATCAACACCATTCTGAGTTACTTCGTGATGATTAAACCGGTTCTTGGTTCCAGTTATCGCCAGTACATCCTGAGTTTATGGCTGCCGTTTTATCTCTCGCTGCCGACGCTGGTGGTCAGTTATGCGCTGGGCATTGTGCTGAAAGGGCAACTGGCGCTGGGGATGCTACTGGCGGTGCAAATAGCCGCGGGCGTGCTGGCGTTTGTGGTGATGATTGTGCTGTCGCGCCATCCGCTGGTGGTGGAAGTGAAGCGCCAGTTTTGTCGCAGCGAAAAAATGAAAATGCTTTTACGGGCGGGGTGAGTTGTTGTTTTCGGTTCCGACAACGGTTGCCGGGGGCAGCGTAAAACGCCTTATCCATCCTACGGTTCTGTGCTCGGGACCTGTAGGCCTGATAAGACGCGTCAGCGTCGCATCAGGCACTGAATGCCGGATGCGGCGTGAACGCCTTATCCGGCCTACGGTTCTGTGCTCGGGTCTTGTAGGCCTGATAAGACGCGCCAGCGTCGCATCAGGCAAAAAACGGCAACGAACACAACAAACACAGCCTCACTTGGCATCAAATTTATGAGGAAAAAATGAAATTACTTATTTTGGGCAACCACACTTGCGGCAATCGTGGCGACAGCGCCATCTTGCGCGGCTTACTTGATGCCATCAACATCCTCAATCCACATACCGAAGTGGACGTGATGAGCCGCTATCCGGTCAGTTCTTCCTGGCTGCTCAACCGCCCGGTAATGGGTGATCCGCTGTTCCTGCAAATGAAACAACACAACAGCGCGGCGGGCGTTGTCGGGCGCGTTAAAAAAGTCCTCCGTCGCCGCTACCAGCATCAGGTACTGCTCTCGCGCGTCACCGACACTGGCAAGTTGCGTAATATCGCCATCGCCCAGGGATTCACTGACTTCGTGCGCCTGCTGTCAGGTTACGACGCCATTATTCAGGTCGGCGGATCGTTTTTTGTCGATCTCTACGGCGTGCCACAGTTTGAACATGCACTTTGCACGTTTATGGCGAAAAAGCCGCTGTTTATGATTGGTCACAGTGTTGGCCCGTTCCAGGATGAGCAATTTAACCAACTGGCGAACTATGTTTTTGGTCACTGTGACGCGCTGATCCTGCGCGAATCGGTCAGCCTTGATTTGATGAAACGCAGCAATATCACCACTGCAAAAGTGGAACATGGCGTCGATACTGCGTGGCTGGTCGATCACCACACCGAAGATTTCACCGCCAGCTATGCCGTCCAACACTGGCTGGACGTTGCCGCACAACAGAAAACGGTGGCAATTACCCTGCGCGAACTGGCACCGTTCGACAAACGTCTCGGCACCACTCAACAAGCGTATGAAAAAGCCTTTGCCGGGGTGGTCAATCGCATTCTCGACGAAGGCTATCAGGTTATTGCGCTCTCCACCTGTACGGGTATCGACAGCTATAACAAAGACGACCGCATGGTGGCGCTCAACCTGCGCCAGCACATCAGTGATCCTGCCCGTTATCACGTAGTGATGGATGAACTTAACGATCTGGAAATGGGCAAAATTCTCGGTGCCTGTGAACTCACCGTCGGTACGCGCCTGCACTCCGCCATTATCTCAATGAACTTTGCTACTCCGGCGATTGCCATCAACTATGAACATAAATCCGCCGGGATTATGCAGCAGCTGGGACTACCGGAGATGGCAATTGATATCCGTCATTTATTAGACGGCAGCCTGCAAGCGATGGTTGCGGATACCTTAGGCCAGCTTCCGGCGCTGAACGCACGACTTAACGAAGCCGTCAGTCGTGAACGTCAGACGGGAATGCAGATGGTGCAATCTGTGCTTGAGCGCATCGGGGAGGTGAAATGAAGGTCGGCTTCTTTTTACTGAAATTTCCGCTGTCGTCGGAAACCTTCGTCCTCAATCAAATTACCGCGTTTATTGATATGGGCTTTGAGGTGGAGATTGTCGCGCTGCAAAAAGGCGACACACAAAACACCCACGCGGCATGGACGAAATACAACCTTGCTGCCAGAACCCGCTGGTTACAGGATGAACCTACGGGCAAAGTGGCGAAGCTGCGCCACCGCGCCAGCCAGACCTTACGCGGCATTCATCGTAAAAATACCTGGCAGGCGCTCAACCTCAAACGCTATGGTGCCGAGTCGCGGAACCTGATTTTGTCTGCCATTTGCGGCCAGGTCGCAACACCGTTTCATGCCGATGTGTTCATCGCTCATTTTGGCCCTGCGGGGGTAACCGCAGCAAAACTACGGGAACTGGGTGTCATTCGCGGCAAAATTGCCACCATTTTCCACGGCATTGATATCTCCAGTCGGGAAGTGCTCAACCACTACACTCCCGAATATCAGCAACTGTTTCGCCGTGGCGACCTGATGTTACCGATAAGCGATCTGTGGGCCGGAAGGCTGCAAAAAATGGGCTGCCCGAGGGAAAAAATCGCCGTATCGCGCATGGGCGTAGATATGACGCGCTTTAGCCCGCGTCCCGTGAAAGCGCCCGCAACGCCGCTGGAGATTATTTCCGTCGCACGCTTAACCGAGAAAAAAGGCCTGCATGTGGCGATCGAAGCCTGCCGTCAGTTGAAAGAGCAGGGCGTGGCATTTCGCTATCGCATCCTCGGCATTGGCCCGTGGGAACGACGCCTGCGCACGCTCATCGAACAATATCAACTGGAAGATGTGGTAGAGATGCCGGGCTTTAAACCGAGCCATGAAGTGAAAGCGATGCTCGACGACGCGGATGTCTTCCTGTTGCCATCGATAACGGGTGCGGATGGCGATATGGAAGGTATTCCGGTGGCGCTAATGGAAGCAATGGCGGTCGGCATTCCGGTTGTTTCAACTCTGCATAGCGGAATACCAGAACTGGTTGAGGCCGATAAATCCGGCTGGCTGGTGCCTGAGAACGATGCTCGCGCACTGGCACAACGTCTGGCGGCGTTTAGCCAACTGGATACCGACGAACTGGCTCCGGTCGTCAAACGTGCGCGCGAAAAAGTCGAACACGATTTTAACCAGCAGGTGATTAATCGAGAACTCGCCAGCTTGCTGCAAGCTTTATAGAGGAGAACGTATGCCATTTAAAAAACTCTCCCGACGCACCTTCCTGACGGCAAGCTCGGCGCTTGCCTTCCTCCATACCCCTTTCGCCCGCGCGCTTCCCGCCCGACAAAGCGTTAACATTAACGACTACAACCCTCACGACTGGATCGCCTCATTTAAACAAGCCTTCAGCGAAGGGCAAACAGTCGTCGTGCCTGGCGGATTCGTTTGTGACAATATCAACACCGGCATCTTCATTCCTGCTGGCAAAACGTTACACATTCTTGGAAGCCTGCGCGGCAACGGCAGAGGGCGATTTGTCTTACAGGACGGCAGCCAGGTGACAGGGGAGAAGGGCGGCAGTATGCATAACATCACCCTGGATGTGCGTGGCTCTGACTGCACCATCAAAGGGCTGACTATGAGCGGCTTTGGCCCGGTAACGCAGATTTATATCGGCGGCAAAAACAAACGGGTCATGCGCAACCTGACCATCGATAACCTCACTGTCAGCCACGCTAATTACGCCATCTTACGCCAGGGATTTCATAACCAGATTATCGGTGCCAACATCACCAATTGTAAGTTCAGCGACTTACAGGGGGACGCTATTGAATGGAACGTGGCGATTAACGACAGTGATATTTTGATCTCCGACCACATCATCGAGCGCATCAACTGTACTAACGACAAAATCAACTGGGGCATCGGCATAGGTCTTTCGGGTAGTACCTACGATAACAACTACCCGGAAGACCAGGCAGTGAAAAACTTTGTCGTGGCGAATATCACGGGATCGGATTGTCGGCAGTTGATCCATGTTGAAAATGGTAAACATTTTGTTATTCGTAATATCAAAGCCCGCAATATCACGCCGGATTTCAGTAAGAAAGCAGGTATTGATAACGCCACAGTCGCTATTTACGGTTGTGACAATTTCGTGATTGATAATATTGAAATGATTAATAGCGCCGGGATGTTAATCGGCTATGGGGTAATTAAAGGCAAATATCTCTCGATACCGCAAAATTTCCGAGTGAATAATATTCAACTGGATAATACCCACCTTGCTTATAAATTGCGCGGCATCCAAATCTCTGCCGGGAATGCTGTCTCCTTTGTGGCACTGACTAACATTGAGATGAAGCGTGCCTCGTTGGAGTTACACAACAAACCGCAACACCTTTTTATGCGTAATATCAAAGTGATGCAGGAATCCTCTGTTGGACCAGCATTGAGCATGAACTTCGACATGCGTAAAGACGTTCGCGGCGTCTTTATGGCGAAAAAAGAAACACTGCTGTCACTTGCATATGTTCATGCGGTGAATGAAAAAGGGCAAAGCTCCGTCGATATCGACAGGATAAATCACCATATTGTTAATGTGGAAAAGATTAACTTTAGATTGCCGGAACGGAGGGAGTAGATTTGCGACAATTCCTGGAAAAATGGAGCCATACTTAGGAACAATGCTACTGCAATCCACAACGAAGCGGCGTAACATCACAAGTAATTCAGTAATCAATTCAGGGTAATTGATGCTGGCGAAAAAAATCGAACACGCTATAATTCAGCAACCATTTTACAGGTGGATGAAATAATGACGAATTTAAAAGCAGTTATTCCTGTAGCGGGTCTTGGGATGCATATGTTGCCTGCCACTAAGGCGATTCCCAAAGAGATGCTACCGATCGTCGACAAGCCAATGATTCAGTACATTGTTGACGAGATTGTGGCTGCAGGGATCAAAGAAATCCTCCTGGTAACTCACGCGTCCAAGAACGCGGTCGAAAACCACTTCGACACCTCTTATGAATTAGAATCTCTCCTTGAACTGCGCGTGAAGCGTCAACTACTGGCGGAAGTACAGTCCATTTGCCCGCCGGGTGTGACTATTATGAACGTGCGTCAGGGTGAACCTTTAGGTTTAGGCCACTCCATTTTATGTGCACGACCTGCCATTGGTGACAATCCGTTTGTCGTGGTACTGCCGGACGTTGTGATCGACGATGCCAGCGCCGACCCGCTGCGCTACAACCTTGCTGCCATGATTGCGCGCTTCAACGAAACGGGCCGCAGCCAGGTGCTGGCAAAACGTATGCCGGGTGACCTCTCTGAATACTCTGTCATCCAGACCAAAGAGCCGCTGGACCGCGAAGGTAAAGTCAGCCGCATTGTTGAATTCATCGAAAAACCGGATCAGCCGCAGACGCTGGACTCAGACATCATGGCCGTGGGCCGTTATGTGCTTTCTGCCGATATTTGGCCGGAACTGGAACGCACTCAGCCAGGTGCATGGGGACGTATCCAACTGACTGATGCCATTGCCGAACTGGCGAAAAAACAGTCTGTTGATGCCATGCTGATGACCGGCGACAGTTACGACTGTGGTAAAAAAATGGGTTATATGCAGGCATTTGTGAAGTATGGACTGCGCAACCTCAAAGAAGGGGCGAAGTTCCGTAAAGGGATTGAGAAGCTGTTAAGCGAATAATGAAAATCTGACCGGATGTAACGGTTGATAAGAAAATTGTAACGGCAGTGAAGATTCGTGGCGAAAGTAATTTGTTGCGAATATTCCTGCCGTTGTTTTATATAAACAATCAGAATAACAACGAGTTAGCAATAGGATTTTAGTCAAAGTTTTCCAGGATTTTCCTTGTTTCCAGAGCGGATTGGTAAGACAATTAGCGTTTGAATTTTTCGGGTTTAGCGCGAGTGGGTAACGCTCGTCACATCGTAGACATGCATGCAGTGCTCTGGTAGCTGTAAAGCCAGGGGCGGTAGCGTGGGTAATTAGATTGAGACAATCCGTTGAATGCGAGATTATTAGGTTCTGTTGTAATCCTTTAATCGTATTCAACTATAATTAAAGAGATAACAAAAGTGATTAAAAAGATAATGGTTGTTTTTGGTACAAGACCAGAAGCAATCAAAATGGCTCCTCTTGTGCATGAAATAAAAAAGAATCCCGAATTAGAACTGAAAGTATGTGTAACAGCGCAGCATCGTGAAATGTTGGATCAAGTTCTTGATTTGTTTAATATTAAACCAGATTACGATCTGAATCTTATGAAGACGGGTCAAACATTAAATGATATTACTTCCTCTATTTTAATTCACATCAAATCAATTCTAAAGAACTATAATCCTGATATTGTGCTTGTTCACGGTGATACAGCAACTACATTTGCAGTTAGCTTGGCTGCATATTATGAACAAATAGTCATTGGGCATATAGAGGCTGGGTTGCGGACAGGAAATATCTATTCACCTTGGCCAGAGGAAGCGAATCGTAAGTTAACATCAGTGTTAGCAGAATATCATTTCGCTCCAACGGAAACAGCAAAAATAAATTTATTAAGAGAAGGGTGTCCTGAGTATAAAATTACTGTTACTGGGAATACTGTTATTGATGCTCTACATATGGTAAAAGACAAAATAGATAAAAATTTAAGTCTTAGAGCAAAATTAGATAATCAATTTTCTTTTCTAAAGAACGATAAAAAAATAATTCTTGTCACAGGTCATCGTCGTGAAAGTTTTGGCAGAGGATTTGAAAACATTTGTGAAGCATTAGCATTAATTGCAAAAAATCATGACGATGTACAGATAGTTTATCCTGTACATATGAATCCTAATGTACAAGAACCTGTGAATAGAATTCTTTCGGGAATTGAAAATATTCACTTGATTGAACCGCAGCAGTACCTGCAGTTTATATATTTAATGGACCGTTCTTATCTGATTATAACTGATTCGGGAGGTATTCAGGAAGAAGCTCCATCTTTAGGTAAACCTGTTTTGGTTATGCGGGAAACCACAGAACGTCCCGAAGCTATTAAGGCGGGCACAGTTAAACTGGTCGGTGCGAATAAAGAAAACATCGTTCGCGAAGTAAATGAGCTGTTGGATTGCAAAGAAGCTTATAATGCAATGAGTTTTGCACATAACCCATATGGCAATGGTACATCATCTAAAATAATCATCTCTAAATTGATATCTTCATAAATTATGAAAATACTTGTTACTGGTGGCGCAGGATTTATTGGTTCTGCTGTAGTTCGTCACATTATAAAAAATACGCAGGATAGTGTTGTTAATGTCGATAAATTAACGTACGCCGGAAACCTGGAATCGCTTGCTGATGTTTCTGATTCTAAACGCTATGTTCTTGAACATGCAGATATTTGCGATGCAGCTGCAATGGCACGGATTTTTGCTCAGCATCAGGCGGATGCAGTGATGCACTTGGCTGCTGAAAGCCATGTGGATCGTTCCATTACAGGCCCTGCGACATTTATTGAAACCAATATAGTTGGTACTTATGTCCTTTTAGAAGCCGCTCGCAATTACTGGTCTGCTCTTGATAGCGACAAGAAAAATAGCTTCCGTTTTCATCATATTTCTACTGACGAAGTATATGGTGATTTGCCTCATCCAGATGAAGTAAATAATAACGAAGAATTACCCTTATTTACTGAGAGGACAGCTTACGCGCCAAGCAGCCCTTATTCCGCATCAAAAGCATCCAGCGATCATTTAGTCCGTGCGTGGAAACGTACCTATGGTTTACCGACCATTGTGACTAACTGTTCGAATAACTACGGTCCTTATCACTTTCCGGAAAAATTGATTCCACTAGTAATTCTTAATGCTCTGGAAGGTAAGGCATTGCCTATTTATGGTAAAGGGGATCAAATTCGCGACTGGCTGTATGTTGAAGATCATGCACGTGCGTTATATACCGTCGTAACCGAAGGTAAAGCGGGTGAAACTTATAACATTGGTGGACACAACGAAAAGAAAAACATCGATGTAGTGCTCACTATTTGTGATTTGTTGGATGAGATTGTACCGAAAGAGAAATCTTACCGCGAGCAAATTACTTATGTTGCCGATCGTCCGGGACACGATCGCCGTTATGCCATTGATGCTGAGAAGATTGGTCGCGAATTGGGATGGAAACCACAGGAAACGTTTGAGAGCGGGATTCGGAAGACAGTGGAATGGTACCTGTCCAATACAAAATGGGTTGATAATGTGAAAAGTGGTGCCTATCAATCGTGGATTGAACAGAACTATGAGGGCCGCCAGTAATGAATATTCTCCTTTTCGGCAAAACAGGGCAGGTAGGTTGGGAACTACAGCGTGCTCTGGCACCTTTGGGTAATTTGATTGCTCTTGATGTTCACTCCACTGATTATTGTGGTGATTTCAGCAACCCCGAAGGTGTGGCTGAAACCGTAAAAAAAATTCGTCCTGACGTTATTGTTAATGCTGCTGCTCATACCGCAGTAGATAAGGCTGAGTCAGAACCCAAATTTGCACAATTACTCAATGCGACAAGTGTTGAAGCGATTGCGAAAGCAGCCAATGAGGTCAGTGCCTGGGTTATTCACTACTCTACTGACTACGTATTTCCGGGAACAGGTGAAATACCATGGCAGGAGGCGGATGCAACCGCACCGCTGAACGTTTATGGAGAAACCAAGTTAGCCGGAGAAAAAGCATTACAAGAGCATTGTGCGAAGCACCTTATTTTTCGGACCAGCTGGGTCTATGCAGGTAAAGGAAATAACTTCGCCAAAACGATGTTGCGTCTGGCAAAAGAGCGCGAAGAACTAGCCGTTATTAATGATCAGTTTGGCGCGCCAACGGGCGCAGAGTTGCTAGCTGATTGTACGGCACATGCTATTCGTGTTGCATTAAATAAACCGGAAGTTGCAGGCTTGTACCATCTGGTTGCTAGTGGTACGACAACTTGGTATGAATATGCTTCTCTTATTTTTTCCGAGGCAAGAAAAGCAGGTATCCAATTGGCAATCAAAAAATTAAATGCTATTCCGACCACCTGCTATCCGACACCAGCACTGCGTCCTCTTAATTCCCGCTTAAATACGGAAAAATTTCAGCAATGTTTCGACTTGACATTACCTATGTGGAATATCGGTGTTAAACGAATGATTAACGAATTATTCACTATAGAGAAGATTTAACTTACTGGTGTTTTAAGATTAAAAAAACAATTCACCACATAAAGAGTATATAAATGACAATTCGTAAAGGTATTATTCTTGCTGGTGGTTCGGGTACTCGTCTGTATCCTGTAACCATGGCGGTAAGCAAACAGCTCTTGCCAATATATGATAAACCAATGATTTATTATCCGCTATCAACATTAATGTTAGCAGGGATTAGAGATATCTTAATTATAAGTACCCCACAAGACACGCCTCGCTTTGAACAATTATTAGGTGATGGTAGTCAATGGGGATTAAATCTTCAGTATAAAGTACAGCCAAGCCCAAATGGATTAGCTCAGGCGTTTATCATAGGCGAAGAGTTTATTGATGGTGACAGTTGTGCACTGATTCTTGGCGATAATATTTTTTATGGCCACGATTTGCCAAAACAGCTTGAAAATGCTGTAGCTAAAGATACGGGGGCAACGGTTTTTGCTTATCATGTGACTGACCCAGAGCGCTATGGTGTCGTTGAGTTTGATAAATCTGGGACAGCTATTAGCTTAGAAGAAAAACCATTAATACCTAAAAGTAACTATGCTGTTACTGGCCTATATTTTTACGATAGAGGCGTAGTAGAGATAGCTAAGAGTTTAAAACCATCAGTTCGTGGTGAATATGAAATAACAGATCTTAATCGAATCTACCTTGAGCAAGGTCGTCTTTCTGTAACGATGATGGGACGCGGTTATGCATGGCTGGATACCGGGACACATCAAAGTTTAATTGAAGCAAGTAACTTTATTTCTACAATCGAAGAACGTCAGGGGTTGAAAGTTTCTTGCCCGGAAGAAATTGCCTACAGAAAAGGTTTTATTGATGCGGAGCAGGTTAAACTCCTTGCGAAGCCGCTAAAAAAAAATACATATGGGAAATATTTATTGAATATGGTTAAAGAACTATGAGCATGAATGTTATAAAAACTGAAATTCCTGAAGTACTCATTATTGAGCCACAGATATTTAGTGACGAGCGTGGGTACTTTTTTGAAAGCTTCAATCAGAAGTTATTTGACGATGTTGTGAATCGCCACGTTGAATTTGTACAGGATAATCATTCAAGATCGAGTAAGGGAGTGCTTAGAGGCTTACATTATCAATTGCCACCGTTCGCGCAAGCGAAACTAGTTCGCTGTATTGTTGGCGAAGTATTTGATGTCGCTGTTGATATTCGAACTATGTCCCCTACGTTTGGGCATTGGGTTGGTGTACGGTTGTCAGCAGAAAATAAACGTCAACTTTGGATCCCAGAGGGTTTTGCTCATGGTTTTCTAACTTTAAGTGAAAATGCAGAGTTTGCATATAAAACAACGAACTTTTATTGTAAAGAAGCTGAGGCTGGTATAATCTGGAATGATCCACAAATTAATATTAAATGGCCAGAAAATAACATGGAATTCATTCTCTCGACTAAGGATGTAATCCTGCCATGCTTGACTGATGCTCGCCATTTCTAACATAAAAATGAATAAATCCATATTAATAACATTTGCCGGTGGCTTGTTATCTGCAGTATTAACTTTTTTTGTAAATATTATTGCAGCTAAATATCTAATAGTAAGAGAATTTACTCAGTTTGCAGTTTTTATCAACAGTACAGTCATACTTAGTGCTGTGTTTGAATTTGGTCTTTCTTCCTCATTAGTTGTGTTATACAAGAAGAAAGGCAGACATTACTGCGAAGTTCTTTCCTCACATGCAATATTTTTGATGTGTATATTATTTATTGTAATATCTCCTATCTTATATGCATATTGGAGTATTGGTGGTGTAATTTGTTTACTTGCTTCATTTTTGATTACAGTCCACAAAATATTAAATGTTTTTAATCAAATTGATGAGCTTTGGGGGCGATATTCATTTAACAATATACTTTGCAATTTCGTTAAGCTAAATTTTGTTCTGTTTGCTGTCATTCTTCATCCCGAAAATGTTATTTATGCATTGTGGGCTTTAGCTATTGCTTACATAGTCTCTATTATTTATATGATTTCTGGACGAAATATTAAGCTCAGACTCTATAAGGATGGTGTAAATTTTAGAACAGAGTTTAATTTACTGTTTAAGTTTTATCTCATTACTGCAATTGTCGCATTGTTAATGCGCGTTGATGTGCTTATTATTAATTATGTAGGGCTAAACGCAGCTGATTATTTTATAGCTAGTACATTATGTATGTTAATTCCCCTACTCAATTCATCTGTCACGTCAGTTTTGGTAAAAGTGGGTACGAATCATGTACGAAATAAACATAAGATTAGATTGATTATTTTTATAATATTAGGTTATCTTTTATGTTCAAAATATGTAATTACAATACTCTATGATGAGCAATATAAAGATGCCACAAACATTATGTACATTTTAGCTGTTGCGTATGCCATTGGCCTCTACTTTACCGACAAAGAAAGTGAGTTATATCATCAATCTAATAATAGATTACTCTATTTAAAAATATCCCAACTTTCCGTTCTTGCATTTGGTTCTTTCCCACTTCTATTTTACATGGGGGAAACAGGAATGGCATGTGCTGTCCTCTTGTCAAGACTTTCAGGCTGGGTTTATCTTATTACGATGTGCAAAAATGAACAAAAAAAATGAAATTACTCTATGGGGTTACTACGGCTTCAATAATCTCGGTGATGATGTAATGCTTGATGTCTGTCTTAAGGAGATTAAATCAACTAAAAAATATGAAACTATAAATGTATATGGTAACTATCAAGAAATAGACAAAATTGATGGTGTAGTTTTTCACCCATTAGCAGGGATAAAGAATAAGGTGGAGTTTCTGAAATCTATTCTTAAATCTGATAAATTAATATGGGGAGGGGGTACCTGTTTTTATAAAGATAATAACACTGGATATTCTGGTTTGTTTCTTCTATTCGTAATTTCTTTATTTTGTGTGTTGTTCCGTAAAAAGAATTTTTTCCTCGGTATTGGCTTAGGAAAATTAAATTCATCCTTATCTAGAGTATTGACCATAATAACTTTATCATTGAGCACATTATCAATATTTCGTGATGTAAATTCTTACAATAAAGCACTGAGTTTAGTAAACCCCAAAAAGGTTGGTTTTGGTGGTGATCTGGTATTATTATATGATATTTTAGAAAGAAGTAATAAGTTTTATGGAATAGAACGGAGATATATTTCTGTTTCGGGTCATTATGCCTATGCTAATGATGTTGGATATATTGAAAATTTCACGTGTGCAATAATTAAAATAGCTAAACATCATAACATTAAAGATATAGTTTTTGTTTCAATGCACCAAATGCCTGAAAGTAACGATCATATTTTTCATAAGAAATTAAAGACTAAGCTTCCTGATAATTTCAATTTATTATTTTCTGATTATGTTGATTCAGTTAACTTGCTTAAAAATTCTACCTTTCATATTGGCATGCGTTTGCACTCAATAGTATTCGCTTCGATCAATTCTGTACCTATTGTACCTTTTAGCTATTCGCCAAAGATAAACTCTTTCATCAATACTATGTTTCTTGACGCTAAAGTATTTGATGGTTATTCCAATATATTTAACTTGTCGATTGATGATCTTATTTGTAAAGAAATTAATAATGAAAACCTGAATGCTGAAAAAGACAGGGCATTAATCACTATAAAGCATGTATTATCTTTTTAGATAAATGGATGAAATATGACACTGAAAGACTGGCGTTATATAGTTTTTTGGGCGGTATTTTCCTTTGTATGGATTACCTTCTGTGCTGATAATGTATTAGGATTTATTATATCAGTATTAATGTTTGTTATATTGTTATGGTACGGGGTTTTCAGGAAGGAAACAATTTTACAAGTAATACTTCTGTTGCTATTTCTTATTCCAGAGTATCCTCGTGATATCTTATTTTTATATGATGCGCTTGATGCAAAAGAGATTTTTTATAATACGATTAATACTGTTAAGATTGGTCCTTTAACTCTTTATTATTGGGCAATGATAAGTTTACCAATAGTAATCATTGTTAAAAGTGGGCTTAAAATAAGTTATGCTTCGGGAGTCGCTGTTTCTATATTAATTGGTGTGATTATATATTTATTTCTTGTAACACTTGCCAGTTCGCAATCATTCAATTTATCAACTGCAATTACAAATGTAAAAATATATACTATATTATTATGTACATTCTTACTTCTGTCGAATTGGAAAGAACAGGAGTTAAAAGCTGTCTTAAATAACTTTCTAATTTTTTTGCCAGTTATTATTGGTCTTCGTGTGATATTATTTATCACATATGACTTTACGCTTGGAACACCTTCTTGGGATTATTTTACACAACCACTTATTACCGTTATTGCCTTTATATATTTGCTACAGAACAATAATAAGACCATTATCGAAAAATCATTAACATACCGTATTCTATTCTACATTTCTCTGTTTTCATTAAGCCGTGCATTAATTGCTATTGTCGTAATTTCTTTCATTGTGGCAATGTTTCTTTCAAAAAAGAGGGTGCTAAAAATGAAAGTACTCATTGAAGTCGTTCCTTTTATTACGATACTATGCTTTACAGTTCTGGTTACTAATCCTAATTTATATAATTTTTTACTCTGGAAAGTTTCAGATTTGAATGTTTTTGAAAGTAAAAAAGAAATTTCAGGTTCTGGAAAAGTAAGGCAATACGAAATACTTAATATACTCGATGGCACTGATAGTAGCGATAAAACTATTTTGATCGGGTTTGGGTTATCTGGTCACTTCAATTTTGATAAACACAAATTACCAATACAAGAAGCTTTAGACAGTAAAAGCTTCTCTGAAGTTGAACGATTAGAAAATAGATTTTATTTCCCACATTCATTTTTGGCTGCAAATCTTTTACGTGGAGGAATTCTCCTGACTTTAATTTATGTCTTCGTGCATCTAGCCCTTGCAATTCATTTTTATCGAAGGCGTGATTTCTATTTATCAATGCTTTCTATATTCTTAATTTATAATTCTTATGTCCGTGTTGAATATGCGATACTATTATCAATACTGATATTACTTGCCTTATTTACACACAAGGGACGTTCTATAAATATTGATATGATAAGGCAACAACCAAATGAGTAAAGTGACATTAATTTCAACTGTTTTTAATGAGGCTGGTTCAATCCAACGTTTTTGTGATTCTATATTGATTCAAACTGTTATTCCCGACGAAATAGTCATTGTTGATGGTGGCTCGACTGATGACACGGTATCTCTAATTCAGAATGCTTTAAGCTGCATTGGAAAACAATGTAGTCTAAATGTAATTGTTGATCCGCTTTGTTCCAAAAAATACTCAAGTGGGCCTATAGCTCGCGGCAGAAATGTTGCTATACAAAATGCATCCTATAACCAAATTCTTGTCACTGATGCTGGCTGCATAGTTGACAAAAATTGGGTTAAAAATATGAAAGCGTGTTTTGATTCAGGAGCTGAGATAGTTTCAGGAACGTATAAAGCTCGAGTTACGAATAAATTCCAAGCATATATTGCTGATGTTTTCTGTCCAGAGCTTCCCGAATATATATCCATAAAACAGTTTCTCCCAAGCTCCCGTTCTTTAGGCTTTACAAAGGATATATGGAAAAAGACGGGGGGATATCCAGAAGATTCATATACAGCAGAAGATACCGTATTTATTCTTCGCGCATTTGAATTGACTGACAAAATTAAAATAGCCTATGATGCATTTGTTTATTGGGATCTACCGAAAGATTTTTTTGAGTTTAAAACAAAACTAATTAGTTATGGTATTGGCGATGGATTTCATCGGTTGGATAAAAAAAAATATTTTTTAAGATTTGTAGCACTTGTTGCATTCCCATTAACGATCCTAATTATGCTTCTGAAAAGAAAAAAATTGATAGCACTACCAATGTATTATTATATGTTAAGAGGTTATTGCAAGGGCCTCAGGGGTAGAAGCTTATGAACATGATTCATGAAGAAAACTGTATTATTCCAGTTATTATGGCGGGTGGCTCAGGAGCTCGTTAGTGGCCCTTTCAAGGTCTGCTTATCCCAAGCAATTTTTGAAATTGATGAGTGATAAAATTTATTGCAAGATACACTAAGTAGACTAGTTGATATAACGTCCCGTAAAATTATAGTTATGAGTAATGAGGGCTATCGTTTTATTGTTACCGGGCAATTATAATATATTAACTATAATAATGTCGATATTTTACTCGAACCTGAAGCTAAAAATACAGCGCTAGCAATTGCATAATCCGCTTTTCATGCTTTAAGTTTTGATGCTGATGCAATTCTAATCGTTTGGGCCGCAGACCATTATATTAGTGATACGAATAAATTTACTTATATATTTAATAAGGGTATTAAAGTCGTATCTGAAGGATATATTGTAACATTCGGTGTATTATCTGATAAAGCTGAAACCGGTTACGGTTATATTCGTTCGGGAGATAAAATAGGCAGTAATCTCTATAAGATTGATTCATTTGTTGAAAAAAACTCTATTGAGAAAGCTACCCATTATCTTTTGAAGGGGCTTATCTATGTAACAGTGTAATGTTTGTATGCAAAGCATCTACTTATCTTAATGAGCTAAAGCGATATGCTCCGGACATATATTTTGCATGTGAACAATCAATTGCTAATTCAGCCATGGATATGGATTTTAACCGGGTTGATGGCAAGGTGTTTTCACAATCGCCACAAAATTCTATTGATTATGCAGGGATGGGGCATACTTCACTAAGTGCTGTTATACCCTTTGATTCTACATGGAGTGACATAGGTTTATGGTCAGGGAAAGATCACGTAACGCTGCTTTTTTGTACTAAATAATTCGCATTTTATGTTTAAAAATTGAGATATTCCTCATTACTTAAAGCTGTTTTTTATTACTTAGACATGATCAAATACTCCTTATATAATTAAGGAGAACAAAATGGAACTTAAAAAATTGATGGAGCATATTTCTATTATCCCCGATTACAGACAAGCCTGGAAAGTGGAACATAAATTATCGGATATTCTACTGTTGACTATTTGTGCCGTTATTTCTGGTGCAGAGGGTTGGGAAGATATAGAGGATTTTGGGGAAACTCATCTCGATTTTTTGAAGCAATATGGTGATTTTGAAAATGGTATTCCTGTTCACGATACCATTGCCAGAGTTGTATCCTGTATCAGTCCTGCAAAATTTCACGAGTGCTTTATTAACTGGATGCGTGACTGCCATTCTTCAGATGATAAAGACGTCATTGCAATTGATGGAAAAACGCTCCGGCACTCTTATGACAAGAGTCGCCGCAGGGGAGCGATTCATGTCATTAGTGCATTCTCAACAATGCACAGTCTGGTCATCGGACAGATCAGGACGGATGAGAAATCTAATGAGATTACAGCTATCCCAGAACTTCTTAACATGCTGGATATTAAAGGAAAAATCATCACAACTGATGCGATGGGTTGACAGAAAGATATTGCAGAGAAGATACAAAAACAGGGCGGTGATTATTTATTCGCGGTAAAAGGAAACCAGGGGCGGCTAAATAAAGCCTTCGAGGAAAAATTTCCGCTGAAAGAATTAAATAATCCAGAGCATGACAGTTACGCAATTAGTGAAAAGAGTCACGGCAGAGAAGAAATCCGTCTTCATATTGTTTGCGATGTCCCTGATGAACTTATTGATTTCACGTTTGAATGGAAAGGACTGAAAAAATTATGCGTGGCAGTCTCCTTTCGGTCAATAATAGCAGAACAAAAGAAAGAGCCCGAAATGACGGTCAGATATTATATCAGTTCTGCTGATTTAACCGCAGAGAAGTTCGCCACAGCAATCCGAAACCACTGGCATGTGGAGAATAAGCTGCACTGGCGTCTGGACGTGGTAATGAATGAAGACGACTGCAAAATAAGAAGAGGAAATGCAGCAGAATTATTTTCAGGGATACGGCACATTGCTATTAATATTTTGACGAATGATAAGGTATTCAAGGCAGGGTTAAGACGTAAGATGCGAAAAGCAGCCATGGACAGAAACTATCTCGCGTCAGTCCTTGCGGGGAGCGGGCTTTCGTAATCTTGCCCTGGAGAACCTCATAAGTTGATGAATAATCTTGATATATCAATAAATATGGGTAACAGAGATTATACTGATGATGTTAGATTGACCTTGGTTGATTCATCTATTATTCAAATTCGTTCATCAGTAAATACACCTGAATTAAGAATTTATTCAGAATCTTCTAGCCAAGAAAAGTCAATGTATTACGTTTTTTCGTGTATGTAACGATTAATAGATTTTGTTAAGTGCTGAATATTATCTGGGGTAAGAATCTATGCTGAAAGTTTTGTTTGTTTCTCGACCTACATTGTTTAGTGGGCCTGGAGGTGACACCATACAATTATTAAAGACAAAACAATATCTTGAGAATATTGGTGTGGAAATTGATATCTTCGATGGAAAGGATGTCGATATCAAGGAGTATGATTTGGTTCATTTCTTTAATCTAAGAAATCCGCAAGATATTCTTCATCTTGTTAGAAAAACAAAAAAATTTAATAAACCCATGGCGCTGTCAACTATATGGGGAACTTACTATGAATGTGATCAAAAGGCAAGGGTTGGGGTGCAGCGTTGGGTCGCTAATACTTTTCCTGAAAGTTTTGTTGAATATTTGAAAACTGCTGCGAGAATCTTTAAAAATAGAAATTTTCATGCAGGTACTATTGAATATATCTTAAAAGGGCATAAGTCCTCCCAAAAAGAAATAGCGTCTATTGTGGACGTATTGCTTCCAAATAGTCCAACGGAACTTGCTCGTGTTCGTCGCGATATGGGATTGTCCGGAAAAAGAGGAATATCTGTTGCTAACGCTGTTGATTTAAAAGTTTTTGATTACAATAAGGTTGATACCTCAAAATATCAACACTTCGAAGGATGCTTGCTGAGCGCTGCTCGAATCGAGATTAGAAAGTGTCAACTTGATCTTATCCGAGCTTGTCAAGGCTTACCCTATAAATTAGTCTTAGTTGGAAAGCCTAGTCCTAATAGTATACAGTACTATGAACAGTGTAAGAAAGAAGCCGGAGATAATGTTACGTTCATAGAGCATGTTTCGCAGGAAGAGTTAGCGGCCTTATACAAGGTAGCCAAAGCTCATGCATTAATTTCTTGGATGGAAACTCCGGGGCTTTCAACACTTGAAGCTGCCGTAATGAATTGTAATGTGCTCGTTACCGATCGCGGTGACACAGAATACTATTTCCAGAATATGGCTGTTTATTGTGAACCAGGGGATGTGGCATCTATTCGTACAGGTGTTATAAATGTTATGGAAAAGGAATTTAATGATGAACTGAAAAATCGAGTTGTTACCAATTTTACTTGGGAGCACACAGCTCAACAAACGCTCGAAGGCTATAAACTAGCAATTCAACTCCATCAGGAATGATTAATAGTATGAAGAAGATAGCAATTATTGGTACAGTAGGCATTCCTGCTTGTTATGGAGGTTTCGAATCTTTAGTTCAGAATCTCGTTGATTATCAATCTAGTGATGTTAGCTACACAGTATTTTGCTCATCAAAATCTTACCACTTAAAACAAAATACTTATAAATCAGCTCAACTCAAATACATACCTCTTAAGGCTAACGGTATTTCCAGTATACCTTATGATATTATTAGTTTAGTGCGTTGCCTTCGAATAAAATACGATGTGATTCTTATCTTGGGAGTTTCTGGATGCATGGTACTACCTTTGTTTCGTCTGTTTTCAAGGTCCCGGGTGGTTACAAATATAGATGGGCTGGAGTGGCGCCGTGATAAGTGGGGGAAGGTCACTAAAGCCTTTCTCAAATTTTCTGAAAGAATTGCTGTTAAGTTCTCTGATGTTATAATTGCAGATAACCAAGCTATCAGTGATTATGTGAAGTCTGAATACAACAAGGATAGTATTGTTATTGCCTATGGCGGTGAGCATGCAGTAATTAATGACGCTGTCATATCGGATGAAAAATCGGATTATTATCTTTCACTTTGTCGTATTGAGCCTGAAAATAATGTCTCTATGATTCTAGCTGCCTTTGCTAATTCGCGTTACAAACTTAAATTTGTTGGCAATTGGAATAATAGTGAGTATGGTCTTTTGTTGAAAGATAAATATAGTAAATTTGACAATATTGAAATCATTGATTCTATATATGACATTGAACAGCTATTTATACTTAGGAATATGTGTAAAGGATATATTCATGGGCATAGTGCTGGGGGAACTAATCCATCTCTAGTGGAAGCTATGCAATTTGGTATGGATATTTTCGCTTATGATTGTAGTTTTAATAGATACACAACAGAACAAAATGCACACTACTTTTCCAGTTCGTCGGAGCTATGCAAAATTATAGATGAAATGGAAATTGGTAATATCCCAAAAAATGGTAAAATCATGTCGGAAATTGCTCAATGTAGATACCAGTGGTCAATAATTAGTCGCATGTATGAAGATACCTATAAATAGTGTCTTTTAAAAGGCTGGCCTACCATCAATACTGCATCGTTCTTTCCTTAATTCGTATCTTCCGCTATCCATATTTATAGATCCTGAGTTAACATCAGTGAAAACAAGCGTGTATTAGTGCGCGGTGACCCCCCTGACAGGAGTAAACAATGTCAAAGCAACAGATCGGCGTCGTAGGTATGGCAGTGATGGGGCGCAACCTTGCGCTCAACATCGAAAGCCGTGGTTATACCGTCTCTATTTTCAACCGTTCCCGTGAGAAGACGGAAGAAGTGATTGCCGAAAATCCAGGCAAGAAACTGGTTCCTTACTATACGGTGAAAGAGTTTGTTGAATCTCTGGAAACGCCTCGTCGCATCCTGTTAATGGTGAAAGCAGGTGCAGGCACGGATGCTGCTATTGATTCCCTTAAGCCATACCTCGATAAAGGTGACATCATCATTGATGGTGGTAATACCTTCTTCCAGGACACCATTCGCCGTAATCGTGAGCTTTCTGCAGAAGGCTTTAACTTCATTGGTACCGGTGTTTCCGGAGGCGAAGAAGGTGCGTTGAAAGGTCCTTCCATTATGCCTGGTGGGCAGAAAGAAGCCTATGAGCTTGTTGCGCCGATCCTGACCAAAATCGCCGCAGTGGCTGAAGACGGTGAGCCATGCATTACCTATATCGGTGCCGATGGTGCAGGTCACTATGTGAAGATGGTTCACAACGGTATTGAATATGGTGATATGCAACTGATTGCTGAAGCCTATTCTCTGCTTAAAGGTGGCCTGAACCTAACCAACAAAGAACTAGCTCAGACCTTTACTGAGTGGAATAACAGTGAACTGAGCAGCTACCTGATCGACATCACCAAAGATATCTTCACCAAAAAAGATGAAGACGGTAACTACCTGGTTGATGTGATTCTGGATGAAGCGGCTAACAAAGGTACCGGTAAATGGACTAGCCAGAGTGCGCTGGATCTCGGCGAACCGCTGTCGCTGATTACCGAGTCTGTGTTTGCACGTTATATCTCTTCTCTGAAAGATCAGCGTGTAGCCGCGTCTAAAGTTCTCTCTGGCCCGCAAGCGCAGCCAGCAGGCGACAAAGGTGAGTTCATCGAAAAAGTTCGTCGTGCGCTGTATCTGGGTAAAATCGTTTCTTACGCTCAGGGCTTCTCTCAGCTGCGTGCTGCGTCTGAAGAGTACAACTGGGATCTGAACTACGGTGAAATCGCGAAGATTTTCCGTGCTGGCTGCATCATCCGTGCGCAGTTCCTGCAGAAAATCACCGATGCATATGCCGAAAATCCGCAGATCGCTAACCTGCTGTTGGCTCCGTACTTCAAGCAAATTGCCGATGACTACCAGCAGGCGCTGCGTGATGTCGTTGCTTATGCAGTACAGAACGGTATCCCGGTTCCTACCTTCGCCGCTGCGGTTGCTTATTATGATAGCTACCGTGCCGCTGTTTTGCCTGCGAACCTGATCCAGGCACAGCGTGACTATTTCGGTGCGCATACTTATAAGCGCATTGATAAAGAAGGTGTGTTCCATACCGAATGGCTGGATTAATCTGATTTAACCAACAATAAAATTGAGGCCCGGCGTATATTGCGTCGGGCTTTTTGTGCACAGAAAACCCCCAGCTAGGCTGGGGGTTCCGGAAAGCTTTCAGCTTTGAGCCAGTTATTAAAACCCCTTTTGATTTGTTAAAACACCTTGCGGTCTGGCAACTGCAAGTGTCAAACAAGAAATCAAAAGGGGGTCCCAATGGGGAACGAAAAGAGCTTAGCGCACACCCGATGGAACTGTAAATATCACATAGTTTTTGCGCCAAAATACCGAAGACAGGTGTTCTACAGAGAGAAGCGTAGAGCAATAGGCAGTAAAAGCTGTGTGAGTGGAAAAGCGTACGGATTCTGGAAGCTGAATGCTGTGCAGATCATATCCATATGCTTGTGGAGATCCCGCCCAAAATGAGCGTATCCGGGTTTATGGGATATCTGAAAGGGAAAAGCAGTCTGATGCTTTACGAGCAGTTTGGTGATTTGAAATTCAAATACAGGAACAGGGAGTTCTGGTGCAGAGGGTACTACGTCGATACAGTGGGTAAGAACACGGCGAATATACAGGATTACATAAAGCACCAGCTTGAAGAGGATAAAATGGGAGAGCAGTTATCGATTCCCTATCCGGGCAGCCCGTTTACGGGCCGTAAGTAACGAAGTTGGATGCAAATGTCAGATCGTGTGCGCCTGTTAGGGCGCGGCTGGTAAGAGAGCCTTATAGGCGCATTTGAAAAACCTCCGGCTATGCCGGAGGATATTTATTTGCCATTTATCTTATAGACTAAATTTCACTGCTTAATATTAACTTAATAAATATCAGCTATTCTTATAAAGAAAATCTGAATTGTTTTTCGTTGCGTTGACCATCGAACAACGTAGCGTTAAAACTTTTAGCTCTTATCAGGATGCTAAAAACATCATGATTCACAGTTAAGTTAATTCTGAGAGCATGAAATGAAAATCACCATTTCCGGTACTGGCTATGTAGGCTTGTCAAACGGGCTTCTAATCGCACAAAATCATGAGGTTGTGGCATTAGATATTTTACCGTCACGCGTTGCTATGCTGAATGATCGGATATCTCCTATTGTTGATAAGGAAATTCAGCAGTTTTTGCAATCAGATAAAATACACTTTAATGCCACATTAGATAAAAATGAAGCCTACTGGGATGCTGATTATGTCATCATCGCCACTCCAACAGACTATGATCCTAAAAATAATTATTTCAATACATCCAGTGTAGAATCAGTAATTAAAGACGTAGTTGAGATAAATCCTTATGCGGTTATGGTCATCAAATCAACGGTTCCCGTTGGTTTTACCGCAGCGATGCATAAGAAATATCGCACTGAAAATATTATATTCTCACCCGAATTCCTCCGCGAAGGTAAAGCCCTTTACGATAACCTTCATCCGTCACGTATTGTCATTGGTGAGCGTTCAGAACGCGCAGAACGTTTTGCTGCGTTGTTACAGGAAGGCGCGATTAAGCAAAATATCCCGACCCTGTTTACCGACTCCACTGAAGCAGAAGCGATTAAACTTTTTGCTAATACCTATCTGGCGATGCGCGTAGCGTACTTTAATGAGCTGGATAGCTATGCAGAAAGTTTAGGTCTGAATACTCGCCAGATTATCGAAGGCGTTTGTCTCGATCCGCGTATTGGCAACCATTACAACAATCCGTCGTTTGGTTATGGTGGTTATTGTCTGCCGAAAGATACCAAGCAGTTACTGGCGAACTACCAGTCTGTGCCGAATAACCTGATCTCGGCAATTGTCGATGCAAACCGCACGCGTAAAGATTTTATTGCCGATGCCATTTTGTCACGCAAGCCGCAAGTGGTGGGTATTTATCGTCTGATTATGAAGAGCGGTTCAGATAACTTCCGTGCGTCTTCCATTCAGGGGATTATGAAACGTATCAAGGCGAAAGGCGTTGAAGTTATCATTTACGAGCCGGTGATGAAAGAAGACTCATTCTTCAACTCTCGCCTGGAACGTGATCTCGCGACCTTCAAACAACAAGCCGACGTTATTATCTCCAACCGTATGGCAGAAGAACTTAAGGATGTGGCAGACAAAGTCTACACACGAGATCTCTTTGGCAGCGACTAATCTTCTTTGATCAGGGCGGTTTCGCCCTGATTGTCTTTTGTAACCCGTGCAATAATTCATTGTTTTTATCATTTATCCTATAGTATTCACTAAGATTATCACTACACTATGCAGACCTAAAATTATAACGTCCGTTAGGGTAATGATGAGAGTAGAAAATAATAATGTTTCTGGGCAAAACCTTGACCCGGAACAGATTGATTTGATTGATTTACTGGTGCAACTATGGCGTGGCAAGATGACAATCATCATTTCTGTCATTGTCGCTATTGCCCTGGCAATAGGATATCTGGTCGTTGCCAAAGAAAAATGGACTTCCACAGCTATCGTTACTCAACCTGATGTGGGGCAAATCGCTGGTTATAACAATGCCATAAATGTGATTTATGGTTCAGCCGCGCCGAAAGTGTCTGAGATCCAGTCGATTTTAATTGGTCGCTTCAGCACGACATTTTCTGCATTAGCAGAAACGCTTGATAATCAGGAAGAACCTGAAAAACTGACCATTGAACCTACTGTTAAAAATCAGTCATTACCTTTAGCGGTGTCTTATGTTGGGCAATCGCCTGAAGCTGCGCAGAAACAGCTGGCTCAATATATCCAGCAAGTTGACGACCAGGTAAATGAAGAACTTGAAAAAGATCTGAAAGACAACATCGCGCTGCGTATGAAAAACTTGCAGGATTCTCTGAAGACCCAGGAAGTGGTCGCTCAGGAGCAAAAAGAGCTGCGTATTCGTCAAATTCAGGAAGCGTTGCAGTATGCGAATCAGGCGCAGGTGACAAAGCCGCAGATTCAGCAGACACAGGACGTGACCCAGGATACCATGTTCCTTTTGGGGAGTGATGCACTGGAGTCGATGGTTAAGCACGAAGCGAGCCGTCCGTTGGTGTTCTCGTCAACCTACTATCAGACTCGTCAAAACCTGCTGGATATCGAAAGCTTAAAGGTTGATGATCTTGATATTCACGCTTACCGCTATGTGATGAAACCTACGTTACCCATTCGTCGTGATAGCCCTAAGAAGGCAATCACCTTGATTCTGGCGGTGCTGCTGGGTGGCATAGTCGGCGCTGGTATTGTGCTGGGGCGTAACGCGCTGCGTAATTACAACGCGAAGTGATTTTTTGAGCTAAAAGAAAGCGGGCAGGGTGGTCACACCGTGCCCGTTTTTTTGTCGGATGCGATGCCGGCGTATCTTATCCAGCTTACATATGTTGAGAAAATTTGTAGGCACGATAAACCTGCACACCGGGCAATGACGGATGAGTTGTTGCCGGAAGTGACAGCAACATCACATCCGCCTACCCCGCAACTCACTGATGCGCGTGCGCAGAATCACTATCACTGTTGTTAAATCCAGAATTTGAACCTGCAACAGCACCAGAAGGTGATACATTAAATCAGGCACCTCATTGGTTAGTATGTACCATTGCAAAACGGGGGTACTCACAGCGAACATGGCGTAATTTTGTACAAATCTGTTTTTTTTATCAGCAGATTATTTAGCAACCAGGCAAAAAATGTCATGCCTTTCTTCATTTTTACTTATATATCAATTGATTATAATTAATTGGTTTGGTAAATGTTTAATATGTGTATTATTTGAGTAATCCATTAATTAGTCGGCTTTTATATTTTTTTTTCCCAGCATGCAACGCTATAATCTTCGAAGATTTTTTTGTGGAATGTGCAGTGTAGAGGCATGAGTCGTTTATCCCACCATTCGCAACATAACGCCGTCGTCGTGTGCAAAGAGCTGTCAAGCCCGAACGCGCGCTGCTTCTCTGGCGGCGAATACGATGTCTCTTCTTATCTTTCCTCGTATCGTAAATGCCCCTTTCTGATGGTTGCCGGCATCGGTAAATCACTTGATTCGTTTTTGTTGATGGCGGTGAGAGCATGTGTTTTGCCCCGCGTAAATGAGAAGGTCCTGATGGTTAATCTGGCGGCAAATGTGGAAATTGTGGGGCGTTTCGTGGCCTGGTGAGGAACAGATACATATTAAAAGCAGAGATATGCCCTGAGACATATCTCTGCTTTTAGGTTTTCAGGATGCCCGTTCCGTAAGGATGGTTTTTGAGACCGCTGAGTGAAGGGGCTGCCGACATTCTGAAGCGAAAGAGGGTGGCGTTTAGCCTGGAGCACTACGCATTTTGGTTGCGATAGCCAATGGCGGTAGCGTACCTGAAAAAGGCCATTCAACCCGTTGGTCGATTGATTGATAGTAAAATAAAACAATTATTTATTTAAGGATTTCATTATGTTACTTCCTGTAATTATGGCTGGTGGTACCGGCAGTCGTCTCTGGCCGATGTCACGCGAGCTTTATCCGAAACAGTTCCTCCGCCTGTTCGGGCAGAACTCCATGCTGCAGGAAACCATCACCCGACTCTCGGGTCTGGAAATCCATGAACCGATGGTCATCTGTAACGAAGAGCATCGCTTCCTGGTGGCTGAACAGCTGCGCCAGCTCAATAAGCTGTCGAATAACATTATACTTGAGCCGGTCGGGCGCAACACCGCGCCGGCCATCGCACTGGCGGCCCTTCAGGCCACCCGCTACGGTGACGACCCGCTGATGCTGGTTCTCGCCGCCGACCACATCATCAATAACCAGTCGGCCTTCCACGACGCTATCCGGGTCGCCGAGCAGTATGCTGATGAAGGTCATCTGGTCACCTTCGGTATCGTGCCGAATGCCCCGGAAACTGGCTACGGTTACATTCAGCGCGGCATGGCGCTCACCGATAGTGCCCATTCCGCGTACCAGGTGGCCCGCTTTGTGGAGAAGCCGGACCGCGAGCGCGCCGAGGCTTACCTCGCCTCCGGGGAGTATTACTGGAACAGCGGCATGTTTATGTTCCGCGCCAAGAAATACCTCATCGAGCTGGCCAAATACCGTCCGGATATCCTGGAAACCTGCCAGGCTGCGGTGAATGCCGCCGATAATGGCAGCGATTTCATCAATATCCCACATGATATTTTCTGCGAGTGCCCGGATGAGTCCGTGGACTACGCCGTTATGGAGAAAACCGCTGATGCGGTGGTGGTCGGTCTCGATGCTGACTGGAGCGACGTTGGCTCCTGGTCCGCACTATGGGAGGTCAGCCCGAAAGACGATCAGGGCAACGTCCTTAGTGGCGACGCGTGGGTACACAACAGCGAAAACTGCTACATCAACAGCGACGAGAAGCTAGTGGCGGCCATTGGCGTAGAGAATCTGGTGATTGTCAGCACTAAGGACGCCGTGCTGGTGATGAATCGCGAGCGTTCCCAGGACGTGAAGAAGGCGGTCGAGTTCCTCAAGCAGAACCAGCGCAGCGAGTACAAGCGCCACCGTGAGATTTACCGCCCCTGGGGCCGCTGCGACGTGGTGGTCCAGACCCCGCGCTTCAACGTCAACCGCATCACGGTGAAACCAGGCGGTGCCTTCTCGATGCAGATGCACCACCATCGCGCCGAGCATTGGGTTATTCTCGCCGGCACCGGTCAGGTGACTGTCAACGGTAAGCAGTTCCTGTTGTCCGAGAACCAGTCCACCTTTATTCCGATTGGCGCCGAGCACTGCCTGGAAAACCCTGGCTGTATTCCGCTGGAAGTGCTGGAGATCCAGTCGGGGGCGTACCTTGGCGAGGACGACATTATTCGTATTAAAGACCAGTATGGTCGTTGCTAATTATTTTCGGGACAAGACGCAGAATGACACAGTTAACTTGTTTTAAAGCTTATGACATCCGTGGTGAACTGGGTGAGGAACTGAACGAGGACATAGCCTACCGTATCGGTCGCGCCTACGGCGAATTTCTGAAACCCGGGAAGATAGTGGTGGGGGGCGATGTGCGCCTCACAAGCGAGTCGCTGAAGCTGGCGCTGGCCCGCGGGTTAATGGATGCCGGTACCGACGTGCTGGACATCGGCCTGAGCGGTACCGAAGAGATTTACTTTGCCACCTTCCACCTTGGGGTAGATGGTGGCATCGAGGTGACAGCGAGCCACAATCCTATGAACTACAACGGCATGAAGCTGGTGCGCGCGAATGCGAAACCCATCAGCGGCGACACCGGCCTGCGGGATATCCAGCGCCTGGCGGAGGAAAATCAGTTCCCGCCAGTGAACCCGGCGCGTCGCGGGACCCTGAGCAAGATATCGGTACTGAAGGAGTATGTTGACCATCTGATGAGCTACGTGGACTTCGCGAACTTCACCCGTCCACTGAAGTTGGTGGTGAACTCCGGAAACGGGGCTGCGGGGCACGTGATTGATGAGGTGGAGAAACGCTTCGCGGCGGCTGGGGTGCCGGTAACCTTTATCAAGGTGCATCACCAGCCGGATGGCCATTTCCCTAACGGTATTCCGAATCCGCTGCTGCCGGAGTGCCGCCAGGATACCGCCGACGCTGTGCGCGAGCATCAGGCCGACATGGGGATTGCCTTTGACGGCGACTTCGATCGCTGCTTCCTGTTCGATGACGAGGCGTCGTTTATCGAGGGATATTACATTGTCGGCCTGCTGGCTGAGGCGTTCCTGCAGAAGCAGCCGGGAGCGAAAATCATTCACGACCCGCGCTTGACGTGGAACACGGTAGACATCGTGACCCGCAACGGTGGCCAGCCGGTGATGTCGAAGACGGGGCATGCGTTCATCAAGGAGCGGATGCGTCAGGAAGACGCTATCTACGGCGGGGAGATGAGTGCGCACCATTACTTCCGCGATTTCGCCTACTGCGATAGCGGGATGATCCCGTGGCTGCTGGTGGCGGAGCTGCTGTGTCTGAAGAACAGCTCGCTGAAATCGCTGGTGGCGGACCGCCAGAAGGCGTTCCCTGCGTCGGGAGAGATCAACCGCAAGCTAAGTAATGCTGCTGAGGCGATCGCCCGCATCCGGGCGCAGTATGAGCCGGCGGCTGCACACATCGACACAACGGACGGGATCAGTATTGAATACCCTGAATGGCGCTTTAACCTGCGCACGTCTAACACCGAGCCGGTGGTGCGTCTGAACGTTGAGTCCAGAGCTGATGTGGCGCTTATGAATGAAAAAACGACCGAGCTGTTACACCTGTTAAGCGGGGAATAAGGTGAGAGATTTACTAACGACGATTTATCGTTATCGGGGATTTATCTGGAGCAGTGTTAAACGTGATTTTCAGGCACGCTATCAAACTAGTATGCTGGGCGCACTATGGCTCGTTTTACAACCGCTCTCTATGATTCTGGTCTATACCCTGGTTTTTTCCGAGGTGATGAAGGCAAGAATGCCCGATAATACCGGGTCGTTTGCCTATAGTATTTATCTCTGTTCCGGGGTACTGACCTGGGGATTATTTACTGAGATGCTGGATAAAGGTCAGAGCGTATTTATTAACAATGCTAATCTGATCAAGAAACTCAGTTTTCCGAAAATCTGTCTGCCGATCATCGTGACGTTATCGGCGGTGCTAAATTTCGCGATTATTTTCAGTCTGTTTCTAATTTTTATCATTGTCACCGGTAACTTCCCCGGCTGGCTCTTTCTCTCGGTGATACCGGTCCTGCTTTTGCAGATCCTGTTTGCCGGTGGGCTGGGGATGATCCTTGGTGTCATGAACGTCTTTTTCAGGGATGTGGGGCAACTGGTTGGCGTTGCGCTGCAATTCTGGTTTTGGTTCACACCCATTGTTTATGTACTGAATTCATTACCTGCATGGGCAAAAAATCTGATGATGTATAACCCGATGACTCGGATCATGCAATCTTATCAGTCCATCTTCGCCTATCATCTGGCCCCCAACTGGTATTCGCTATGGCCAGTATTGGCTCTCGCCATTATTTTCTGCGTCATCGGTTTCAGGATGTTCCGCAAGCATGCGGCGGATATGGTGGATGAATTATAATGAGTTATATCAGAGTAAATAATGTCGGTAAGGCGTATCGCCAGTATCACTCAAAGACCGGGAGACTGATCGAATGGTTATCCCCTCTGAATACCAAACGCCATAATTTGAAATGGATCCTCCGCGATATTAATTTCGAAGTCGCTCCGGGCGAGGCTGTCGGTATTATCGGTATCAACGGTGCAGGCAAGAGTACCCTGCTTAAACTCATAACCGGGACGTCCAGGCCGACGACTGGAGAAATTGAAATCTCCGGACGTGTCGCTGCATTACTCGAATTGGGGATGGGGTTTCATTCTGATTTCACTGGTCGGCAGAATGTTTATATGTCTGGGCAACTGTTGGGGTTATCGTCAGAGAAAATAACTGAACTGATGCCGCAAATTGAAGAGTTTGCTGAGATTGGGGACTATATCGATCAACCTGTGCGCGTCTACTCCAGTGGGATGCAAGTTCGATTAGCTTTTAGTGTAGCGACGGCTATCCGTCCTGATGTGCTAATTATCGATGAGGCATTATCTGTTGGGGATGCATATTTCCAGCATAAAAGCTTTGAGCGTATTCGAAAATTTCGTCAGGAAGGGACCACGCTGTTGCTGGTATCCCATGATAAACAAGCGATCCAAAGCATTTGCGACCGGGCCATTTTATTGAATAAAGGCCAAATTGAAATGGAAGGTGAACCTGAAGCAGTGATGGATTATTACAATGCTCTTCTGGCCGATAAACAAAATCAGTCCATTAAACAAGTTGAGCATAATGGTAAAACGCAAACTGTTTCAGGCACTGGTGAGGTGACTATCTCTGAGGTTCATCTTCTCGATGAACAGGGCAATGTGACTGAATTTGTTTCGGTAGGGCATCGTGTCAGCTTGCAGGTCAACGTTGAGGTCAAGGACGATATTCCTGAGCTTGTTGTCGGATATATGATTAAGGATCGACTTGGGCAGCCGATTTTCGGGACCAATACGTACCATCTCAATCAGACACTCACCTCCCTGAAAAAAGGAGAAAAGCGTTCGTTCTTATTTTCTTTCGATGCGAGATTGGGGGTTGGCTCCTATTCTGTCGCTGTCGCGTTGCATACTTCCAGTACGCACCTCGGCAAAAACTATGAATGGCGCGATCTGGCCGTGGTATTCAACGTCGTTAACACGGAACAACAAGAGTTTGTCGGCGTGTCCTGGTTGCCGCCTGAACTGGAGATTTCTTAATGGGTTCGTCGTTTTATCGTTCATTTGAAGAACGACACAGAGGTTCGGTTGAAGAAATCAAGCGCCGCTTGAGTTTTTATTTACCTTTTCTTGCAGGTCTGAAGGACATTTATCCTGATGGCGTGATTGCGGATATTGGTTGCGGACGTGGCGAATGGTTGGAGATCCTGACTGAAAATGGCATTGCGAACATCGGCGTCGATCTCGATGATGGCATGCTGGCGCGCGCCAGGGAGGCCGGACTGAATGTGCAGAAAATGGATTGTCTGCAGTTTTTGCAAAGTCAGGCGGATCAGAGCCTGATAGCGTTGACCGGTTTTCATATTGCTGAGCATTTGCCGTTTGAGGTCCTGCAGCAACTCGCCATGCATACCCTACGGGTGCTGAAACCAGGTGGTTTGCTGATCCTCGAAACGCCGAACCCGGAGAATGTAAGCGTCGGCACCTGTTCATTTTATATGGATCCAACGCATAATCATCCTCTGCCACCGCCACTGCTTGAGTTTTTACCTATTCATTATGGTTTTACCCGAGCAATTACCGTTCGTCTGCAGGAAAAAGAGGTTCTTCAATCTCCGGATGCAGCCGTTAATTTGGTCGATGTACTCAAAGGGGTGAGCCCCGACTACAGCATCATTGCTCAGAAAGCAGCGCCAACAGATATTCTTGAACGCTTTGACACCCTGTTTACCCAGCAGTACGGTCTGACGCTGGATGCTCTGAGCAACCGTTACGATGCGATTTTGCGCCAACAGTTTTCGTCCGTTGTCTCACGGCTGGAGACGTTGAACCAAACCTATATGCAACAGATAAGCCAAATGTCAGAGACTATTCAGACGTTGCAAGGTGAGGTTGACGATCTGAGTCATGTCATCGATCAGAACCATCAGCTTCATCAGCAAATGGCGGATTTACATAACAGTCGTTCATGGCGTATTACTCAACCACTACGCTGGTTGTCTTTGCAACGTCAATTATTACGTCAGGAAGGGGCTAAAGTGCGAGCCCGTAGGGCTGGGAAAAAAATATTGCGCAAAGGGATGGCGCTCTCGCTGGTCTTTTTCCATCGTTACCCTAAGTCTAAGGTTTATCTGTTTAAGGTTCTGAGAAAAACTGGCTGCTATACATTGCTACAACGTTTGTTCCAACGCGTAATGCTGGTGCAATCTGACACGATGATGATGCAGTCCAGAAGATATGATGTGGGTACTGAAGAAATGACAAGTCGCGCGATGAGTATTTATAACGAATTAAAAAATAAAAATACGGAGAAATAACGATGCGTATTGTCATAGATTTACAAGGCGCACAGACGGAAAGCCGCTTTCGTGGCATCGGTCGTTATAGTATCGCAATCGCCAGAGGCATAATCAGAAATAACAGCCGGCATGAGATTTTCATCGCGCTATCCGCCATGCTGGATGAGTCGATTGCAGATATTAAGGCGCAATTTGCCGATCTCCTGCCGGCAGAAAATATAGTCGTATGGCATGCCGTAGGCCCTGTTCGTGCGATGGACCAAGGTAATGAATGGCGTCGGGAGAGCGCAGAACTGATTCGGGAAGCGTTTCTTGAATCATTGTGTCCAGATGTCGTTTTCATTACGAGTTTGTTTGAAGGTCATGTCGACGATGCGGCTACATCGGTACACAAATTTAGTCGTCAGTATAAAGTAGCCGTACTGCACCACGATCTTATCCCCCTCGTGCAGGCGGAAACCTATCTGCAGGACGATGTATACAAACCCTACTATTTACAGAAAGTTGAGTGGTTAAAAAACGCTGACCTTTTGTTGACTAACTCTGCTTATACCGCACAGGAAGCGATCGAGCATCTGCATTTACAGGGCGATCATGTGCAGAATATTGCAGCCGCAGTCGATTCTCAGTTTTGTATGGCGGAGGTGGCAGCGAGCGAAAAAGAGACCGTCATTGGCCATTACGGTATTCAGCGCGAGTTCATGTTGTATGCGCCCGGAGGATTTGACTCAAGGAAAAACTTTAAACGGTTGATTGAGGCCTATGCCGGGCTCAGTGATGCCTTACGTCGCAGTCATCAACTGGTCATCGTCAGTAAGCTTTCCATCGGTGATCGTCAGTATCTGGAATCCCTTGCGTCAGGTAATGGTTTACAGCAGGGCGAACTGGTACTCACTGGTTATGTGCCGGAAGATGAGCTGATCCAGCTCTATCGCCTATGTAAGCTGTTCATCTTTGCTTCACTACATGAAGGTTTTGGCTTGCCGGTTCTGGAAGCAATGTCGTGCGGTGCGCCGGTGATTGGCTCAAATGTCACCAGTATTCCTGAAGTCATCGGTAATCCTGAGGCATTATTCGACCCGTATTCTGTCTCTTCCATGAGGGATAAGATCGCGCAATGTTTGACTGATGATACCTTCCTCGCGCGTCTGAAAGAAATGGCGCAGCAGCAAGCGCGTAATTTCTCTTGGGATAAAGCTGCGGTGACTGCTCTGGAAGCTTTCGAAAAGATCGCGGTAGAAGACACCGGTACTGCGCAGGTTTTGCCTGAAGCTTTGATTCAGAAGATCCTTGCTATCTCACAAGGGCAGCCAGATGACCGCGATCTGCGCTTGTGCGCAACGGCCATTGATTACAATCTGAAAACGGCAGAACTTTATCAAATCGACGATAAATCGCTGAACTGGCGTGTGGAAGGCCCATTCGATAGCTCATATAGTCTGGCGTTGGTCAACCGCGAATTTGCCCGGGCACTCTCAGCCGATGGTGTAGAGGTTTTATTGCATTCCACTGAAGGACCAGGTGATTTTGCCCCAGATGCCTCGTTTATGGCACAGTCGGAAAATAGTGATCTTCTGGCATTTTATAATCAATGTCAGACCCGCAAGAGTAACGAAAAGATAGATATTATTAGCAGAAATATCTATCCACCGCGGGTTACCAAAATGGATGCCAAAGTAAAATTCCTTCATTGTTATGCTTGGGAAGAAACGGGCTTTCCGCAACCGTGGATCAATGAATTTAATCGGGAACTTGACGGAGTGCTGTGTACTTCGGAACATGTTCGTAAAATACTGATTGATAACGGACTGAATGTGCCCGCATTTGTTGTTGGCAATGGCTGTGACCATTGGCTCAATATCCCAGCCGAGACGACAAAAGATGTGGATCACGGAACATTCCGTTTCCTGCACGTCTCTTCTTGTTTCCCACGCAAAGGGATACAGGCAATGCTTCAGGCTTGGGGGAAGGCGTTCACTCGTCGTGACAATGTTATCTTAATCATTAAGACTTTTAACAATCCGCACAATGAAATTGACGCATGGCTGGCTCAGGCCCAGGCTCAATTCATAGACTATCCCAAAGTTGAAGTGATCAAAGAGGATATGTCAGCCACCGAGCTTAAAGGGCTTTATGAAAGCTGTGATGTTTTGGTTGCTCCAGGTTGCGCTGAAGGCTTTGGTTTACCTATTGCTGAAGCAATGCTGAGTGGGCTACCGGCTATCGTCACCAATTGGAGCGGGCAACTTGATTTTGTTAATTCTCAAAATTCATGGCTGGTTGACTATCAGTTCACTCGGGTAAAAACGCACTTTGGTCTGTTTTCCTCAGCCTGGGCCAGTGTGGATATTGACAACTTAACAGATGCATTAAAAGCGGCAGCCTCAACCGATAAATCAGTGCTGCGTGACATGGCCAATGATGGTCGCGAGCTTCTTCTGCAGCAGTTTACCTGGAAAGCGGTGGCTGATCGTTCTTGCCAGGCGGTCAAGACTCTGCGTGCGCATATTGATATTGCACAGCATCGGGCGCGCATTGGCTGGGTGACGACCTGGAACACGAAATGTGGGATCGCAACCTATTCCCAGCATCTGGTGGAAAGCGCACCTCATGGCGCGGATGTTGTTTTTGCTCCCCAGGTCAGCGCTGGCGATCTTGTGTGTGCAGACGAAGAGTTTGTACTTCGCAACTGGATTGTAGGTAAAGAGAGCAACTATCTGGAAAACCTCCAGCCACACATTGATGCTCTGAGACTCGATGTCATTGTGATCCAATTCAACTATGGATTCTTTAATCATCGAGAACTGTCGGCGTTTATTCGTCGCCAGCATGACGCCGGTCGTTCAGTTGTTATGACGATGCACTCAACTGTGGATCCGCTGGAAAAAGAGCCGAGCTGGAATTTCCGTCTTGCTGAAATGAAAGAGGCGCTGGCACTTTGCGACCGGTTGTTGGTGCATTCGATTGCCGATATGAACCGCCTTAAAGATTTAGGCTTAACTGCGAATGTTGCTTTATTCCCGCACGGTGTTATCAACTACTCCGCAGCGAGCGTCACACGTCAACAGCAGTCTTTACCGCTAATTGCGAGCTATGGCTTCTGCTTACCGCATAAGGGCCTGATGGAACTAGTAGAATCCGTCCATAGACTCAAGCAAGCCGGTAAACCGGTTCGTTTACGACTGGTGAACGCAGAGTATCCTGTTGGGGAGTCACGCGATCTGGTGGCAGAGCTTAAAGCTGCTGCTCAGCGGTTAGGTGTTACCGATCTGATTGAGATGCATAATGATTTCCTACCTGATGCGGAGAGTCTGCGGTTGCTTTCAGAAGCCGATCTTCTGATTTTTGCTTATCAGAATACTGGGGAGTCTGCTAGCGGGGCGGTACGTTATGGTATGGCGACTCAAAAACCTGTTGCGGTAACGCCCCTGGCGATATTTGATGATTTGGACGATGCCGTCTTTAAATTTGATGGATGCAGCGTCGATGATATCAGTCAGGGGATTGACCGGATCCTGAATTCCATCCGTGAACAGAACTCTTGGGCAACCAGGACTCAACAACGTGCCGATGCATGGCGGGAACAACATGATTATCAAGCTGTTTCACGCCGTCTGGTTAATATGTGTCAAGGCTTAGCTAAAGCTAAATATTTTAAATAAAAATATCTCTCTTGTATTTTTTGCCTTTGAATACAAGAGGGGTTAGATAATGTGTCATTTATTATGAAAATTATTTTTGCTACTGAGCCAATTAAATACCCATTAACGGGCATCGGTCGGTATTCCCTGGAGCTGGTTAAGCGGCTGGCGGTCGCCCGCGAAATTGAAGAATTAAAGCTATTTCACGGTGCGTCGTTTATAGAACAGATCCCTTTGGTGGAGAATAAAAGCGATACCAAAGCCAGCAATCATGGTCGTCTGTCGGCGTTTCTACGCCGACAGACGCTGTTGATTGAGGCTTATCGCTTGCTGCATCCGCGGCGCCAGGCGTGGGCATTGCGCGACTATAAGGATTATATCTACCATGGCCCCAATTTTTATCTGCCGCATAAACTGGAACGCGCCGTGACCACGTTTCATGACATATCCATTTTTACCTGCCCGGAATATCATCCAAAAGATCGGGTTCGCTATATGGAGAAGTCCCTGCATGAGAGTCTGGATTCGGCAAAGCTGATCCTGACCGTTTCTGATTTCTCGCGCAGTGAAATTATCCGCTTGTTCAACTATCCGGAGGAGCGGATCGTAACCACCAAGCTAGCCTGCAGCAGTGACTATATCCCACGCAGCCCGGCAGAGTGTCTGCCGGTACTGCAGAAATATCAGCTGGCGTGGCAGGCCTACGCGCTATATATCGGCACTATGGAGCCACGTAAAAATATCCGAGGCCTGCTGCATGCCTATCAGCTGCTACCGATGGAGATCCGCATGCGCTATCCGCTAATCCTTAGCGGCTATCGCGGCTGGGAAGACGATGTGCTGTGGCAGTTAGTCGAGCTCGGTACTCGGGAAGGCTGGATCCGTTACCTCGGATATGTTCCGGATGAAGACCTGCCGTATCTGTACGCAGCGGCCAGAGTCTTTGTTTATCCCTCCTTCTACGAGGGATTCGGTTTACCTATTCTTGAAGCGATGTCTTGCGGTGTGCCGGTAGTATGCTCCAATGTCACCTCTTTGCCTGAGGTTGTTGGCGATGCCGGCCTCGTTGCCGATCCTAATGATATAGACGCGATTAGCGCGCAAATTTTGCAGAGCCTGCAAGATGATAGCTGGCGGGAAATCGCCACCGCGCGCGGTCTTGCTCAGGCGAAACAGTTTTCGTGGGAGAACTGTGCGACACAGACCATTAACGCCTATAAATTACTCTAAGGGTGTCAGTTGAGAGTTCTACACGTCTATAAGACTTACTATCCCGATACCTACGGCGGTATTGAGCAGGTAATTTATCAGCTAAGTCAGGGCTGCGCCCGCCGGGGAATCGCAGCCGATGTTTTCACTTTTAGCCCGGACAAAGATACAGGTCCTGTCGCTTACGAAGATCATCGGGTCATTTATAATAAACAGCTTTTTGAAATTGCCTCCACGCCGTTTTCGCTGAAAGCGTTAAAGCGTTTTAAGCTGATTAAAGATGACTACGATATCATCAACTACCATTTTCCGTTTCCCTTTATGGATATGCTGCATCTTTCGGCGCGGCCTGACGCCAGGACTGTGGTGACCTATCACTCTGATATAGTGAAACAAAAACGGTTAATGAAGCTGTACCAGCCGCTGCAGGAGCGATTTCTCAGCGGCGTAGATTGCATCGTTGCCTCGTCGCCCAATTATGTGGCTTCCAGCCAGACCCTGAAAAAATATCTGGATAAAACGGTGGTGATCCCGTTTGGTCTGGAACAGCAGGACGTGCAGCACGATCCGCAGAGGGTCGCGCACTGGCGGGAAACTGTCGGCGATAAGTTCTTTCTCTTCGTCGGCACTTTCCGCTACTACAAAGGGCTGCATATTCTGATGGATGCCGCTGAGCGTAGCCGACTGCCAGTGGTGGTTGTAGGGGGCGGGCCGCTGGAATCGGAAGTGCGGCGTGAAGCGCAGCAGCGCGGGCTGAGCAATGTGATGTTTACCGGCATGCTCAACGACGAAGATAAGTACATTCTCTTCCAGCTCTGCCGGGGCGTGGTATTCCCCTCGCATCTGCGCTCTGAGGCGTTTGGTATTACGTTATTGGAAGGCGCACGCTTCGCAAGGCCACTGATCTCTTGTGAGATTGGTACAGGTACCTCTTTCATTAACCAGGACAAAGTGAGTGGTTGCGTGATTCCGCCGAATGATAGCCAGGCGCTGGTGGAGGCGATGAATGAGCTCTGGAATAACGAGGAAACCTCCAACCGCTATGGCGAAAACTCGCGTCGTCGTTTTGAAGAGATGTTTACTGCCGACCATATGATTGACGCCTATGTCAATCTCTACACTACATTGCTGGAAAGCAAATCCTGAGAGATGCTACCCCCGCCGTTGCTGCGGGGGCCAACGCGTTAATGCCGATTCTTCAGATTATCAATCACTTCTCCGAGATCCAGCCCTTGATCCTGCAACAACACCAGCAGGTGATACATCAAATCAGATGCCTCGTTGGTCAGTTCAAAGCGGTCATGTACTGTCGCTGCCAGTGCGGTTTCCACCCCTTCTTCACCCACTTTCTGCGCAATGCGTTTGGTGCCGCTGGCATACAGTTTGGCGGTGTAGGAGGTTTCCGGGTCGGCTGATTTGCGTTCGGCGAGCAGTTGTTCCAGTTGATACAGAAACAGCCACTGGTGAGCAGTTTCGCCGAAGCAGCTGCTGGTGCCTTTATGGCAGGTTGGTCCGATAGGATTCGCCAGTACCAGTAGCGTGTCGTTGTCGCAGTCCGGCGCAATATTTACTACGTTGAGGAAATTGCCCGACGTTTCGCCTTTGGTCCACAGTCGCTGTTTAGTGCGCGAGAAGAAAGTGACTTTGCCGCTTTCGATGGTTTTGTCTAAGGCTTCCGGGTTCATATAGCCCAGCATTAACACTTCGCCGGATACCGCGTGTTGCACAATCACCGGCATAAGTCCGTCGGTTTTTTCCCAGTCCAGTTCGCGGCGTTGTTGTTCTGTTAACATATCCTGATCTCCACGCCCTGTGTTGCCAGGTACGCTTTTAATTCACCAATATTGATTATTTGTTTGTGGAATACGGAAGCTGCCAGCGCACCGTCAACGTCGGCATCGCGGAAAGCTTCGAGGAAGTGTTCCATGGTGCCCGCGCCACCGGAGGCAATTAGCGGGACGTGGCAAACTTCACGCACTTTTTTCAGTTGTTCGAGGTCGTAACCGTTACGCACGCCGTCCTGATTCATCATGTTGAGGACGATTTCTCCGGCACCGCGTTTTTGCACTTCCTGTACCCAGTCGAGCGTTTCCCACTGAGTGACGCGGGTGCGGCTTTCGTCGCCGGTATATTGATTCACATGATATTTACCGGTTTCGCCGTCGTACCAGGTATCAATACCGACCACAATACACTGCACGCCAAAGCGATCCGCCAGGCGAGTAATTAACGTCGGGTCCGCCAGCGCAGGGGAGTTGATGGAAATTTTATCCGCGCCAAAGGAAAGAATTTTGGCGGCGTCATCCAGCGATTTAATCCCACCCGCCACACAGAACGGAATGTCGATCACTTCCGCCACGCGAGATACCCAGCTTTTATCTACCACACGGCCATCGCTGGAAGCGGTGATATCGTAGAACACCAGTTCGTCTGCACCTTCTTCAGCGTAGCGTTTTGCCAGCGGCACGATATCGCCAATGATTTCATGGTTGCGAAACTGTACGCCTTTCACCACCTGACCATCACGAACGTCGAGACATGGGATTATGCGTTTTGCCAGCATGCGATGGCCTCCTTCACGGTGAATTTACCTTCCAGTAATGCACGACCAACTATTACGCCGCGAACGCCAGTACCACGCAGGGCAGCAACATCGTTAATGTCGCCAATGCCGCCGGATGACTGAAATGCCACCTGCGGATATCTGGCACACACTTCTTCATATAAAGAGACGTTAGAACCTGCCAGCGTGCCGTCACGCGAGATATCGGTACACAGCACATGTTTCAGGCCGACGGGCAGATAGGTTTCCACCAGTTGTTCCAGTGAAACGCCCGAGTTCTCTTGCCAGCCGCTGACTGCCACCTGCTTGTTGCCTTGCTCGTCAATACGGACATCCAGCGCCAGCACTAAGGCATCGGCACCGAAGCGTTCAAACCAGCCTTTCACCATTTCTGGTGATTTCACCGCGGTGGAGCCGACCACCACGCGCGCAACGCCCGCTTCCAGTAACGCCGCCACATCTTCTTCGCTACGCACGCCGCCGCCAACCTGCACCGGTACGTTAACGCCCGCCACCAGGGTTTTAATCAGCGGGATTTGACGTTTAGCCGGATCTTTTGCCCCGGTCAGATCCACCAGATGCAGCACTTCGGCACCCTGCGCGGCGTAATCCTGTAAGCGCGGCAGCGGGTCGTTACCGTAATCGCGCTGTTTGCCGTAATCGCCCTGATGGAGACGCACCACGGTGCCGTCGATTAAATCTAATGCCGGAATAATCATCACATCTCCAGGAAGTTTTTCAGCAACTTAGCGCCAGCGGCACCAGAACGCTCCGGGTGGAACTGCACGCCGTAGAAGTTATCTTTTTGTACCGCCGCGGTGAACGGTTCGCCGTAATTACACTGGGCAATGGTCCACGGATTGACCGGCATTGCGTAACTGTGAACAAAGTAAAAGTATGCGCCGTCTTCAATCCCCTGAAACAGGCGGTTGCCTGCCTGCGGGTAAACGCGGTTCCAGCCCATATGCGGCAGCGGCAGACCAAAGTCGGTCATTTTCGGCACGTCTTCGTCGATGATGCCCAGTAAATCGACGCCGTTGCTCTCTTCGCTGCGCCGCCCCAGCAGTTGCATCCCTAAGCAGATGCCCAGCACCGGTTGGGTACAGGCTTTGATGAGATCAAACAGCTCGCGCTCACGCACCTGATCCATCGCTGCTTGTGCGGTGCCAACGCCGGGTAAAAACAGTTTATCGGCCAGCAACACCACGTCCGGGTCACGGCTGACTTTGGGGTCATAACCGTGGCGCGCAATGGCAGACTTCACCGAGTTCAGATTGGCGCAGCCGGTATCAAGGATCACCACGTTCATTACAGCACTCCTTTTGACGAGGGCAGGGTGTCGCCTTCCACGCGGATGGCCTGGCACAGGGTGCGACCAAAGGCTTTGAACAGGCTCTCTACACGGTGATGATCGTTTTTACCTTTGGTTTTCAGGTGTAGCGTTACGCCCATGGTGTAAGAGAGCGAACGGAAGAAGTGCTCGATCATCTCGGTGCTGAGATCGCCCACGCGCTGGTAGGTAAATTCAGCTTTATATTCCAGGTGCGGGCGACCAGAGATATCCAGCGCGCAGCGGGCAAGGCATTCGTCCATCGGCAGTACAAAACCAAAGCGGCAAATACCGCGTTTGTCGCCAAGGGCGATTTTTAACGCTTCGCCCAGCGCCAGGCCGGTATCTTCGACGGTGTGGTGATCGTCGATATAGAGGTCGCCTTTGACGTTGATTTCCATACGGAAACCGCCGTGGGTGGCGATCTGATCCAGCATATGATCAAAGAAGCCAACGCCGGTGTTAATCTTGCTGCCACCTTCGCGATCCAGCCACACCTGGACGTCAATTTGCGTCTCTTTGGTGTTGCGCACTACATGGGCGTAACGGTCTCGTTTAGTGAGCTGCTCGCCAATCATTGGCCAGTTCAGGGTTTCGCGGTCGTAGCGTAAACCATTAATGCCCATGTTTTCCGCCAGCTGAATATCGGTCGCGCGATCGCCAATCACATAACTATTGGCACGATCCATCGCTTGCTCAGCCAGATAACGCTCCACCAGTTTTACTTTCGGCTTACGGCAGTCGCACTCATCGGCGGGCAGGTGCGGACAAATCAGCACTTCATCAAACTGCACGCCTTGCGAGGTGAAGATCTGCATCATCAGGTTGTGCGGGCCATCGAAATCCACCTGCGGGAAACTTTGTGTTCCCAGACCATCCTGATTGGTGATCATCACCAGCTTGTAGCCCGCTTTTTGCAGCTTCAGCAGCTGCGGGATCACGCCCGGTTCAAAGGCGAGTTTGTCAAAACGGTCCACCTGAAAATCACTCGGCGGTTCGCTAATCAGGGTTCCATCGCGATCGATAAAAAGATACTTCTGACTCATCAAACTTGCTCCGCACGTAAGGCGTCAATGACGCGCTGGCTTTCTTCACGGGTTCCGACGGTAATTCGTAGGCAGCCGCTTAAAGAGGGTTGTTTATTCTGATCACGTAAGATAATGCCCTGATCCCACAAAGATTTAAACACTGCGCTGGAGGCTTTAAAGCGTGCCAGAATGTAGTTGGTTTCGGAGTCGAAAACCTGCTCCACGATGGGGATCTCTTTCAGTGCGGCAATCAGGTATTCGCGTTCTGCAATAATTTGCGCTACCCGTTCGCGCATGGCGACGATCCCCTGCGGGCTTAACGCCTGGGCCGCAATGTCGGCAACCGGCGTCGAGAGCGGGTAGGGGGCGATCACTTTCATCAGCAGGTTGATGACTTCTTCGTTTGCCAGCGTAAATCCGCAACGAAGCCCCGCCAGAGCAAAAGCTTTCGACAGTGTGCGCAAAATAGCCAGGTGCGGATATTCCGCCAGCCAGCCAGCCAGCGATGCCTGTGGGCAAAACTCGATATAGGCTTCATCGGCAACCACAATCGCCTTACCGCGCGTTAACTCCAGCAGAGTGCGAAAATCCTGCGGGTTGATCAGTTGCCCGGTCGGGTTGTTGGGGCTGCAAACATAGACCACTTTTACGCCGTCCAGCTTGTCGGAAATGCCCTGTAAGTCCAGTTGCCAGTTTTCCAGCGTCGGCACAGTGCGGCACTCGACGCCAATGGTTTCAGCGCTGACGCTGTACATGCCGTACGTTGGCGGGCAGTAGAGGATGGCGTCTTTACCCGGTTCGCAAAAAGCGCGAATCAGTAGTTCAATACCTTCGTCCGCGCCACGGCTGACCAGCACCTGTTCCGGTTTTACGCCTGCATATTGCGCGTAATTTTCAATCACCGCTTTCGGCTGGCATTCCGGGTAGCGGTTGAGCGTTTGCTGAGTAAGCTGAAACTCCACGGCTGTGGGATATTCGTTGGCGTTCAGCCAGACGTCGCCATTACCGCCCAGACGACGCGCCGACTGATACGGCGTCAGGTTGCGGACGTTTTCACGCGCTAAATCGGTAATAGTCACGGTGCTCATGCTTGCTCCTTAAGGGCGTTAACACGCAAAGTAACGGCATTTTTGTGGGCGGTCAGGCGCTCGGCGGCGGCCAGTGTTTCAATGGTCGAAGCCAGCGCGGAGAAACCTACTTTCGACAGTTCCTGCACGGTCATCCGCTTCTGGAAATCCGCCAGTCCGAGGCTGGAACAGGTGGCGGTGTAGCCGTAAGTCGGTAGAACGTGGTTGGTGCCGGAGGCGTAATCACCTGCCGATTCCGGTGACCAGTCACCAAGAAATACCGAACCGGCACTGGTAATGCCATCGACCAGTTCGCGGGCGTTGCGGGTCTGAATGATCAGGTGCTCCGGGCCGTACTGGTTGGAGATCTCTACGCACTGTGCTAAATCGTTGGTCACGATTAGGCGGCTGGCGTTCAGTGCCTGGCGGGCGGTTTCGGCACGCGGCAGTTCTGCCAACTGGCGTTCGACGGCCTCGGCAACGCGACGCGCCATATCAGCAGCGGGCGTCAGTAAAATCACCTGTGAGTCCGGGCCGTGTTCAGCCTGAGAAAGCAAATCAGAAGCCACGAAATCTGGCGTAGCGCCGCTGTCAGCAATCACCAGCACTTCCGACGGGCCTGCGGGCATATCGATCGCCGCACCGTCCAGACGCTGGCTCACCTGACGTTTCGCTTCGGTGACAAAGGCGTTACCCGGCCCGAAGATTTTGTCCACTTTCGGCACAGATTCAGTACCAAACGCCAGTGCGGCAATGGCCTGTGCGCCGCCGACGTTAAACACGTCCTGTACACCGCACAGCTGCGCCGCATAAAGGATCTCATCGGCAATCGGCGGCGGTGAGCACAGCACCACTTTTTTACAGCCCGCAATACGCGCCGGAGTTGCCAGCATTAATACCGTTGAGAAGAGCGGGGCGGAGCCGCCAGGAATATACAACCCAACTGAAGCGACTGGGCGCGTGACCTGCTGGCAACGTACGCCTGGCTGAGTTTCAACATCTACCGGCGGTAGTTTTTGCGCAGTGTGGAAGGTTTCAATATTCTTTACTGCCACCGCCATCGCCTGTTTTAGCTCGTCGCTCAGGCGTCCGCTGGCGGCGGCAATTTCCTCAGCAGACACCTTCAGTGCGGTAACCGTGGTTTTATCAAACTTCGCGCTGTATTCCCGCAGGGCCTCATCGCCGCGTGCTTTCACGTTATCGAGAATATCGTTAACAGTGCGGGTAATGCTTTCAGAGGCGGAAATCGCCGGGCGCATTAACAGCTGGCGTTGTTGCTCCGCAGTACAGCTATTCCAGTCAATGATTGTGTTAAAGCTCATGGCGATCACTCCATCATCTTCTCAATCGGCAGGACCAGGATTGAACTGGCACCCAGCGCTTTCAGTTTTTCCATGGTTTCCCAGAACAGGGTTTCGCTGCTGACCATGTGCATCGCTACGCGTTGTTGGTCACCCGCCAGCGGCAGAATAGTTGGGCGTTCGGCACCTGGCAGCAGGGCGATGACTTCATCCAGACGTTCGGTCGGTGCGTGCATCATGATGTATTTTGATTCGCGCGCCTGGATCACACCCTGAATACGGGTCAGCAGTTTGTCGATCAGTTGCTGTTTGGATTCTTCCATTTCGCCATCGCGTTGTATCAGGCAGGCTTTCGAGCGATAGATAACTTCGACTTCGCGCAGGCCGTTAGCTTCCAGCGTGGCACCGGTGGAAACCAGATCGCAAATCGCATCCGCCAGTCCGGCACGCGGGGCGACTTCAACAGAACCGTTCAGTAAGCAGGATTTAAAAGAGATACCTTTCTGGTCGAGATAACGCTTGAGCAGGTGAGGATAAGAGGTGGCGATACGTTTACCGTTTAAGGAGAGCGGGCCATCCCAGGCTTCATCAACCGGCGTTGCCAGTGAAAGTCGGCAGCCGCCGAAATCCAGACGACGCAGGGTAAAGTAGCGTGGATCTTCACCCTGGGCGCGGCGGTTAAGCAGCTCTTCTTCCAGCACGTTTTCGCCGATAATCCCGAGGTCAACCACGCCGTCCATTACCAGACCGGGAATGTCGTCGTCACGCACGCGCAGAATATCAATCGGCATGTTTTCTGCCATCGCGATCAGGCGCTGGGTGTGAAGATTGATTTTAATGCCACAGCGCGCCAGCAATTCGCGTGAGTCATCACTTAAACGGCCGGATTTCTGCATAGCTATGCGTAAACGAGTGTTGTCTGTCATTTTCTTATTCCTCTTTAAACCTGTCTGAACCGTTATCAACCGCGCAATAAAAAAGCCCCCGGAAGGTGATCTTCCGGGGGCTTTCTCATGCGTTCATGCACCACTGGAAGATCTGAATGTCTTCCAGCACACATCGCCTGAAAGACTAGTCAGGATGATGGTGATGATGGTGGTGTTTAAATTGAACGCGTGTCATAAAAGTCTCTGTGAATGTTTATTCAACTGATGTCTTTTAACCTAAACCACTTTCACGTTAGAAAGCAAGGGCTTTTTTATATATTTTATGGCGATGGATTTGTTTAATGAATGAGCGGGGAAAGGAGGGGGCTAAGAGGACTGTCCTCTAAGCTGACGGCACCAAAAATAGCGAAGCCTGGATTTTCGTCTCACTGACAATACCTTGATCTACAAACTAATTAATAAATAGTTAATTAACGCCCATCATTGTACAATGAACTGTACAAAAGAGGAGATTGACATGCGTACAATTAGCTACAGCGAAGCGCGTCAGAATTTGTCGGCAACAATGATGAAAGCCGTTGAAGATCATGCCCCGATCCTTATTACTCGTCAGAATGGAGAGGCTTGTGTTCTGATGTCACTCGAAGAATACAACTCGCTGGAAGAGACGGCTTATCTACTGCGTTCCCCCGCTAACGCCCGGAGATTGATGGACTCAATCGATAGCCTGAAATCAGGCAAAGGAACAGAAAAGGACATTATTGAGTGAAACTAATCTGGTCTGAGGAATCATGGGATGATTATCTGTACTGGCAGGAAACAGATAAGCGAATTGTTAAAAAGATCAATGAACTTATCAAAGATACCCGCAGAACGCCATTTGAAGGTAAGGGGAAGCCAGAACCCCTGAAACATAATTTGTCAGGTTTCTGGTCCCGACGCATTACAGAGGAGCACCGTCTGGTATACGCGGTTACCGACGATTCACTGCTCATTGCAGCATGTCGTTATCATTATTGAACAGATTCATTCATAGAATGAATTGTCAGTTTTGATACGCTAGCGTAGCCTTATAGATCTAAGGTGTATCAGGAGATAACGGATGAAAAAGGTCGCAATTGTCGGGTTAGGGTGGTTAGGCATGCCGCTGGCGATGTCACTTTCAGCGCGAGGCTGGCAAGTCACCGGGAGTAAAACCACACAAGATGGTGTCGAAGCGGCCCGAATGAGTGGCATTGATAGCTATCTGCTTCGCATGGAGCCTGAGTTAGTTTGCGATTCTGACGATCTGGATGCCCTGATGGATGCCGACGCGCTGGTCATTACGCTTCCGGCACGTCGTAGCGGCCCCGGCGATGAGTTCTATTTACAAGCGGTACAAGAGTTAGTGGATAGCGCGCTGGCCCATCGTATTCCCCGAATTATTTTTACCAGCTCAACGTCTGTCTATGGCGACGCGCAAGGCACGGTGAAAGAAACCACCCCGCGTAATCCGGTAACCAACAGTGGACGAGTATTAGAAGAACTCGAAGACTGGCTGCACAATTTACCCGGTACTTCGGTCGATATTCTGCGTCTTGCGGGGCTGGTCGGACCGGGACGTCATCCCGGACGCTTCTTTGCCGGAAAAACCGCGCCTGATGGTGAACATGGTGTTAATTTAGTCCATTTAGAAGATGTTATTGGCGCTATCACTCTGTTGTTACAGGCACCTAAAGGCGGACACATCTATAATATATGTGCGCCAGCTCACCCTGCGCGTAATGTTTTCTATCCGCAGATGGCCCGTTTACTGGGGCTGGAACCTCCGCAGTTCAGAAATAGTCTGGACAGCGGCAAAGGTAAGATTATTGATGGCAGTCGGATTTGTAATGAACTGGGGTTTGAATACCAGTATCCCGATCCGCTGGTAATGCCGCTGGAGTAAACGATCACGCCAGCAGGACGCCGCATACACTGCAAGGGGGCGTGTATGAAACCACTGCTGGATGTGTTGATGATCCTCGATGCCTTAGAAAAAGAAGGCAGTTTTGCGGCGGCGTCGGCCAAACTCTACAAGACGCCGTCCGCTCTGAGTTACACCGTTCACAAGCTGGAAAGCGACCTTAATATTCAATTGCTTGATCGTAGCGGACACCGCGCTAAATTCACCCGCACCGGAAAAATGTTATTAGAGAAAGGGCGGGAAGTTCTGCATACCGTGCGGGAACTGGAAAAGCAGGCGATCAAACTGCATGAAGGCTGGGAAAACGAGCTGGTGATTGGCGTGGACGACACGTTTCCTTTTTCTCTGCTTGCGCCACTGATTGAAGCTTTTTATCAACATCATAGCGTGACGCGCCTGAAGTTTATCAATGGCGTACTCGGTGGTTCCTGGGATGCCCTGACTCAGGGGCGAGCGGATATTATTGTTGGCGCGATGCATGAGCCACCATCTTCCAGTGAGTTTGGTTTCTCGCGGTTGGGCGATCTGGAACAAGTCTTTGCGGTCGCGCCTCATCATCCGTTAGCCATGGAAGAAGAGCCGTTAAATCGTCGTATTATTAAGCGATATCGGGCGATTGTGGTGGGGGATACCGCGCAGGCAGGCGCTTCGACGGCCTCACAACTTCTCGACGAACAAGAAGCCATTACCGTTTTCGATTTTAAAACCAAGCTGGAGCTGCAAATTAGCGGCCTCGGCTGTGGCTATTTACCCCGTTATCTGGCGCAACGTTTTCTCGATAGTGGCGCGTTAATCGAGAAGAAAGTGGTCGCCCAAACTCTCTTTGAACCCGTCTGGATTGGCTGGAACGAACAGACCGCAGGGCTTGCCAGCGGCTGGTGGCGGGATGAAATTTTAGCAAATAGTGCGATCGCCGGTGTTTATGCAAAATCTGATGACGGAAAATCAGCCATTTAAAGAAAAATTATTATGACAAGCCTCTCATTCTCTTGTCATTTCCCCCCCATTTAGGCACAATGCGCCGCTGTCAAAAAATGACTAAAAACCGACGTTTCATCAGCGTCGGTTATTTTTTGCTTCAAACCAATCATTCATACCAAGAGGCCGGGCTTCGTACCGGATAGATATTTACTAAAAATCGACAGTTGTTGTCGCTGAGGAATCCAAAAAAATGGGGCAATTTTTTGCTTACGCGACGGTTATCACCGTAAAGGAGAATGACCATGTCGCATAACGTTACTCCAAACACCTCTCGCGTGGAATTGCGTAAAACGCTTACGTTAGTTCCGGTTGTAATGATGGGTCTTGCCTATATGCAGCCGATGACGCTGTTTGATACTTTTGGTATCGTTTCAGGCCTCACGGATGGTCATGTGCCGACAGCCTATGCGTTCGCATTGATTGCGATCCTGTTTACGGCTCTGAGCTACGGGAAGCTGGTTCGCCGCTATCCTTCTGCTGGCTCTGCATACACTTACGCCCAGAAATCCATTAGCCCGACTGTCGGCTTTATGGTGGGTTGGTCTTCTCTGCTCGACTATCTGTTCGCGCCGATGATCAACATTCTGCTGGCGAAAATCTATTTTGAAGCTCTGGTGCCTTCCATCCCATCGTGGATGTTTGTGGTGGCGTTGGTGGCCTTCATGACCGCCTTTAACCTGCGTAGTCTGAAATCCGTAGCGAACTTCAACACTGTAATCGTCGTGTTGCAGGTGGTGCTGATCGCGGTGATTCTGGGCATGGTTGTTTATGGCGTATTTGAAGGTGAAGGCGCTGGTACGCTGGCGAGCACTCGTCCATTCTGGTCTGGCGATGCGCATGTTATCCCGATGATTACCGGGGCGACAATCCTGTGCTTCTCCTTTACCGGCTTTGACGGCATCAGCAACCTGTCGGAAGAAACCAAAGATGCAGAGCGCGTGATCCCGCGTGCGATTTTCCTGACCGCGCTGATTGGCGGCATGATCTTCATCTTTGCAACTTACTTCCTGCAGCTGTACTTCCCGGATATCTCTCGCTTTAAAGATCCGGATGCGTCACAGCCTGAAATCATGCTGTATGTTGCAGGTAAAGCATTCCAGGTTGGTGCGCTGATCTTCTCCACCATTACCGTACTGGCGTCCGGTATGGCGGCGCACGCAGGCGTAGCGCGTCTGATGTACGTAATGGGTCGTGACGGCGTGTTCCCGAAAAGCTTCTTCGGTTATGTACACCCGAAATGGCGTACTCCGGCGATGAACATCATCCTGGTTGGCGCGATTGCCTTGCTGGCAATCAACTTCGACCTGGTAATGGCTACAGCGCTGATCAACTTTGGTGCGTTGGTGGCGTTCACCTTCGTTAACCTGTCGGTCATCTCGCAGTTCTGGATCCGTGAGAAGCGTAACAAGACGCTGAAAGATCACTTCCAGTATCTGTTCCTGCCGATGTGTGGTGCGCTGACCGTTGGTGCGCTGTGGGTTAACCTGGAAGAAAGCTCAATGGTTCTGGGTCTGATCTGGGCGGCTATCGGTCTGATTTACCTGGCTTGCGTCACCAAGAGTTTCCGTAACCCGGTTCCGCAGTACGAAGACGTAGCGTAATCATCTTTTGTAATAATAAACCGGAGTCGAATGAATATTGGGCTCCGGTTTTTTTATTCTTTTTTATCGATATCCTCATTAATAACCATTTGTTCTAATTTAGAGAATTTGGTTATTGGTCTGCATTCCACCAGTCATGAATAATTTCCCTATTAACATTCATCTGGTTAATTAATTTATGTTTTCAATGATATTAAGCGGGCTAATTTGTGGTGCTCTGCTGGGATTTGTCATGCAGCGTGGGCGTTTTTGCCTGACAGGTGGTTTTCGCGATATGTATATCGTGAAAAATAATCGCATGTTTTACGCCTTGCTGATTGCAATTTCGGTACAAAGCGTGGGGGTTTTTGCGTTAATTCAGGCGGGCCTACTGACTTACGAAGCCGGGGCGTTCCCGTGGCTTGGTACTGTTATAGGTGGGTATATCTTCGGGCTGGGAATTGTTCTGGCGGGTGGATGTGCCACCGGGACCTGGTATCGCGCGGGTGAGGGATTGATCGGCAGTTGGATCGCGCTTTTCACTTATATGGTGATGAGTGCGGTGATGCGTTCTCCACATGCCAGTGGTTTAAATCAAACCTTGCAGCACTACAGTACTGAACATAACTCTATTGCTGAGACTTTTAATTTGTCTGTGTGGCCGTTGGTTGCCGTTTTGCTGGTGATAACGCTCTGGGTGGTGATGAAAGAGTTGAAGAAGCCAAAACTCAAAGTCGCGACCTTACCGCCGCGCCGAACCGGGATCGCTCATATTCTGTTTGAAAAACGCTGGCATCCCTTTGTCACTGCTGTACTCATCGGTTTGATTGCGCTTTTAGCCTGGCCCCTGAGTGAAGCAACCGGACGCATGTTTGGGTTAGGAATCACTTCCCCAACGGCCAATATTCTGCAATTTCTGGTCGCGGGTGACGTGAAATACATTAACTGGGGCGTTTTCCTGGTGTTAGGGATCTTCGTGGGGTCATTTATTGCAGCCAAAGCGAGCCGTGAGTTCCGCGTTCGCGCAGCTGATGCACAAACAACATTACGTAGCGGGTTAGGTGGTGTACTGATGGGCTTCGGTGCCAGTATTGCAGGTGGTTGCTCTATCGGTAATGGACTGGTTATGACTGCAATGATGACCTGGCAGGGCTGGATTGGCCTTGTATTTATGATTCTCGGAGTCTGGACTGCGTCCTGGCTTGTGTATGTTCGACCGCAGCGTAAGGCGCAACTGGCAACTGCTGCGGCAAATTAAGTAAGGTGTAAAGATGGCGATTAAAAAGCTGGATGTGGTGACGCAGGTCTGTCCGTTTCCACTCATAGAAGCAAAAGCAGCACTGGCAGAAATGGCCAGCGGCGATGAGTTGGTAATTGAGTTTGATTGCACCCAGGCAACAGAAGCAATCCCACAATGGGCGGCAGAAGAAGGACATGCCATCACCGATTATCAGCAGATTGGCGATGCTGCGTGGAGCATCACCGTTCAAAAAGCCTGACCCAACATTGTCCTCCGCCGTATCAGCGGCGGAGGCTTCAAACTAGACGATCTCTTCCGCGTACTGCCAAAGCGCTTTTAACAGCGCCACTTTTTCTTTATCGTCGGCATACTGCTGCGCCAGCATCTGAATCTCTTCTGCATAGCCTTGTAAAAACTCGGGTGTGAATACCTGGCGGCGGTGCTCCAGCCAGCGTTGCTGCTCGGCATAATCCAGCGTCCCCGGGAAGTTGCGCGCCCGATAATTGAACAACAGTTTTTCAATTCGTTTATCAACAAAAGTGATATCCAGTGCCGGTAAATTACGTGGCTCGGTTTCCAGCACAATTTTCATTGCTGCGCGATCGGCGTCACTGAAAAAGCCGTTATAAAGCTGTGCATCCACGTTATCTGAAGGCGTAAACGGTTCGGCTTCCGCGAATATCGCCACCACTTTTTCGCGCACTTGCGGATTTTCACGCAGAATTTTTAGGTTATCGAGGCAATGCTGACGATTAATTCCCAGTCGGTCGGCATCTTCCGGGCGTAGCGTATTCGCCTGGGCCAGCACCGGACATTTATTGATATGCACCAGCTTAACCGGAACGGCGGCGTTATCGCCAAGATCGGTTTTTGCGGTATATAAACGCTCGCGCAATGTGTCGCTATCCAGTTCCAGTAATGGCGAAATGTCTCCTGCCAAATCCACCATAATTACGGCATTGCGATTTTCTGGATGCCACGCCAGCGGTGCCACCCAGCTGGTATTGCCGCGCCATGCCCCAAACATTCCGGAAACGTGAACCAGGGGTTTCATCTGCGGAACATCAATCAACGCCATCAGTTTGTGTTTATTACGATGGGTAAAGAGATAATCAAACAGGCGTGGCTGACGCGTTTTTACCAGTTTCGCCATCGCAATAGTGGCGTACACATCAGCCATCGCATCGTGGGCGTTGCTATGTTCAATACCATTCGCTTTGGTTAAATGCTCAAGGCGAAAGCTCGGTAGACCGTCATCATTTTCAGGCCAGTTTATTCCTTCCGGGCGCAGGGCATAACAGGCACGCATAACATCCAGTAAATCCCAGCGCGAGTTATCATGCTGCCAGCTCCAGGCGTAAGGATCGTAGAAATTACGATAAAAAACGTTGCGTGTGACTTCGTCGTCGAAACGCACATTGTTGTAGCCCAGAATACAGGTCTTCGGTACGGTAAAAAGCGAGTGAATACGGGCGGCAAACGTGGCTTCGTTTTCTCCTTTCGCCCGTGCTTCCTGCGGGGTAATACCGGTAATTAATACTGCTCCAGGCTGGGGTAAATAGTCATCCGCGGGCTTGCAGTAAAAGACTTCGGGTTCGCCGATGACATTGAATTCGTTATCAGTGCGAATGGCTGCGAACTGTGCAGGGCGATCTAACGCGGGGTGCGTTCCAAAGGTTTCGTAATCGTGAAACAAAAAGGTAGATTGTTGCTTACCGTCATTCATCATTAGGTTAAATCCGTTATTTCTGCTGTCTGCCAGAGTATCAAATATCACCGTGCTAATCAGCTTTAGCGCGACAATTTGGCAGCGAGTGACAACAGATCATGTCAGATAAAAATGAGATAGTAGTCACATTTTCTTGCACTTTATTCCAGCCAGTTCATAAGTATTTCCGTAAAAAGAACAGCTATTTGAAACACCTGAGGGTTTGCTGTTGAAACGCCGTCTTATTATTGCTGCTTCTTTGTTCGTTTTTAATTTATCGTCTGGTTTTGCGGCGGAAAACATTCCTTTTTCACCTCAGCCTCCAGAGATTCATGCCGGGTCCTGGGTATTGATGGATTACACCACCGGTCAGATTCTCACCGCGGGTAATGAGCATCAACAGCGCAATCCCGCCAGCCTGACAAAGCTGATGACGGGCTATGTCGTGGATCGCGCTATCGATAGTCATCGCATTACGCCAGACGATATTGTCACCGTGGGGCGTGATGCGTGGGCGAAAGATAATCCGGTGTTTGTCGGTTCTTCACTGATGTTTTTGAAAGAGGGCGATCGCGTATCGGTACGTGATTTAAGCCGAGGTTTAATTGTGGATTCCGGAAATGACGCGTGTGTTGCTCTGGCTGACTATATTGCCGGTGGGCAACGGCAGTTTGTTGAAATGATGAACAACTATGCCGAGAAGCTGCATCTCAAGGATACGCATTTTGAAACAGTGCATGGTCTGGATGCACCTGGCCAGCATAGCTCGGCTTATGATTTAGCCGTGCTTTCTCGCGCTATCATCCACGGCGAGCCCGAGTTTTATCATATGTACAGTGAGAAAAGCCTCACCTGGAACGGTATCACCCAGCAAAACCGTAACGGGTTATTGTGGGATAAGACCATGAATGTTGACGGCCTGAAAACGGGCCATACTTCTGGTGCCGGGTTTAATCTTATTGCTTCGGCTGTAGACGGGCAGCGTCGCCTCATTGCAGTGGTAATGGGTGCTGACAGCGCAAAAGGTCGTGAGGAAGAGGCAAAAAAATTACTGCGTTGGGGGCAACAAAACTTTACTACGGTGCAAATTTTGCACCGTAGGAAAAAGGTCGGTACGGAACGCATCTGGTATGGTGATAAAGAAAATATCGCCCTGGGAACGGAACAAGAGTTCTGGATGGTGCTACCGAAAGCCGAAATTCCACATATCAAAGCCAAATATACCCTTAATGGTAAAGAGCTCACCGCGCCAATTAGCGCCCATCAGCGGGTAGGGGAAATTGAACTTTACGACCGTGATAAACAGGTGGCGCACTGGCCGCTGGTTACCCTGGAATCTGTCGGGGAAGGCAGCATGTTTTCTCGCCTGAGTGATTATTTCCACCATAAGGCCTGACCTTTCTTTTGCAGCAGACTGGCAGGAGTGCGAGTCTGCTCGCATAATCAACACTCATTCCTTGTGGTTTTAATATTGCAACTATACTGTATATAAAAACAGTAATAATGGAGGCGTCATGAACTACGAGATTAAGCAGGAAGATAAACGTACCGTTGCAGGTTTCCATCTCGTTGGCCCGTGGGAACAGACGGTAAAGAAAGGTTTTGAGCAGTTGATGATGTGGGTAGATAGCAAAAATATTGTGCCGAAGGAGTGGGTTGCTGTCTATTACGACAATCCGGATGAAACACCCGCCGAAAAATTACGCTGCGACACCGTCGTGACGGTACCGAATAACTTTACGCTCCCCGAAAACAGTGAGGGCGTCATTCTGACAGAAATTTCAGGTGGTCAATATGCGGTGGCGGTGGCTCGTGTAGTCGGTGATGATTTTGCTAAACCCTGGTATCAGTTCTTTAATAGCCTCTTGCAGGACAGTGCTTATGAAATGTTACCAAAGCCCTGCTTCGAGGTTTACTTGAACAATGGCGCGGAAGATGGGTACTGGGATATCGAAATGTATGTTGCGGTGCAGCCAAAACATCACTAATTCATCTCAGGGCGGTGTGTTGACGCGAAGACCACTCTTTTTTTGAAAGCGAAAAGAGTAAGATGCGCCTTTCAATTTTTTCGCTCCTGCCGGGAAATTACACTGTTCCCGGTTTGTCCGTCGGATAATTCAGAGGCGCGCCTTCTGGCCGACAGATGAGTTATGAGCGCTTTTAATCTTCATTACGGAGTTTCTGCGTGCGTGCCGATAAGTCATTAAGCCCGTTTGAAATCCGGGTATACCGCCATTACCGCATTGTGCATGGTACTCGGGTCGCGCTGGCATTCCTGCTCACTTTTCTCATTATCCGCCTGTTTACTATCCCGGAAAGCACCTGGCCGCTGGTCACCATGGTGGTGATTATGGGGCCAATCTCGTTCTGGGGGAACGTTGTCCCTCGCGCATTCGAACGTATTGGCGGTACGGTGTTGGGGTCGATTTTAGGTCTTATCGCTCTGCAACTGGAGTTAATCTCGTTACCGCTGATGTTAGTCTGGTGCGCGGCGGCTATGTTTCTTTGCGGTTGGCTGGCGCTGGGCAAGAAACCGTATCAAGGTTTATTGATTGGGGTGACGCTGGCAATTGTTGTTGGTTCCCCGACAGGTGAAATTAATACGGCGTTATGGCGAAGCGGCGATGTGATCCTCGGCTCTTTACTGGCAATGTTGTTTACCGGTATCTGGCCACAACGGGCGTTCATCCACTGGCGCATTCAACTGGCAAAAAGTCTGACCGAGTATAATCGGGTCTTGTATTATCCCTCCAGTGCAGAGAAAATCGGCCAGTTTTCTCTGCCTGCAGTCCGCATGCCGTATCGGGCCTTGGGTTCTAACCTGTTGCGTAGATTTATGCAGCGGACTGCCTTTCTCCCAAAGT